>JAJDCM010000170.1 GCA_029260825.1 Planctomycetota bacterium | reverse complement strand
CATCAAAAGTGGCTTGGCGCAGTCGTTCGTCAAACCGCGTCGGGTCAAGAGATCGACAACCAGCTGAGAGGCTGATCGTGGTTACAAGAAGGAGAGCCCAGATGACTCGAGGGGGGGAAATCGGCTTCATGTCCTTCTTCCGGCTCATAAGGTGCGAAATCAATTCCTTGTAACACTCCGACGTTAGGGAGGAGACCGCTGGAAACTCAGCCCCGCATGGAGATTCGATGCCGCACACTCTACTCAAAAACCCGGCGCTACCCGATCGTGGCCTTCTTGGCACTCGGTACGATCGGCTAGCACGAAATACCATTGACTACTGGATGCTACCCCAGGACCCAGGTCTTCGAACGGCTGATATCCAGCACGGATTCGAGACGGCGGCCGTCCTGCCCGAGGCCTCTCTTCAGCTCTATCTTCACATACCTTTTTGTGCCCAGCACTGTCGTTTCTGTGCTTTTTCCGGTGCGAATAGCCTTTCCTTTTCTCTCGCCGACCGTTACGCAACCCTCCTGTCCTGGCAGATCCGGGATCAACTGGAACGGTCCAGGATATGCGGTGCGCCCATCAAGTCGATTCACATCGGAGGTGGAAGCCCCGACCTTCTGCATGAGCACATCGGTCGGGTTCTGGGCACCATCAGGGACCTACCTGGAATCTCCGATCAAACCGAGATTTCGGTGGAGATCACCCTGTCAACCACAACTCCCGAATTCATTGAAGAGCTCGTCAAGTACAACGTGACGAAGGTGTCGTTTGGAATTCAAACCCTAGATCCGGAACTACGAGTTCTTCTCCGGCAGCCACGTCGGTTGCACCATTTACCCCGGGTCCTGGCCATGCTCAAGGGAAGAATCCCTGTCGTCAACGCTGACCTGATCACCTGTCTTCCGGGTCAATCTTTGAATCGAGTTGAAAAAGACCTGCGCATTCTCATGACTCATCCGGCAATCAACTCCATTTCTTCCTACTTGCTCACCCCGGGAGCATCCCCTTCCATGATGGCCGGGCTGGCCAGTGGTGATCTTCCACCGCAAGCACCTCCAAAAGAGCAAGCTCTCATGCGACTCAACACCTACTCCGCTTTCTTGCGAGAGGGCTGGCAAAGACGCGGCACGAATACCTACGTGTCTCCCGATGGCATGCCCGGATCGGTTCTTGAGCAGATCAGCGGCAACGAGTGCATCGGCCAGAATCACTATGAAGGGTTCCTCATCGCCGCCGGGGCAAGTTCGATTACCTCGGTCCCCGGAACGAGGCTTGAACAAACAAGTGAGCTCCTTCCCTGGTGCACCGCGGTTGAGGCCGGCGACTTACCCCTTAGCCTTCCCAACTGTTCCCTGGTTCATCAGAAAGATACGGCCCTCTGGGTCTTCCCGCTTCGATTCGAAGGGCTCCCCCATCGTGCCTTTCAACAGATGATTCAGGAGGATGCTCTCTCTGCCGAACAGGTGGAAACATTTGGCGCCCTTGAAAACGAGGGATTGATCACCCGCGGCAGAAACGGCTTTGACCTCACGATTCTTGGCGAAGTCTTCATGGGCCATGTTGTTCGCGACCTCAAGAAAGCCGAAGGAAAGAAGGCGGTCGACGAGTACATCCGGGAAGGCGAAGTTCTCGGCCAGGAGATCATTGCCGGGAGGCTCAAAGATCAGAATCCCGTCAACAATCGCCAGCTTCTTCCGTCCGGGGGGAAGACGTCCACCGGCTGAGAATCACTTCTTCGCCTGTTCCCTCTGTTTGGTCCAGTACCTTCGGATGCCGTCGACCGACATCGACATGGGGTTGACGCTTTGATAGGCATCAAACACAGCGGGGGTGACTCCGAGAGTCTCGGATCGCTCCCGATTCCATTGAACATACCGATCAATGAGAGGGTCGCGCTCACTTCCCATCTCAACCTCTTTGTGAATGAAGCTCGAAGCGTTCTCAACATGCTCCGCGAACGCTTCCAGATGCTCGCTCACATCATGGACGGGACCAAAGTGAGTCGGATACAGGACTTCAAAATCTCGGCTCTTCAGGATGTCAAAGGTCTTGCGCCAGGCGGGAAGATCAAATTCTGGAGGAACGGCCGGAACATCGATGTACGGGATCCCGGGCAGGCGGACACCTGCGGCATCACCTGTAAACGCCGCTCCGTCAAGACAAAAGACGTGGTGATGTTTTGCATGCCCTGGAGTGTCGATTGCCTCGAATCGAAGACCTCCCACCTCCAGTACGTCGCCCCCTCGAACCGCCTGAACCTGACTCGCCCTTGCCGGAAGAACGTCGCCAAAGATCGGCTCCAGTTGATCTCCGTAGATGCGCCGGGCACTTTTCAGAAGGTTTTCCGGCTGAACAATGTGAGGTGCTCCCACCTCATGGACATAGACTCTCGCACCCTTGTTGGCCCACCACCCGAGGCAACCAGCATGGTCCAGGTGAATGTGAGTGACAAGGACATGGCGGACGTCATCTGGCTTGAATCCTCTCTTTGCGAGCTCCTCGATGAGGTTGGGGAGAGTTGATCCCGGGCCGCACTCGACCAGGACCGGGCCTTGGGGTCCGATCACCAGATAGGAGGCAATCGTTTTTTCCACGCCGCGAAAGCGAAGGTCAAGGGGAATGATTTCCATGCCAGCAGGCTCCAGTAGCACCTTCGAAAGAGACATCCAAAACTTCCCCTGACTTACTATGCCAACCCGAGGATTTGAAGGGAGTTGAGGAGGAGCTTCCCATCGGCCTTTCTCTGTACTAAAGTCCACTCCATGAATCACCAAGGGGTTTTCCCATGAACTGGGTCTCACCGGGAAAACATAAAAGTGTTGAAGCTTTTCAAGAAACTCTGCGGAGAATCCATCCCGACTTTGACTGTGATCTGACTCTGGAGGGGCAGAATGGCGTTCTGGGTCGTCCCCTCAAGATCGGGGCGCGAACCATCGGCAATCGCTTCTGTATTCACCCCATGGAGGGGTGGGACGGAACCCACGACGGACTCCCCTCTCCCCATACGCTGAGGCGATGGCGACGGTTCGGGGAGAGCGGTGCCAAGTTCATCTGGGGCTGCGAGGCCTATGCGGTGGAACCCGGGGGACGGGCCAATCCCAACCAGCTCTTCTTCAACAAGAAGGCCGATCCGGAGAAGAGTCTCTCCCGTCTCCTTTCCTGTCTTCGCGGCGCCCATCAGGAAAAGGAAGGGTCAACGAGCGGGTTGGTTGTGGGGCTTCAGCTCACTCACTCCGGCCGCTTTTCCCGGCCAGAGGACAAACTTGCTCCCTTGCTGGTCCAACATCACCCGATCCTGGATCAAAAGTATGGAGTCTCCCCGGATCAACCGACTCTTACAGATCTTGAGCTCTCGGCAATCGGGGAGAATTATGTGCGGGCGGCGAAGGCGGCCTGGAACGCGGGGTTCGATTTCGTGGATGTAAAATGTTGCCACGGCTATCTTCTTCACGAGCTCCTGTCAGCCCGCCATCGAAAAGGAAATTACGGGGGTACTTTTCTCAACCGAACCCGGCTTGTTCGGGAGATCATTGAAGCGATTCGAACTTCTTGTCCCGGACTTGAGATCGGAGTCAGGGCCTCCATTCTCGATGTATTTCCTTACTCGCCAAACCAAGACACTCGGGTTGGAGAAGCCGTGGGGTGGGAAGATCACATCCCCTACCTGTTCGGGTTCGGAACCAGTCCCGATCGTCCGCTTACTTTTGATTGGGAAGAGCCGCTACTCTTTTTGAGACTGCTAAGCGATCTGCAAATCAACTTGATCAACGTGACCCTTGGTTCTCCCTACGCGACGCCACACTTGCAAAGACCAGCTGCCTACCCACCAAGCGACGGCTATCTGCCCCCGACCGACCCGCTTCTCAGCGTCTTGGCCCACATCCAGGCCACGCGAAAATGCAAGGAAGCTTTTCCCGACATGATTTTCGTCGGCAGCGGGTACAGCTATCTTCAGGACTACCTACCTCACGTCGCCCAGCATGAGGTTCGCCTCGGCCATGTTGACTTCGTTGGCCTGGGAAGAATGGCATTGATCTATCCGGACCTCCCTCGAGACGTTCTTTTTGGAAAACCTCTCCAGCGCCGAAAAATCTGTCGAACCTTTAGCGATTGCACCACCGCCCCCAGGCATGGGTTCATCAGTGGGTGCTATCCGCTCGATGAGTATTATAGACGACTTCCAGAAGCACAAACCCTGAAGAAGATCAAGGCTGCTCCATGAGAACAACCGTGACCCTGCAAGGCGGCCAGTCTCTGGATCTAAGAGACGATACTCTTCTCCCTTTTCAGAAGGCGTGGCAAGACTCTTCCGGAGGCAAAGATGTTCGATGGGCGCTTGCTGCCGCTCACGTCGTGCTTTTTCCCGACTATGCTGACGTACCACATAGCGTTGCCCATCCCGGGAGTCCGGAGGAGATTGCTTCCCACATCGATTGGGACGCAACCATGGCCATTCGACGGAATCTATCTTCTGAAGGATTCGGGATCGCCGAGGCCATGGATACGGCCCAAAGATTCTCTCTTGGCTGGAATAGTGCTCGCCGGCTGATCGAGGAGTGCGGCCGACTTGCCCCCGAAAAAGGTTTTATCGCGGGGGCAGGCGCCGATCACATCAAGAACGTCAAGAATCCGGAAGACCTCATCCTTGGTGTCGTGGAACAGGCTCGCTTCATTCAGGAACAAGGCGGGATGCCGATCCTCCTTCCCCTTCCGTGGCTGTCCCTGAACAACCTGGAGGAGGATGAGTATGTTCGAGTCTACCGCGAAATTGTAAATGAGCTTTCGGGTCCGATCTTCGTTCATTGGCTCTCCGAAGCCTTTCATCCCCATCTCGCCGGCTATTTCCCGGGGGAGAGTTTCGAACGGATTCTCGCACTTGATCCCGAAAAGGTTCGCGGGTGCAAACTTTCTTTGCTCGATGCGCATCGAGAAATCCAGATTCGCCGGGAAATCCACCAGCGAGAACAGATCGTGCTGACCGGAGACGACTTTCATTTCTCAAACCTGATTCTTGGTGGGAACTTTGACCCGAGCGCGACAAAGGCAGCTCCGGTTGAGAGATGGGTGACGATCGGAAACCAGGAGGTGGCCCTGGGTGATTTCAGTCACGCACTCCTGGGGATCCTCGATGCCATCGCCGGCCCGGCGGGCCTCGCTCTTCGACTTCTCTCTCGAGGAGAAGACGCCCATTTCCGGTCGATCCTTCGTCCAGCGGAAGTCTTGTCTCGCTGGATCTTCCAGGAACCGACACATTTCTACAAATCGGGCCTGGCGTTCCTTTCCTGGCTTTGTGGCCGTCAATCGAACTTCATGTTGATCAATCACGAAGAAGACTGTCGCCCGAGAGACTACTATCTCAAGACCGCTTCTCTCGCCTCCGAGGCAGGAGTTCTGGATGACGCGGTGCTGGCCAAGAAGAGACTGGAAAGCTTGGACTGGACCACGTAGTTCACGAGTTCTTCCTCTCCGGCATTTTGGGAAGTCGCATGTAGGTCACGTCAGCGACCGCCACGAGCTTTTCCCTGGCATCGAAGAGTTCCACAGAAACCGGGCACAGGGTCCGCCCACATTTGATCACGCGAGCCACCCCGGTTACATCGGTGAGACAAGGGGCCAGAAACCGAATGCCCATGTCGGTTGTCGCCATGATCTCCTCCTCGCCGGTGAGGGTCATGATGGCAAAGCAGGCGATGCTGTCGGCAAAGGTCATGAGAATGCCTCCATGGACGGTCTCGAAAACACCGTCAAAAGCCCTATTTCTCGGGATGCGAGCGCGACAAACTCCTTCTTCGAAGCCAAGGAACTCGATTCCGAGAGCATCCGCAATGGGAATCCGCTTTGCTCGATCGATCAGGACTGCTTTGGCTGATTCGTCCACGTATCATCCTTTCAATTCTCGGGGCTCTACTATATTCTGCAAGATTCTCGTGCAACATTCACACTGCGGTGAAAAAACCATGCAAATCGAGCCGTTCGTTCTCGAACGAAACCAGTCTCTCTTCGAAAACCAGGTGGAAATCAACCTCTCCGAAAGCGGGGTTCATCCGCTTACGGTCCGGGAACTCCTGGCGGATTGCTCCGAAAATGAAGTCCTTGATCTTCCCCTGACTTACCCTCAAACCAACGGTACTCCCGAACTGCGAAGAGCAATTGCCGCCACCTATCCCGGCGCGACGGAGGAGTGTGTCACCGTGACGAACGGGGGGTCGGAGGCAAATTTCCTGGCCGCCTGGAAACTGGTCGAGCCCGGGGCCGAAGTCGTCATGATGGTCCCCAACTATCTTCAGGCCTGGGGGATTCTTCGAGGATTCGGAGCAAACGTCCGCCCGTGGAATCTGCGTCCGAATTTTGAGGCGAATCGGTGGGCCGCCGATCTGAAGGAGCTCGAGTCGGTCGTGACAAAAAAGACCAGCTTGATTGCTCTTTGCAACCCGAATAATCCAACAGGAGCCAGGTTCACTGACCCGGACCTGGATCGGATCGTTGACCTCGCCAGAGCCAATGATTGCTGGATCCTGTCCGATGAGATCTACCGGGGAGCCGAGCTTTCCGGCGACATCTCCCCCACTCTCTTTGGTCAATATGAAAAGGTGATCGTTACGGCCGGACTTTCAAAGGCCTATGGTTTGCCAGGGCTCCGGATCGGGTGGGCGGTAACCACTCCTTCGATGGCCGAGGACCTTTGGTCCTACCACGACTACACATCGATTGCTCCCGGGGCCCTCAGCGAAAGGCTGGCTCGGATCGCCCTTGCACCCGAGAAACGAAGTCAGTTGCTCGGTCGGACCCGGAGGTGGATCCGGGAGAATCACGAGTTCCTTACCGAATGGCTTTGCACCGAGGCACCTGATCTCATTTCGATACCGCCCCTGGCGGGTGCCATTGCCATGGTGCATCACCCCTACGCATCGAGCTCGGAGGAGATCGTTCATCGGATGAGAAGGGAAAAGGGCGTTCTTCTCGTTCCGGGGGAACATTTTCATCTCGACTCCTCTCTTCGCATCGGCTTTGGTTGCGAGAAAGATCACCTGGCCGAAGGGCTCAGCCGTCTTGGGGAGCTCTTGAAGACTCTTGAGGTTTCCGCCCAATAGCAGGCCGACGGCGCCTGGTACACCAGGGCAGACGCCGCCAAGAAACGAGCAAAACGGAGAGACACTTAAAAGGCATGAGCAACCCCGACAAATCCCAGGTCGTCCCCCCGAAGGGGGATTGCTTCTTTACGAGGCTCAGAACTCTTTTCCTTGTTCTGTTCGTCATTGTGACGGCAACCGTCGCGGTTCGCTGGCCGCTCTTGCAGGAGGGAAATATCCCGGGGCGAGGCGACACTCTTCTGAATTTCCTCCCGTTCAAGATCTTCGCCGCTCAATCGATTCTTGATGGAGAACTTCCACTCTGGGTCCCCAACATGTTCTGTGGGCAGCCATTCCTTGCGGATCCCCAATCAGCTGTTCTTTCCCCGTTTACCGTACCTTTCTTCTTTTTCAGCCCTCGCGTGGCGTTTACCGTCTACATACTGCTGAAACACATCCTTGCCGGCGCCTTCCTTTACGGGTTCCTTCGCAGTTGCTCGGTGTCGAAGCCAGGAGCCCTTTTTGCGGGGATGGTGTTCACTTTGAGTTCGACGATCTACCGCCAGATCGCCTGGCAAGAAGCGGCAACGCCGGTCATCTGGCTTCCGCTCCTGCTGTGGCTCTGCGAGAGAGTCATTCGAGAACCGCGAAGATTCTGGAGCTTCTTCGGGATCACCTCCGTTGCTGCCTGCATGAACCTGTCGGGTCACCCCCAGAACACTTACTACGCCTACATGGTGGCGGGTATCTATCTACTGCTACGGATTCCGTTCCATCTGGGAGGCGGGGCCTCCGTCAAGAACACGTTACGATCGAGCGGCCTGATCCTTGCCGGTCTTGGGCTTGCCGGTGGAATAGCGGTGGTTCAGGTGCTCCCCCTCTTTGAATTCACCGCAGCCACCCGCTATGCCGATGGTTTTGACATCAACTATGCGGCGACTCCAGCCCTGGATCCTGAGTTGATTCCCAGGGTCTTCCTGGGAGGAATCTTTCCGGATATCGAGGCCCACGATCGAACCTGTTACCTGGGGATTCTTTCACTCTTTCTCGTTCCTGTCGGCCTCTTCTCCAGGCGAAAGATCGGACTCATCTTCGGGATCCTGTCCGCTTTCCTACTGGTGGTATCGGTCGGGCTAAAAACTCCCGTGTTCGAGTTCATGTTCGACCACCTACCGGGTTTTCACTCTCTTCACGAACCGACCCGATTGTTGGTCGTGCTCCCCATGTTGATGGCCGCTTTAACCGGACTTGGCCTTGACACGGTCATCCGGAGATTTGGCCAGAAGAGGCAAGAGGTCCACGGGAATCGCGTTGCTGGACGAACCCTTTTGATCTTCGCAATCCTTCTCACAACGGGGAGCGTTCTGTTCCTCCTCCTTCCAGACGCCCCGGATCTTCCGTTTCCCGTGCGAAACCTGCTTCTCCTGGGACCTCCGGCCCTGTTGCTCCTTGTTCTCGTGTGTCAGCGACGCCTTTCTTGCCATCTCTTCACGGTCCTTGCTTTCCTGATGGTCCTCTTCGATCTACTTCACTTTGATATCACTCGCTATCCCGTTACGTTTCCCCTGACGGAGAAGTTCCTCAGCACTCCCGAAGCAGTCAAGGTCACCATGAAAGATCCCGAGATTCACCGGAGTGGTGTCTACAACAACGGCTTTCGGATTCCGAAGCGAAGCGCTCTTCCCCGAGCCGTGGCGGAAGAGAAGATCGCCTGCGTGTACCCGAACATGTCCATGATGACCGGTATTCATGATCCTCAGGGGCTCTATTCCCTCAAGGTTGAGAGATATGCAGAACTGGCCCGCGCCATGATTCGCGACAAGAAGGGTGGCCGTTGGGTTCAGGATCGAATGATCTTTTTAGGTGCCCCGTTTTCCCCCCTGTTTGACATGGTGAACATGAAATACATGTACACCACCGAGCTAGGCTCCTCTCCGATCACCGATCCTCTTGTCTTCAAAGATGGGCGAGCCATTTTCAAAGATCTCCCTCGCCCCGCTTCAAGCCTCATGCTGGAAATTATTGCCAGGAGAGAAGTGGGCTCAAAAGAAGAGTATACGATCGAGGTGGAGGATGAATCGGGAACGGTGACCACCAGGCAGGTTTTCCCGGGCCATCAAGAGGTACCAGCTTTTAGCTGCTACCGTCAATTTGATGGAGAAAAACTCAAAGTAGACTGGGAGCCAAGTTCGGTGCATGCAACGAGGTTGCCTCCTCGCAACTGGACGCTCCAAGGAGACCCTTCGACTCGATCCTGGGAAGGCAACTTCCTGCTCATTGATTCGAAAGGCGACACCCCTTACGTCTCTCCGGAGATACCGTTTCGCGCTGGCGTTTCGGTCTCGGTCCAGTCAACTCCGCTCGACACGGATGACACGGCCGTTTGCATCAAAATCCTGACCGGCCCTCTGAGCCATCCGCAAGAGCTCTACCGATTGGTTTTTAACGATGAGGGGCTGACCCTGATTCACCGGAAGGGTCGAGGTCGTATCGGCACTCGCTCCCTTTCATCAAGCAAAGGAGAAACGGCCAATCTTCGGTTCGTCTGGCTCGGCGACGAGATCCGGCTCGTGCACAACGAAAACCCCTCCATTCGATTCCGAGATCTGGAAAGTTTTTCTCCTGCGACCGTTCGGATTGCCCTTGGAAGCAAGGGTGGTCGTGTGTCGTTCAGCCAGGTCGGGGTCGATGTGCCGACAAGGGAGTCAGACTTTGATCTGGATCGCCTCTTTGTTCCTCTGGAAAGCGGAACGCCGAAAAGCGTGACCACAACCAATGGTTCAGGAGAAACCGTCCGTCCACGATCGATCAAGCTTCTTGACACCGAGAAGTTCGTGGAGATTCATCGGGAGGGAGCGATCGGGATCTTTGAAAACAAAGAGGTTCTTCCCCGGGCGTTCCTGGTCGGCGGCTATCAAGTCACCGAATCCAAAGAGCGGCTTTCGGCTCTCGGGGAATTGACGTTCAATCCGCGGGAGCAGGTCTACCTCGAGGAAGATCCAGAAGTGAAATGGGGCCCGGGTCCTCGAAACGTGGAAGGAACGGTCGAGATTCAGGAGTATCGTCGCAATCGAATCAAGTTCGACATCACTGCCGAGGAAGATGCCTTTCTCTTCCAGTCCGACACGTTTTTCCCGGGCTGGATGGCCGAGCTTGACGGAAATCCAGTTCCGATTCTGCGGGCTAATCACGCTTTTCGATGCGTGGTCATACCGGAAGGTCAGCACACACTGGTCATGACCTACCGGCCGGGGCCGTTGGTCAAGGGAGCATGGATTTCTGCCGGCACGGCGGTCATCTGGCTGCTACTTCCGGTGGTGCGGTTCAGCATGGGGCGACGGCGGAGACGAACCATGGCCTCCTGACCTGGTTCTCCGGGATTTTTCGCGCGGTGAAGGACTTTGCTACTTCTTGGCGAACACAAGATCGACTACACTGAATGAGATCGGAAAGAGTTCGATAACCTGCATTCTTCTAGTCCACGGATTCCTCGATGTTTTCCCTGCCAGGCCAAAGAAATATCGCCATCCCATTTGGAGCCCTGCTCCTTTCGCTGGCCCTGAGTGTCAGCATCCTCGAGGCAGCAAACGCAAAGGGTCCTCAAGCCCGTCCAAACATTGTTCTTTGCGTCCTCGATGACATGGATTACGGGATGTTCGGTTTTCGGGAACACCCGGATGCCCTCACGCCGACACTTGACCGGCTGGCTCGCAAAGGAACCGTCGTCGAAACCTGCTACATGCAGTCTCGTTGTGCTCCCTCGCTGGCAAGCATTCTGACGGGTCGCCTGGCCCATGAACATGGCCGGTATTTCAACATCGACGAGACGGGCTTGAATCGAACGCTTGATTCCGGATCGATGTTTGTCGGGAAATTGAGAGACCTTGGAGGCTATCAAACTTACGCCGGCGGGAAATGGTGGGAAGGTTTTGGCACGATCGAGGAAGCTGGCTTTGATGCCGGCGAGATCAGCGGCAACAACAACTCCGTGTTTGTCCGGGTGGACGAACAATCTCACCTCTTCGACTGGATGGACACTCTTGAGTCCGAGAACCCTTTCTTCATCTGGTGGGCTCCCCTGCTGCCTCATTTGCCTCATGACCCACCCCAGCGCTTCCTCGACCTCTTCGACAAGAACTCCCTGATCGTTCCCGATTGCATCGCTCCCCGGGATCGAGAAATCTATCGATTCGACCAGCAGTATTATCTGGCCACGATTGCCTGGGTCGACCATGAGATCGGGCGATTGCTCGAGAAAATCCGAGAAATCGGGCGACGGGACAACACCTTGTTCGTCACCGTCATCGACAATGGCTGGTCCTACGAATGCGAAGCGAGCAAGGGTTTTCACAATCGAGCAGCGTGGGAATCTCCCATGATCCTCACCTATCCCGATCGCGTTCCGATGCGAGAGACCCGGGATCACCTGGCAAGAGCCGCAGATATTTTCCCGACTTTACTCGATTACGCCGGGATTACTCACGGTCCCGTGTCCGGTGAGAGCCTGCTCCCGATCGTGAAGAATCCAGAAGCCCCCTGGCGCTCTTTTCTCGTTGATTTGACCTACCCGGCGCGATCACGAGCCGACGCACCGTTCCTTGAGGCCTACAGCGTCCTGGTGCGAGCGAAGGCCTGGAGCTATGCAAGAGCCCTCAAACCGATCACTTCATTTCAGAATCCCGACAATCGGATCAAGCATTTCTATACAAACTTTCCGACGAGGGGGCTTGGCGAAGAGGATTTCTACCGGCTGCTTCTCGATCCGGATGAACGCAACAGCCTCACGAACACCTCGGATGTAGGGCTTCAGAATGTTCTCTTGACCATGCGTCAGGTTGCAAGCGATTGGCTCACCGATGCCGGGTATCCTCTTCTTCGCCCTTCGCGGTAAACGATGCTGTTCCGAGCCGAGCTTCAGCCAACCATCTTCAACAAGTAGAACATTTCGGCGTATTCCCGCCCGCACTCCCATGCCCATACCGACCTTCATGACGCTTCTTTTGCGAGTGCCCTTCTCATGACCCGGTATTTGTTCCCGGCAAGGACCATCGTGTCCTCACCGACCTCGGCGCCGGCAAGATCAGAGGCAAAGTTGGCCAGGTCGTCAGAGGCCAGTCGCTCGAATTCCAACCCTTCATAAAAACCGATCGCCATCGCGTTCGTATCCGCAACGATCAAGGTCAGGTGGGTCGCCGCCGTTTCCTTCACATATTCCTGGTGAAGCTCGAACATTCCCCGCCCGATTCCCTTTCGCCCAAAATCAGGGTGAGTTCCGACCCGATGGGTATGAACGCTGTCTTTTGTGCGCTGGGAACCAATCCAGAACCCGACGACTTTCCCGTCGGCGTTCTTCGCAATACAGCTGAGCTCCCACTTTCGTGGCAAACCCCGCTTGAACTGATCTTTCTCCCAGACATGGTCGCTAAAGTTGCTTCCGTGAAGGTCAAAGAGGCAGCGGTCAATCTCGACCACAGCATCCAGGACCTCATCAAGCACCTTTGCCGTTAGCGCTTCGAACGTAACACCTTCCATAGATTCCTCGACAAGGGGTAATGGGACTCAAGTCGCTCGCCACTGCGAGGCCTATCATACTCGTCAATAAAAACTTACGCCACCCCGGACTCGAACTTGTTGATCCTCGCGCCGTTTCGCGACGCAAGACATCCCTCGAGTATAGAAAAGCCCAAATCCCTACCTCACCGCGGGAGGCTTGTAGCTTGGCCGACTCTTCTTGGGTTGCTTCTCCAGCAGGCGCAGAGCAACTTCAACTGCCTTTTCGAGCTGAGGATCTCCGCCGGCAATCACGTCTTTTGGCCACTGGGTGACCTCATAATCCGGAGCGACTCCTTCATTCTCGACCGCCCAGTTGCCATCGACATCCATGACTCCAAAGCTCGCTGCCGTCACCATTCCACCGTCCATCAGAGGCGGATAACCGGAAATGCCCACGAGCCCACCCCAGGTTCGACGCCCCACCAGAGGGCCGACGCCAGCATTGCTGAACATCCAGGGCATGGCGTCTCCCCCCGATCCGGCTCGCTCGTTGATCACCATCACCTTGGGACCGTCAAAGATTCCAAACGGAGATTGAGCAACCCACTGCTCCCGGTTCATCCAGTAGCAAAGGCGTTTGCGGGAAAGAACGTTGATGATGTAGTCCGCGACCTTGCCACCACCATTGAAGCGCTCATCCAGGATCAACCCTGATTTGTCGAGCTGACTGTAATAGTCCCGATCGAACGAAGCCATTCCGGCGCCCGCGGTGTTGGGCATGTAGATGTAGGCGAGGCGGCCACCGGAAAGCTCGGCAACCCTGCGCCGATTCCCTTCGACCCAGGCCATTCTCCTCAAGGCTCCCTCGTTACCGACGGGAACAACTTTCGAAAAACGCACCTTGCTGCCATCGGAGGTCTCCGACACACCAAGGTCGATCTGGTTTCCGGCGGTATTCTCAAAAGCAGCGTAGAGATTCTCGGATGCTGTGATCTCCCGACCATTCACCGAGATGAGATAATCGCCAGCCTTGACATCCACTCCCGGCACCGTAAGTGGCGAGCGGGATCGACCACTCCAGTTCTGTCCCCGATAGATCGTCTTGATCCGGAAGCGCCCCTCGTGCTTTTCATAGTCTGCCCCGAGAAGCCCCACCGAGACTCCAGTAGCACGGGACGGAGTTTCACCCCCGGCAACATAGTTGTGACCACAAGCAAGCTCACCGATCAGCTCCCCGATCAACAAGCTCAGGTCAGATCGGTGTCGCACATGAGGTAGAAAGACACTCCAGCGTTTCCACATGGCATCCCAGTCAACGCCATGCATCTGGGGATCATAGAAGTAATCCCGCTCGAAACGCCAGGCCTCACGAAGCAGTTGAGGCCATTCTTTTGCGGGCTCGACTCGTACCTTGACCGAGTTGATATTGAGGGTCTTCTTTTTTCCGCCGGTGGCGGACATGATCTGGAAACTTCCTCGGCTCGAGGTAAGTAAAGACTTTCCATCCCCGGAGACCTGAAAACCTCCGGCGCCCTCCGCGACGGTTTTGACCTTGCGGGAGTCAAAATCGAAACTCTTGATGGCAGGCGGCCCTCCCAAAGAACGTTCCACGAAGAGGAGAGTCTTTCCGGCCGATCCAAGTTGCCCGTAGATTCCGGATGGGATGGGCAATGCCAGGATCCGTTGATCCAGACCCTGAAGATCAATCGAAGGTTTCGCCGGCTCCTTCTTCTCTTCGTCTTTTTTGTCTTCATCTTTGTCTTCCGGAGAAGCAGGCTTTTCCCCGTCCGTTTCTTCGTCCTCGGCCTGGGGCTCCGCGTCGTCGGAAGAATCGTCCGGTTCGTCCCCGTCCTTCTCTTCGTCGTCTTTTTCCTTATCGTCTTCGTCTTCGTCTTCCTTCTTTTTCTTTTCTTTGTCCTTTGACTCGTCGTAGCCCTCATCACTCTTTGGATCCAGAGGGTTCTTGGCGTCGGACTTCAAGACAGCCACATACAGACTGCTCCGGCCATTTCTTGATGCGGATGACATCATGTCGAGGCCAAAGAGCTTTGGGCCGATATCGACGGAAGCCGTGAAGTACAGGTATTCACCCTTGCTCGAAAAAGCGGGATTTCCCGCCTCGCCAAAGGCATCGGTCACGACCGTACTTGTTCCATCCTTGACACTGAAGAGTGCGATTCGATCGTAGAGGGTGCGCTCGTTCTTCAGCTCAAACGCGATCCACTGACTGTCCGGCGACCAGGCTGCTTGAGTGGGAACGACTCCGAGGCTTCCCGAGTTTCGGACAACGGTAGTGAGCTCTCCTGACTCGAGGGTGACGAAAGCGGTTCGATTGGTCTTGTCCCGAAAGAGGATGTGCTTTCCGTCCGGGCTCCAGCGGGCGTCATGATAGAAACCACCACCGCCAAGATCATAGGCCTTTGGCTCTTCGCGACCCAGTCGATCCGAGACCATGAGTTGATACTCGCCGCTTGCGTCCGAGAACCAGGCAACACTTTTTCCGTCCGGCGACCAGGCAGGATCTCGATCGTGGGCTCCCGACGATCGGGTCAAGTTTCGTGTATCGCCGTTCTCCTTCGGGACGGTGATGATCTCTCCTCTGGCCTCAAACACTGCCCGTTTTCCATTGGGAGAAATATCGGCTCCTCGGACATGTCCTTGAACGGTCTGCCATCTCGGCCGGCCGTGGAGGCCGTCACTTCTCACCCGGATCTTCAACCGGGTCAGCCGGTTCAACACAGGATCATAGAGGTGAATCGCCCCCGCCTGAGAAAGAGCCAGGGCCCCCGCTCCCGACGACATGCTTTGAACGTCATAGTCGTTGAAGAAAGTGATCTGAGTGGGCGGTTTCCCTGAACCGGGTCGATACTTCCAGATGTTCATCTGTTGATCCCGGTCCGAAGCGAAGTAGAGGTCGTCGCCGATCCAGGAGGGAAAAGTATCCGAAGCATTCACATGCGGAACGACCTCGACATCGTGAGTCTTCGTATCGTAGATCCAGATGCGAGAGACCAACCCACCTCGATATCTCTTCCAGGTTCGGAATGGATCCGGGTAGGGAGTGTAGGCAATGGTATTCCCCGAGGAATGATAGCTTGCTCGAGAAACGCGGGGCATGGGGAGCCCTTCCGGTGTTCCCCCATCTTTCGAGACCAGAAATGAGGTTCCTACCGGAGCCAAGCTCTGGCGGCCACTCCCGAACAGGACGGAAAGACCGTTGGGATGCCAGTCCTGCACTCCCTCGCCGCCTGGATGCCACGTGAGACGCTTGGGGACTCCTCCGTCGATGGAAATGGTGTAGACATCTGTATTTCCCTCGTACTGCCCCGAATAGGCAATGGTCTGTCCGTCCGGGCTGAACCTGGGTGAGGTCTCCGTACCCGAGTCGCTGGTCAACCGACGAGCGTCTCCACCTTCTCGTCCCACGATCCAGAGGTCGTTGGCGTAGACAAAAACCACGTGATCCTGGGAAACCGTGGGTTGCTGGAGAAGAAGAGTCTCCTGGGCAAGAGCCGCTCCCGGAATCAGACACAGCAAAGAAACGATCAAACAAATCGATAAGAACCCAGATCTACGCATGATGAACCTCCTTCAGACATCCCTTCTCTCACGATCCCCGGGTCTCAACCCACGGGGAGGACCGAGTACTGTACGCTGGGATCGGCGAATTGTCAGCCCTGCCTTCGACTTTGACGATCAAGCAGGTGCATGACCTACTCCAGAGCCCGTAGGATGGCGAGAGGTTCCGACTCAAAAAATATTTCGTCTCTTAGCGCCGGACACGCCAAGAACAACCAGGGAGAACAACATGAGTGACGCGAAGATCCCCCCCATGACTGCATAGGTCCCCTTGAGACCGCGGCGAGCCTCGTCAAGGTCTTTTGAGAGAGGGCGGATGATCTCAAGCACTCCGCGCACGTCTCCCGCCTCCCAATCTCGCTTTGTACTGTCCGGGTGGGAGTTGTGGCAGGAAACACAACTCGCCGACATGAGACGCGCTCGGGCATAGCGAAGGGCCGGCACCCCCTCAAAGTTCTCATCGATCGTATAGTAGGGGTCCTGAGGGGCCCTTCGCAACTGTTCGAGGGCCTTCCTGGCAAACTCATCCGTCAGTCCACCGTCCTGTCGAAAGCGAAAAGGGAAATCGCTGTAGTGACGAATCTGCATTCCGAGCTTCCGATCACTGATGCTGCGCCCGACTTCGATCAGCAGAGTTGTCGGAAGAGGGATGTCTCCTTCGGATTCATGATAGTTGTGCGTTGCCTGAATACCAAGGTGCCCCAACCGATCGACGACCTTGGCACTGTACTGGCCGATGAACTCTTCCAGTACCTGGGTCTGATTCGCTGCGCTCTTGAGAGCCGACCCGATCATCTGTTTTTCGGTCAACCGGAAGAGATGCCAAACACCCAGCAAAGACCCAAGAGACGCGGCAAGCAATAGACTTGCCGCCACCGGGTTTCGGCGCCACCAGCGCCAGAACGCCTCGGGGAGACCAATTCTTCTGGCGCGTATGGGTTCGCCCCGAAGAAACAGGGAAAGATCTTCGGCAAGAGCACCGGCTGAACGGTAACGGTCCGTCGCCAGCTTCGCCATCGCTTTCATGCAGATGGTGTCCAGATCCCGAGGGATTCCGGAATCAAGCCGACGGGGATGGCGGGGCTCATGATCCAGGACCTGCAAGAGAACCTGGCGACGATTTCCTTGAAATGGGCGACTTCCAACGAGAAGCTCGTAGAGAATCACTCCGAGACTGTAGACGTCGGTCCGCTCGTCGGTCGATTGCACCTCTCCCCTGGCTTGCTCGGGAGACATGTAGTCGGGAGTTCCCATGACGAGTCCGTCCGGTGTCATGGTGGCATCTTCCGCCTCCCACTTCGCCAGGCCGAAGTCGCTCACGTGAGGACGTCCTTTTTCGTCGATCAAGATGTTCGACGGTTTGATGTCCCGGTGAATCACCCCGTTTCGGTGGGCGTAGCTCAGAGCTTGCGCAATCTCAAGGACGATTCGCACCGCTTTCCCGTGAGAGTACGGTTGACGTTTCATGTCCTCCGCCAGGGTTGTTCCCGAGATGAACTCTTCGATCAAATAGGGAGTTTCCTCCTCGGTCTGGCCGGCACCGTAGAGAAGGACGATCCCCGGATGCTTCAATTGCGCCGTACTTCTGGCCTCCCGACGAAACCGGTCAAGATCCTCCTCACTGGCGAACCGACCGGCCCTCAGGATCTTCAGGGCTACGATCCGGCCAAGTTCCGTATCCCGTGCCCGGAAGACGTGACCAAACGCCCCCCTTCCCACGGTTTCCAGGAGTTCGAAGGGGCCGACGGTCTTTGGCCCATTGCTCTGCATGAACTGATCCCGGACCTCAGCTTTTACCGCATTCCGTGCGACACGGAGAATCGCATCAGGGACATCCTCCTTGCTCCCTGTCGTTCCCGACTTCAGACGGCTCAGCATGCCGTCGTCATGATCGTCGTAGCTCCGGAGATGATCCTTGCAGTCTTCGCATTCATCAAGATGCTGCTCCACTCGATCATAATCGAGCCGATTCAGATCCCCGATGGCGAAGGCGGAAAGCTCTTCCTTCGCGGGACAAACCCGATCCGTGTTCATGGGACGAACCTCAATCCGTGTCGACGGCGAGAGACACTCACACCCTCCCCAAGGCTAACGGGAGCGTGTTACACTTCGGCTCCCGTATCGTATCAGTGTTCTGAACCACTGGAACCTATCCATGCAAACCGTCCTCTCCGGACTCTCTGCCTGAGGCATCAACCGTGAGTGAAAGCGAACCTGGGCGGCCTCCGTCTTCGACCGCCTCCACATCCAGAAGCCTCCTCTCCCGGATCAAGGCTCAGGATCGAAGTGCGTGGGACCGTCTCGTTTCTCTTTACACTCCACTTGTCTATGGCTGGTGTCGCTCCCAGGGACTTCAGGCCCATGACGTTGCCGATGTGGTCCAGGAAGTCTTCCAGGCGGTGGCGCGGAGCATCGGTCATTTCAAGAAGGAAAAGCCCGGTGATACCTTTCGCGGATGGCTGCGCACCATCACCCGCAACAAGATCCGTGATCGCTACCGCAAGCAAGAACCAGAGGGGGCTGGCGGCACCGAGGCTCAGCAGGCTTGGTCGCAAATTCCGGCCGGTCTCCCGCAGGATGATGATCTTGAGCCGGACGCGGAGGCCGAGCAAGACCTCTACTTGCGGGGATTGACCTTGATCCGGGACAATTTTGAACCCAAGACCTGGCGAGCTTTCTGGCGAACAGCGGTGGATGGACAGACACCTCGTGACGTCGGAGAAGAGCTCTCGATGAGCCCGGGCGCCGTTCGCGTGGCGAAGTCTCGAGTTTTGCACCGCCTCCGTGAAGAGCTGGGCGACCTGATGGATTGAGCGGGCGTGTATTCTGGAAGAGCGCCAAGATCGCCAATTGGGCATTTTTTTCCGGCCGGATGCCCGGCAAAGCCGATTGACGCCGGAATCGGAATCCTCGCCTGAGAATTGCCGGTACATTTGGTAAAGTGGAAGACATGTCGTCACAAACACCTGACTCTGAAAAGTCCACTCAAATACCTGAGGCCGAAAAGTCAGCCCAAACACCTGACTCTGACAACGTAACCCACGGGATTCGTATCAAGGCGGCAGCCCAGTACTTGTCCACGGAATCTTGTCCAGATGAAGGCAGGTATATGTTCGCCTACCGCATCGTGATCACCAACGAAGGTGAAAGTCCCGCGAGGCTTCTTGCCCGCCACTGGATTATCCTCGATGCCGAAAACCACCGGGAAGATGTCCGAGGTCCGGGAGTGGTCGGCCAGATGCCTCACCTCGGTCCAGGCGAAAGCTTTGAATACGTGAGTGGCTGCCCGTTGAATACCTCCTGGGGAACCATGGAAGGAACCTACCTCATGGAACGGGAGGACGGCGAGCAGTTCGACGCTGAAGTCGCACGCTTCTTCCTCGTGCCCAACAGGGATCCTCTGCAGCTCGAGAATCCGTGAGCCGACTCTCCTTCCTGCTTCTTCTCTTGTTGCTCACAACCTGCTCCACCGCTTCGGATCGATCCGGTCAAGGGCCATCGAGGAGTAAGAGCCACCGCAGGATCTCCTATCACGCAACGATTGGCGATGGCGCCCACTCGATTCAAGTGGTCATGAGCCTCCCTGCGGGGTCTTCAAGAAGGCTCTGGCTCGACCCGGATCTCGCTCAATATGTGTCATCCCCGGAGGTCCTCAGTGGCCCGGAGTGGGTTCCGCTTGACCGTTCTGACGAAGTCTGGTGGATACCCGAAAAGGTCGAAAAAACTCCAACGGTTCGGTGGACGTTTGACCTACGTCAAGCGGCAAGAGACTTCAATCAAGTGCGGGTGGCAAAGGCACACTTCGATGCCTACCTCTCGTCTCCCTCCGCCTGGCTCCTTCGGCCCCACGGGATGGACGACGACGATCCGATCTCTCTTCGGGTGACAACGCCCCCGGGTACGTCTTTTTCGACCGGTCTTTTCCCCTCTCAAGACGGCTATTCGTTCCTTGCCGAGCACATGCACCGACTTCCTTACACCGTTCTTGGAAAATTCCGTCGGCGAAACCTGCGAATCGGCGATGACGAAGTGATCGTCGCTCTCCTTCAGGGTCAAATCGGACTCGAACCGGATGATCTCATTGATTGGGTGCAGAAAAGGGCCGAGGCAGTTGCCTCCTACTACGGTCAATTCCCGGTTCATCGTGCACTTGTCATTCTTGCTCCCGGCGGGCGGGGGATTGCCAGCGCCAGCGGAAATGGCGGAGCTGCGGTGTATTTTCCCCTGAGTTCCCGGGCGACGAGGAACAAGCTTGAACGGGACTGGGTTCTTGTTCATGAGATGGTTCATCTGGCCTTTCCACAGGTTCCATCCCTTCACAACTGGATCGACGAGGGGCTAGCCACGTATGTTGAGCCACTCGCCCGCCACCGCCTGGGGCTGATGGCGGAGACAAAAGTCTGGGGAGATCTTGTCGACGGCCTTCCCCAAGGACTGCCCAAACAAGGCGATCAGGGGCTCGATCGAACCCACACCTGGGGACGAACGTACTGGGGAGGCGCCCTCTATTGCCTTCTCGCCGAGCTCGAGATCCGTCGAAAAACCCGGAACCAAAAGGGGCTCATGGATGCGCTCCGGGGAATCTTGGCCGCCGGTGGCAACATATCCCAGGCCTGGTCTCTTGAGCGAACCCTCACAGCCGCCGACCAAGCAATCGGGCATCCGGTCATGACCGAGCTTTACACGGCGATGAAGCATGATCCCTATCCGGTTGATCTCGATGGGTTGTGGAGTGATCTTGGAATCTCAAAGCCTCGAAGTGGAATCGTTTTCAATCCATCGGCGCCTCTGGCCGGGATTCGTCAATCGATCACCGAGAATCTTTCTGACAAGGAGGCCAGGTGAAATTGAGCTTCATGAATAACAAGGCTTTTTTGAACCTCTCCCCCACGCGAATGAGGCGTCCCGTCTTCGCACTGACACCCTATCTTCTCCTGATTCTTCTCTTCCCTGCTCTGATCGGGTGCGGCAGTGAGGAAAGTGAGCGTCCCAACATCCTCCTGATTACCATCGATACGACCCGGGCCGATCGTCTCGGTTGCTATGGCTACAGTCGGAATACGAGCCCGAACCTGGATCAACTGGCGAAAGACTCCCTTCTTTTTCGAGAGGCCTACAGCACTTCCAGCTGGACCCTCCCCACTCATGCTTCTTTGTTCACCGGGAAGTTTCCATCGAGCCATGGAGCTCGCTACGATCCCGAGGGGCCTTTGAGACTGCTGAATGCGATCGATGGTCCAAAGGGCTGGGGCCGATACCGCGCGAGGGGACTGAGCCCACAAGAAAACACCCTTGCCAACATCCTCAGGAGTCACGGTTACCGCACCGGCGCTGTGGTGGGCGGCCCGTGGATGAAGAAGGTCTTCGGCCTCGACCTCGGCTTTGACGACTATGACGACGACAACATTCTCACCGTGAGTGGTCGCCTGGCTGATGACATCACCAACCAGGCCATCGAGTGGATTGGAAGGAAGGAGGGTTCTTTCTTCCTGTTCCTCAATTACTACGATCCTCACTCCCCTTTTTCTCCACCAGAAGAGTTTCGGAGCGCTTTTCTCGACGAGCCTCTCACCCGGAAGAACCTCGGAACTCCTTCTGTCAAAAATGCTCTCTATGACGCTGAAATACTCTACACAGATCAAGAGTTTGGCAGGCTCATCGATCACTTGAAAGACATCGGAAAGTACGATCAAACCCTGATCGTCGTGACATCCGATCATGGGGAACTTCTGGGGGAAAACGGACGCTTTGGCCACGGAGCGACTCTGACCCGGCAGGAGATTCACATTCCCTTCCTTCTCAAGAAAATCGATCAGAAAGAAGCTGGGATGGTCGTCAGCAATCGAGTTCAACAGACGGATGTGCTCTCGATCTTGCTTCCTCTTGCCGGGCTTCAGATTCCCCCAAGCGCTCAGGGACGCACTCTTGCCGAAGTCCTCGATGGGGATGCGGACTATCCGATCATCGCCGAGGTCTATCCCCTCGAACTCGAAAGCAAGATGGGTGATTTTCGGGTGCTTCTTCAGGGTGATTACAAGTTCACCTGGAATAGCCTGGGAACAAGAATGCTCCATTCCCTGTCTCAAGATCCCCAGGAAATGGTGAATCTCAAGAAAGACGATCCTGAAAGAACAGCCTCGATGGAGGAGGAACTCGAAAAGATCCTCGCCGGACTGCCGGTGCCTCTTCCCGCAGGACCTGCCGGGGTCGTGGATGACCAGACTAGCGAATCACTGAAGCAGCTCGGCTACATGGAAGATGCCAAGAAGAACGAGTGACGGCTTGGCCATCAACCAAACGGATGGGGCAAGGCTGGCTTTGCTCCTGGAGCCGGAGGTTCAACCACCGGCTCCTCGGAAGCCGGAACCTCGATGATTCGACTCTCAGGAATCTTGGGAATCGGCTTGATATCGAACCATTCGTTGATGGGAACACCTCCCGGCCTTGGCACCTGAAGACGGGGAGTCCAGAAGAGATTTCCTAACCAGACATCGGATCCCTGAGCAAGTCGTCCCTCTTCAAACACGAGCCCATAGCTGAGACCGTAGTGCACGATGGGCCTGAAGGGCTTTGAGTCGGTGCGAAGATTGATGTAGAGGTAAACAAGACCCGTTTCCTTTTCCAAGGAGGCATCTGCGTCGATGGGATAGTAGGCAGCCCAGCGCTCCCCCGGCTCCAGAACATCCAGGGTAACCGTATCGGCGGCAACGCTCATGACCCGATCAGGGTAGTGAGTCTCGGTGAGAAAAACTCCGTCCATCATTCGATCCGAGAACATCCCCTCTGTGGCATGGGGGGCCTTCTCGATGATGAGCTCAAGAACGTAACCATCCTCGGGAACAAGATCCCCCAGAGAGACCGGCTTTCGTTTGGCGTCACAGAGACGCAGGTGAAGGGTCGCGGTGCGATAGTTGCCGCCATTATAGAGGTTGAGTTGCCGTTCACAGTTTCCGCGGAAGTAGGTGGACGAGAGCCCGACCTCCTGATCAGGGCGAAACGGTTTTGGAGGCGAACCAAAGATATGCTTGTGTTCAATCCCTTGAGTCGCCGCGATGTTGACGATTCGAGTTTGCAATTCCTCGTGGTCTTCCCGGAGTGCCAGGACAGTGGTGATCAGGGCTCCGATCACCAGGTGAGAGGGGCGAACAAACGCCACCAGGCGAAGAGCAGGATTTCGATACGAGGGGTTACTCTTCTTCTTTGCAGCCAGGGTCTTCCTCCCTCGACTCGAAAGCAACCCCAACACGAGGAGAAGAATCAAGACGTAGGGATGATGGATCAAAACCATCTCCACGAGTTCCAGCGGTCGAACCAGCTGAACGGCAATCGGAACGTTTTTCTCGTCAGGAACAGTTCCCTTGACGGAGCCGTCGTCGTCGTCCCAGATCGCCCCTTGGGTTAACCAGCGCCCGATGGTGCCAATCTCCGCCTCGGTCAAAGCCGCGCCAAAACGAGGCATTCTGAAATCTTCATCCGAGGAAGTTACTCGGTACAGAAGCTCGTTATCCTCAAGGTTGTCGGTGAGAACCGATCCACCCGAGAAGCCGCCAAGGAGCGCCTCTTTTCGGACATCGAGACGCAATCCGCCACTCTGTTTCTCGGGCCCATGGCACTCCACGCACCGATCACGAAAAATCGGCCAGACCTCCGTCTTGAAGTTCACTCGCTCTTGAGGAGCACCTTGCACCTGGGCGCTGACGCCAGCACTCAAGCTCAGGAGCAGAAGAGCAGAAATCAAAAATCGTCCGAGGATCCACTGCATGATGGCTCTTTCCTGAAAATATTGAGGTTTCAGGCTCCATCGGAATCGGAAGGCACTCTCCTTGATTCGAGGACTCACCTCCTCAAAGAAATGCAGTCGCTACCCTGCAGAGGATGCAGGAGGAACCGGGGAACTGGATCGACCGGGCCAAGACCCAGGAGGCCCGTAAGCATTTTGTTTATAGCAGGTAAGGTCTCTTTTTCCTGAATTCTCCCTCCCTGGCACCGTCCTTGCGTTTTGTCCTGGAGACACAAGAAACACCCGACTGCAATCTGGAGATCGATCATGAGGATCCAACTGCCAACTCCCCTCGAAACGGAAACGCCCCCCGAGCCCCGTTCCACACTCCTCCGTTTCCTCGACACCTTTCTTCAGGAGCGCAGCATCATCTGGGTTCTGGGTATCGGCATGGCGATCCTCCTTGGCTCCTCGGCGATGCTTGTCACCACACACTGGCAATCCTATGCACCCCTCTGGAAAATCGTGATTCTCCTTGGCTACACCGCTCTCATCGATGCGACCGGCGCGATCTGTTTCAACCGACTGGCTCTTCGCAAGACGGGAACGGTCCTGCGGGCCCTCGTCACGATGCTGGTGCCGGTCTTGTTTCTTTCGATGCCATTTGCCGGCGCTGATACTGTCATCGCCCGGGTCTTCATGGTAGCCATCACTCTTGTCTATGCCACCATCTCAGTAGGACGGATTTTCTCCGAGTTTCTGGGCGGCACCCAACCGACCTTCTTGATCTCCTACCTGATCCTCTCGGTGTCGGGTGCAGTCATCCCGAGTCTTCGCGATCAGGTCGGATGGATATCGCCTCTCCTCGGCCTCTTCTTGTGGGGAGTCCTTTGCGCCGGAATCATCAAGGTCAATCGGCACTGCTTCTGGCTGGCGGAGAAGAATCAACGTCCCATCCTCTTCGGGTTCTTTCCCGTAGCCCTTCTTGCGAGTCAATTCCTTGCGGTGTTCCTGACTCACCTCTGCGGCGATGTCACTCAAGCTCAACTCGGCCTCGGGTGCGTTCTTCTTTCGGTGCCGATCTTTCTTACCGCGAACTCGGTGGTTCACGTGCATCGTCAGCGGACAGGAGATCTCATTCGACCCTACCCGTCGTCGATCATCCTTCCCCTGTTCGTCGGAATCTTGTTGGCGGCGTCGGGGGTTGTTCTCACCGCTCTGCCGGTTCTTGACGGTAGGGTCCCGACCGAGCTCACTCCGGCCGCTGCGATCGCCGGGGTGATCTTCGCCGTCCTGGCGAGGTCGACCCGAATGACTCCATTTGTCTGGGGAATGCTCGTTTCCTTCACTGCGGCCTACAACTTCTCTCCCGCGTTCTTTCGGGAAACAGCAGCGAGGGTGGCTCAATTCGGAGCGGATGTGGTGCGGGAGGACGGACTCCCCTATGGGTTCTACGGACTCACCTTTTTTCCACTTCTGCTGGCTGGAACGCTCTTTTTACAAAGGTGTAAGAAGAAGCAGGAAGTGTTCTTTGCCGCTCCAGTCAGCCATTTCATCATCGGTCTCGAAGTGATCCTTCTTGCAGCATCTCTCACCCATTTCAAGACGACCTTTCCGGTGGGAGCAGCCATGACCTTGCTCCTGCTCCTTGGGACCCGAGCTGTCAAAGATCGAAGGATGGCGTTTCTTACCGTGGCCTCATCCCTGATTGCAGCCCTGGGTGCCGTCCCGTTTGCTCGAGAGGTCCTTGGTTTCCCCGTCGATCCTGCACTCACGTTGACGCTTCCGGCCCTGCTCATCTTCCACACCAGCCTGCTCGGGAAGAGGCTTGATCAATCAGTCTTTCGATGGAACGATGATTGCGCATCTTCCGCCTCGCCGAGCCATCTTGCCTCGCTCATCGGAACCTTCTTGCTCGCCACTCTGTGGATCATTCAAGCAACAATTTCCCCATCCATCTCGTTCCTCGAGATCGGGACATTGGTTCTGTTGATCGGCTCCTTCCTTCTCCATTGCGCCCGAACTCAAAAACCCTCGATCGGCATGAGCACCGTCATCTTCAGTCTCACCGCCATTCATTTTCTGTCCACGCGAATGCCCTTGAACGCTCATCTACTCCTTCTGACCCTCTCCCTGGCCACCCTCCATGGAGCGAGAGTTCTGTTGACCCGCAGAGGAACCTCCGCCCTCGAAGTGTCACTTCTTCCTCCGATTCGATCCGTTCTCTTGCGGGTTGTCCCGGTGATCCTGCTTGTTCATCTCGGCACACCGTTCTTTGCCGTGTTCCAGTTCGATTCGCCTCCCCTCCATACCTATTTCGCCCAGGCCCTCATCGGATTCCTTGCCCTCCATCAATGCAGTGAGAGGGAGAGACCCATCTTCTCTTTTGTGACCCTCCTTGCATCAATGGTCTTCATCCTGCTGGCCTTGACTGATTTCATGGGAAAGGATTCTCTTTCCTGGATTCCCGCCATTGCCATGGGACTTGGACACCTGGCTTTGCCTCTTCTTCGACGCGTTCATCGCCTCTTTGAAGTCGATCCCCCCCCGTCTGGATATCAAGGTCTTCCAACTCTTCTTCGCTCCGCCCGATTCCTTTTGTGCGGTCTCTTTGTTTGCGTCGGGAGTCTGTCTTTTCTTGGCTTTCATCATGAAATCAGGATTGCCGGGATCCTCGCGGGCCTTGGTCTTTTGCTCCTGGCAAGAAAGAATGCGTGGAACGAACTTCGCGTTCCCGGGATCGCTTTCTTGAACGGCCAGCTTCTCTCGTGGATCGTGCAGCTGACTCGCAAAGAGAGCTTCTTTGTCTGGGAAATGACCGAGCATGATCTTGGAGCGATCTTCTTTGCCGCCGCATCAGCAAGTCTTCTTCTGTGGAGAAGAATGATTCCTCGGAGTCGGCAAGAGAAGGACTTGTGCATGGTCATCAAGAGTGTCCTCCTTGTCTTTCTCGTCTACTCTCTCATTGCAACGACCTTTGTTCCCAGGGTTTCCTTCCTGGAAGGGACTGTCTTTATAGGAAGCCTCCTGGTTCTGGCTGGAAACGCCATCCGCTTTGGATGTCAAAGAGATAATGAAACCTACGTATGGTACGGAGAGGCTCTGTTCGGCATCACGATCGGATGGATGGCCTATCAGAAGATCATCACTTTCGGCAATGGCACGAGCCAGATCATCCTCTCCATTCTGGCCTTCGTGGCCTACGGCGTCGCTCGAAGAACTCGAACTCGGGAGAATCTCAACGCCCTTCAAGGTCCCCTGATGAAGACATCGTTGCTCCTCCCCGCCGCCGCCGCCCTCCTTGCGGTGGTCCGTCATGGGCTCGGATTCTCCAGCATGATTCCCGGCCTCAGCAGCCTGGGACTCCTCCTTGCCTCCTCTTTCTACTTCGTTTACGGCATGCAAACAGGAAGAAGGAAGGCGTTCGTCGGTTCGATTGCAATCCTGAACGTATGTACGATCCTCCTGGCCCTCGACCTTCCCTTTTCGGATCCCCAACTTTTTCTCATTCCGGTCGGTGGCTCGGTCCTTGGCTTGACTCATCTCTTTCGAAAGGAACTGTCTCCTGGAGTGAAGACGGCTCTGACTTACGCGGGAGCACTCATCATCCTTGTTTCTCCCATCTTTCACATCGTAACCGGCAGCTGGTTTCATCTCTTTTCTTTGATGGTCCTCTCGGCCTTGATTGTTCTTGCGGCCGTCGGCCTTCGCATCAAGGCGCTCATGTGGACCGGATGTGCATTTCTTCTTGCCGACCTGGTCGCGATGGTGGTCCGAGGATCGATTGACCATCCCAACCTACTTTGGTTTGCCGGGCTCGGGTTCGGCGGCCTGGTGATGAGCCTTGGGGCTCTCGCCGAACGAAACCGTGAACATCTATTGCAGAGAGTTCGTGCTCTTTCCGCCGCTCTCAAGGCATGGAATTAGTCCTCTCACATCAACAGGAGAAAACCATGAAATGGATTCAAGATTTCACCCTCGTCATGCGCTCAAGCGTCACCGCGTTCAGAGAAAAAGTTCAGGATCCGGAGCGAATGCTTCATCAGCTCATCATCGATATGGAAGAGGAGCTAGGTCGGGTTCGAAAAGGTGTAGCAGAAGCGATCGCGGACGAGATCCAGCTGAAGAGGCAGGTCGAAAAGGCTCGGGAGGAGACTCGGGTCTGGCTCGATCGCGCCACCGCTGCCCTCACACGAAATGATGAAGAGAAGAGTCGAGCAGCCCTTGCCCGGAAGGTCGAATCCAGCAAGAGAGCAGAGACCCTTGATGAGGAGTACAGGAAGCAAAAGACCCAGACCGCAAAGCTCCAGCGATCCGTCCAGGACCTGGGAGACAAGATCCGGCAAGCGAGGCAGAAGCGAACCCTTCTACTTGCCAGACTTGTGCGGGCAAATTCGGAACAGAAGATTCATCGGACCCTGTCCCGGGCGAATCGGGAATCGGCCTTTTCCCAGTTCGATCAGCTGGAAAAGAAGGTCGAGCGAACTGAAGCTCTGGCGGATGCTTACGACCGCCTCGAGGATCGGGACCCGGACCAAGAAGATCTCGCCGAAGATTTCGAAAACCAGGAGAAAGAGGAAATCCTCCGGTCAGAGTTCGAAGCTTTACGCAAGCGGATCGAGAAGAAAGATGAGTGATCCCTTCTCCCGGAGGACGATCCTTTCGAGAATGCTAGGAGACTGGTGGAAAGTTGATCGAATCCGGATCTCACCCTACGAGGGGCAGCTCCTGAGGTTGCCCCTCCCCTGTCTCATTCAAATCGAAGGAGAGAACATCCAGGTGATTCGACGCAGAGTCGGGTACACGGAGGAGGGAGCCTTCGTCGACTATGACTGTCAACTCCAGGGAAATCAGGCCATTTTGTCGGTCGATCCGGTCTCTTTTTCTCTCGGGAGAACTGCCAGGCTTACTCAGGATGGTAAAACTCTCGAAGTCCCCGAAGATGAAGTCATCGTGTTCGGCTAGCCAGGATTATTCATGAAGGCCTGGGCGAACTTTTCGGGAACTACAAAGAAGCGTGCTAAGCCTCTCAAAGGTTTCCAAGAAACACCTCTTTAGAAGACCCTGATGACAACCGTGTCACTCCAGGATATTGAGCTGTTTTGCTACGGCGGGGCCACCGTCCTCGATACCGCCGTACTCCTTGTTCTTTTGGAGAAGGGAAACCGCAAACGATCTCCGTCCCCCTTGTATCTGCTTGTGTTTGCTGTCTGGCTGTTTCACACGGCAACGTTTTGTCATAGCTGGCTGAGCCCAGCCCCCGGAATGTGGATGAGTAGGATTCTCCGGGTCTGCCTGGTTTCCATCAGCGTTGGACTCCTGCTGATGCCTTCCGCCATGCTTCACGCGTGGGTCCGGGCGGCCCAACGAGAAAGCGGGAAACGGCTAAAGATCTGGATCGTTCCCGTTCTTTACCTTCCCCTCGGAGTGAGTGCCATGGTGGCTCTCAACTTGCCCGATCCCCGGGGAAAGATCATGGATGTTCTCGGGGCCTATACGACTCCTTACCTGTTCTGGCTCTGTCTCGTCAACACGATCGCCGCGGTCGGGTTCTATCGACTCCGTTCCAAGACAGAGGTTCCGTGGATGCGGGCCTTTTACAGCCGGGTTTCTTTGGGCCTTGTGATCCTTCTCGTCCTGGACGTCACGATGGGGATTCTCGATCTGCTCCATGTCGAGTCGGCCCCCCTCTTCTTGATGCTGGCCATGTCTCCCGTTCTTCTGACCCTGCTTCTTACCTACACCATCCTTCGTTTCAATTTCCTTCAGATCGTCCTGGAAAGAAGCATCGTTTACGGAGCGATCATTCTTGCCGTCCTTCTCTTTGACCATGTTTTCTTGAGCCAGCTTCGAGAAGAGCTCAGCATTCGTTACCAGGTTGACTTCAAGCTCATGTCGGTCATCGTCATCGTCATCGTGATTCTTCTCTATCAACCGTTTCGAGAACGAACGGCGGAGGCCTTGCGTTACCTCATGGGAGAGCGCATGGCGACCCAGAGGGATCAGCTCAGGCGCTTGTCGGTTCAGATGACGGCGCTTTCGGGACAACCACCGACCCAGGTCATGAGCTGGTTCCAGGCCCAAACCGCCGAGGCCCTTTCCGTTTCTTTTGTGTACGTATGGACCTTCTCTTCCGAAGGATCGGTTGCGACTCGCGGGACAGGAAATCCACCATTATCCGATGAGGACGCGGCCTCGCTTCACCGCATCCTGCTCCAGGAAAATCATCAGCTCGTTACCGTCCACCGTGCACCGGGGAAAGACACCGAGGATCTCCTGACAAGGGCCAAGGCCTCCACGGCGGTTGTTCTTTCCCATCCGGAGATCCAGGGTCTTGCCCTGATCGGAGGACGATCAAGAAATCGACAGCTGACGGAAGAGCTCCTTGGAATGACCCAGCTTCTGACCGAGCAACTCGGAATCACTCTGAATAACAGCCTTCTTCAGGCGGATCGACTTGCTGCCGAACGACGGGCCATGCAAAACGAAAAACTGTCAACCCTTGGGCTGGTGGCGAGCTCCATCGCTCACGAAGTCAAGAACCCACTTTCTTCCATCAAGACCATTGTCACCGTACTGGAAGAAGACATGGAAAAAGACGCTCCAGGGGCGGAGGACCTGCGGATCGTACGCTCCGAAGTCGATCGTTTGTCAGCGACGGTGACCCGCTTGCTTTCCTTTGTTCGTCCCTCACCAGCCGCCGGAAAGAAAGTCGGCATTGTTCACGCAGTTCAGGAAACCTTGCATGTCCTGGGACATGTTGCTCGAAAAACGGGAAGCACTCTCAAGGTGGATCTTCCCGACTCTCTTCCCATTGTTGAGGAAGATGAGACCGCTCTTCGGGAGATCTTCTTCAACCTCATCTCCAATGGGCTCGACGCCGCTGGCCCGGGAGGTGTCGTCAACGTTTGCGGCCTGAGTGATGAGACTCACCTGACCATTGAAGTTCGAGACAGTGGCCCTGGCATTCCGCCCGAGGTACAAGATCGTCTTTTTGAACCTTTCGTCACCACCAAGAACAATGGAACGGGCCTTGGCCTCTACCTTGTTGGTCGAACCTTGAGAGAGCTTGGCGCCCACATTCATTGTGAGACCGAAAAAACCCAGGGCACCGTCTTTTCCGTACGATTCCCCAGGAAGACAGAAGCATCATGAAACTCACGATCCTCATTGCCGACGACGAACAGCCCGCACGCTTCGGCCTTCGAAAGGCACTGGATAAACTCGACTACAAGATCCTCGAAGCCTCGAACGGACGGGAGGCTCTCGAGTCGATTCGCAATGAGGCCCCCGATCTTGTGTTTCTTGACCTGAACATGCCGGAGCTTGACGGTCAAGCTGTCCTGTCCGGGTTGGAAGGGGCGACTCATCGACCCGAGATCATCGTTGTCACCGCTGATGACACGGTGGAAAGTGCCATCTCCTGCATGCGTCTTGGCGCGACCGACTACCTGACCAAGCCATATGAAGTGGAAAGACTCCGGGCCATCGCTCGCAAAAGCGCAAATCGAGTCGCCCTGGAGATGAAGGTTTCCGAGCTTCAGGACCGGATCGACGGAAAGACAGCTCAAGGTGCTCTTCTTGGAATCAGTCGTCCCATGCGCGAACTCTTTACCCGGATGGAAAGGGCTTCGCGGGCTCCTCTCGACATCCTACTCCGGGGCGAAACCGGTAGCGGAAAAGAACTGATCGCCCGACAAATTCATGACCTCAGCTCCCGAGCGACCGGACCCTTCATCGCGGTCAATGCAGCTGCCATCAGCGAATCCTTGGCCGAAAGCGAGCTCTTTGGACACAAGAAGGGAGCCTTCACCGGAGCTACGACCGATCGTGATGGGGTCTTTGTTCAGGCAAACGGAGGGACTCTCTTCCTCGACGAGATCGGGGATATGCCGGCTGTGCTTCAAACGAAAGTTCTTCGTGCTCTCCAGGAGAGAGAGGTGACTCCCGTGGGAGGTTCCCGCACGGAAAAAGTAGATGTTCGAGTCATCAGCGCCACACACCAGGATCTCACCCAGTCGATCGAGGAGGGACATTTTCGCCAGGACCTCTACTACCGGGTCCGGGGAATTCACCTTCAAGTTCCCCCGCTGCGCACCCGCGGGGAAGATATTCTCTTGCTCGCCAACCATTTTCTGGACGGCATGAAAACAAGAGACGAGGGACCTTTCCCCAGGCTTTCATCCGCAACCCAAAAAGCGCTTTTCGAACATTCTTGGCCTGGCAACGTGCGGGAATTGAAGCAGGTCATCACGGCTGCGGCTGCCATGACGGTGGGGGACGTGATTGAACCGGTGGATCTGGGCCTTTGTCCATCCTCGCAGGGCGAAACAGATCTGGACATATCCTCCCTTGAGGGCCTTCCCTTAACAGAGGCAAAGAACCAGCTTCTCCAGTGGTTCGAGCGCCGAGCTATTCACGCCGCTCTGGACCGCAACCAGGGAAACGTGAGTGCGGCCGCCCGGACTCTCGGGATCCACCGGCAGAGTCTCCAGCAGAAAATGACCCAGCTTGACATCAAGAAGACTTGAGTCAGACCCGAGTCACCAGGGTGAGGATCGGGGTCGCATTCTTGTGCCGAAGCGGATCGTTCGGCTTCTCCGAGCCAATCGACTCCCACGCAAAATGCTCGACAGGGAGCTCCTCCAGCCATTTCGAGACCGCGGTAGCCTCCGCCGCCCCGCCGCTGTGTCCCAGGTAAAGAAGAACCGAGAGGATGCCGTCGCCAGCAAGGAGTGACAGGCTGGCAGTCAGGGCACTCACCGTGGTTTCGGGTCGAGTCACGATCTTCTTGTCACTCCCAGGAAGATAGCCGAGATTGAAGAGAACCACCGACGTCTTCCCGATCCAGGATTCGGGAACGTAGTCGAGAAGATTCGCGTGATCCGCTTTGAAAACCGAAACTCGCTCCGAGAGCTTCGCATCTTCCACCTGAGCACGGGTGGCGGTGACCGCGCATTCCTGGATGTCGAGGGCAATCACCCGTCCGGTGGGCCCGACACGTTCCGCAAGAAAACACGTATCGTGCCCGTTCCCGGCAGTTGCGTCCACGGCCAGCCCACCATCCCAGAGGTGCGCGATCACTGCATCATGGGCTCGAACGATGAGAGGTTTTTTGGGCATCACGAGATTGTAGATCGTTTTTCCGTTGGAATCTTCAGGGTTCGGTTCTTTCCATTGGGGAGAGCGGGCCCGATCCGTCCTTCGTTGTCGATCGGATCTTTGGTTCGTCAGGTCGGACCCGAGAGGGTGACGGGCGGTCATCTTCTCGGCCTATCCTTCCTACGGGCTCATCCCTGGATCTCTTTTCTTAACCAGGCCTTGGCAAGCCGCCAATCCCGCTCGATGGTGCGGGCGGAAACATCGACGACCTGAGCTGTCTCTTCCACCGAGAGGCCCGCAAAAAAACGCAGCTCGACGATCTTGGCCTTTTGCTCGTCAATCCTCAGAAGACGGCTCAGTGCTTCGTCCAGGGCCAAGACATCCTCAGCCCTTTCCTCGAAGACCGAGGAGGCTTCAAAGAGGGTCTCTCCCTTTTTTCCTCCTCCCCTCTTTTTTGCCCGGTGCCGCTCGGCATGGTGAATCAAGATCCGCCTCATGGCCGTTGCTGCGATGGAAAGAAAGTGGCGTCGGTTCTCCCAGTTACGGTTGCGCTGATCAACAAGACGCATGTACGCCTCATGGACGAGGGCTGTTGATTGAAGAGTGTGGTCCGCCCGCTCATTCCGGAGGCAGTTGTCGGCGACCTTTCGCAACTCATCGTAGACGAGCGGAAGAAGCTTCATCAGGGCAGTCTCTTCGTCAACCCTGCACTGCATCAATAGATCGGTAACTTCGCCCGACCCCATGGGCACTCTCCAAAAGCAGTATTTTGATCACGCTCAAAAGCCGTCCCCGGCACCCCATTCAAGAACGCCCGAAGAAAGGAGAACACCCGACAAGAAACGTGGAAAAATAAAGGTCATTTCTTCAGAGTTCGGACCAGGCGAATTCCAAAGTCCCAGTTCACTTCCCTCTTGATTCCACCCCAACGAGCCGATAGACGGTACTCAGGTTCGGTGTAGAAGCTCTCCTCCCCACCCCGGATCAGGTGTCGATTCGATTTTGGATCATGCTCCAGACAGAACTCTCGAATGTTGCCCACCATATCCATGACCCCGAACGGAGACGTGTCGGTCTTCCATCGCCCCGGCTCCAGGTGATATTGCTCGTTGCGGCTTATCCAGGTGGCCGCAAAATTCCACTTGAATTGATCCCCCCACGTAAATGCCCGGCCATCGACTCCACGGGCCGCTTTTTCCCATTGATCACTGGTTGGTAGCGAATAGATCCATGGTTCATCCCGGGTAACTCCCCGTCGATTGAGCCACTGGACATAATGATCCGCATCCCGCCAGTCGATCTGATGGATCGCGATGTCATGGCGGAAATAGTCATCCTCCGTGAGGAAGACTTCGCCATTCTCGGCCACGGCGAACCGCTTCCCCTTGCTATCCTGGGGAATATGGTCGTGAGGATCGTGTTTCTCTTTCGATCCGAATGGACAGGCTCCGGATCGGGAAACGTCCTGGACAAATTCGACGTACTCCCCACACGTTACTTCATGCACCTTCATGAAATAATCGCCCACATCTCGTCGCACCAGAGGTTCGCTGGCCGGAGCCCGCATGTCAGATCCGGCAAGGAAGGCGCCGTCCGCGATGTACACCCAATCATCGCAAAGGAGATCATCCTCGGGGAGATTGACTTCGATTTCGGACGTCTCTCCCCGTTGAATCAAAACAGGCACACGAATCCAGCGTTTGCCCTCTGGCCGACGGAGGAGTACCACGTAGGAACCCGGATCCAGGCGAGGGAGATCTATCGGAGAAGTCAAGCCTCCCTCCGGCTCCTCCACCTGGATCTCCGACCACGGAAGATCAGCCAGGTCATAGCGATTGACATGAACAAGGGAGTGGGGAGGTGAAACTTTCACGGTCAGCCTTCCGCGCTCCGGTTCCTTGATCCAGGGAAAATCGTCGCAGGTCGTCCACTCAAGCTCGGCTTCCCGCCAGAAACCAAGGCGCTGCAAGCGTTGTGCCACCCGAAGATGAAACTCTTGATGAAGCTCCTTGGCCGTCTCGTTGTTTGGGTCCTCCGTCAGCACTTTTCTGAGCTCACGATCGACGAAGTCGTGGGCGACCTCAGCAGATGCTCGTAGCGCGGCATATTCGCCGTCCCAGTCCACGATTCTTTCGGCGGATGCCCCGAGGAGTGGCCAGGAGTGAAGGCCGGTTCTTGCGCTCTCATGAAGGAGCCGATCCAGCGAATCAAGGCGATCTTTGTGGGTGGCAAGAGCGTCTTCCGCCCCTTTGTTCAGCTCGGCAATTCGATCTTGAGCAGCCTGCTTCAACCGAGCTCTGGTTCTTGCCCAAAAAAATGTCGCAAAGAGAAGGATCAGCAGGGAGATCAAGACCCCGACCGAAACCCCGGGCCTTCTTCGCAGAGTGCGAACAACCCTCCGCATTCTCCTTCCTCGATTGGCAAGAATCGGAGCGTTTGCAAGCCAGGCCTCAAGATCTTCCGCCAGAGCAGCTGCCGTGGGATACCGCAACCACGGAAGGTCAGCGAGGCTCTTCTCCAGAATGGAATCAAGATCCCTCCCCAGGGACCTTCCCAGGAAGATCGAGACCTGCGGTGGCCCGGATCGCACTGCAGCAATGATATCCGTCAGGGTTCCCTGGAAGGGTCGCTGAAGCGTGATGGCCTCGAACAAAGTGACTCCGAGGGAAAACACATCCACGCCCGGTCCGGATGCGATCTCCGGACGGAGAACGCGTTCTGGAGCAATATACGCCGCGGTTCCAAGAAGCTTCGTCGTCGAAGTCAGGTGAGAGGCACCTTGAATGTGGGCCAATCCGAAATCCGCAAGGTAGGGTCTTCCTTGATCATCGAAAAGAATGTTGGAGGGTTTGATGTCGCGGTGAACAACACCGTGCTCGTTGGCTGCCGCAGTCGCCCTGGCAATACGCGCCATGACAGTAACTGCCAGGATCACCTCTTCATCGGAAGGAGCCGGTGGCTCGGCACGACGCAGTCGGATCCTCTCTTCAAGCGAGCCTCCGTCCAGACGGTCCATGACGAAGAATTGTCGTCCGCCGTCCTCTCCAATCTCGATGACGTTGACGACGGCGGGGTGGTCAAGGTTCTTCAGGATCTCCCGTTCTCGCTCAAAGCGAGAAATCGTGGTCTCCTCCAGGTAGACACCCTTGGGCAGCATCTTGATCGCCACATCGTTTCCATCTGAATCAACCGCGGCGTAGACGATTCCCATTCCCCCCCGCGCGATCTCCTTTCCCACCTTGTAGCTTCCCAAGGTTCCGATTGGATCGGACGGATCGGGAAGGAGATCTCCAAGTTTCCGATATTCCTGAATCAGAACCGCCAGGCGTTTTCGTGCCCCTTCATCAGAGAGTCGGCCCACGAAGGATGTCTCGGAGGGTTCAAGCCCGGCTTCCGCTCGATCGATGAATTCAGAAAGAAGAACATCAACTCTCGTTCGGGAGTCCTTGGCCGCCGGACGGTCTTCATCCCGGGAAGGCATCGGGTCTAAACCGAGCTGTGGCGAAGAGAATGGAGTGCTTTGACCAGCTCCACCTTGGCTCTCTTGTGGGCCATCCATGCCGCATCTTCCGATTTGCCTAACTTCTCGCCAATTCTGGCAAAGGAGAAGCCGGAGTAATTCCGGAGTCGAATCAGTCGAGAGTGATCGGTCGACAAAGAATCCATCGCTCTGGAAAGGAGCTGGCGATCTTCAAGGCGCTGAGCGGTCGCCCACGCCTGTTCCTCGGATGAAATGTTGTCCTCAACTTCATCGAGCTCTTGCTGCTCGATCAGAGTTAGGGGGCGCCTCAGCTGGCTCCGCCCGAGATTGCGGACCCGGTTTTCGACAACCTGGCTCAGCCAGCGATAGAACGATCTTTCGTTTCTGGGAACAAAGCCCTTCACCGAACGGCATACCTGGACCATGACGTCCTGGACCACGTCTCCCGATTCAAGCTGAGTGCGGAGGCGCTTTCCGATTTTCCGACGAACAAATCGGAAGACTCGAGAGTGGTATCGATCCAGAAGCTGATCCATGGCTCCTGAACTTCCCCCTTGAACGCGCCGCAAGAGGACAGCTGTCTCAAGACTTTGCGACCACACGTGCCTCGGTTCGATCACGTTTGGACCCCCTACTTGTTACGTAGTCATCTGAATCTTCCCTATTATCCGCCCCATTATAACGAAGCAGCTCCCCAGCGTCTATTACGAGGGTGTTTCGTAAGCCCTAACCAAGGTTGCCCTTATAGAAAGGCCGAAAAAAACTCGCTTCACACGGCATCAAATCGAAGCTTGCTCGTGTTTTGACACCGAAGGAGAAGTCAACGGATCAGGCGAGGAACCCAGGCAAGATCAGCCTACGGAGTCGAGGATTGCCAGGTTGAATGAAGGGAGCGCAACTGATTCAAAACAGTCATCGGGGGACTACCGCCAGCGATCAGATCCGTCAGCTCGAAAGGATCCACGTTGAGATCGAAAAGCATCTCGGTTGACCCGCCAAGGAGTGACACGTACTTGTAGCCGGAAGCCGACCCGGAAAAAGCGGTCACCATCTCCCAGGGTGCCACCGAACTCGAGTCCATTTCAGCGAAGATCGTCGTGCGAGGGGTTGAACCTCCGGTCAAGCCGGGAAGAAGGCTGACCCCTTCAAGAGCGGAAGGAATGGAAACACCGGCGATTTCCAGGAACGTCGGAAGAAAGTCGACCACGGACGCCGGATCGGAAAATACCGTCCCGGGAGCAATTCCTGGTCCTCGAGCCACTCCCATGAGCCGGACAGATTCCTCGTACCAGACTCCCTTGCTGGTGATTCCATGACTACCGTTCATGATTCCGTTGTCACTGATCACAAAGACATAGGTATTGGAGTCAAGCCCCTCCGTGATGAGAGTATCCAGAATCAGGTCGATCTCGTTGTCAAGATGAGTAATCGTTGAGTAATAGCTGGCCCAATCCACTTCAGTCATCGGTGTACCCGGGGGAAGTCCCGGAGGAGGAGTTGCTTCGATGGTCGCCTGGTTGTAGGGAAAATCCGTGTTGCAATCCAGGCACGTGGGAGCGTGAGGGGCGGTTGTTGCCAGCCAGAGAAACCAGGGCTGCGAGCTCCCATGGTCCTCGAGGAACTCAACGGCAGCACGAGAGAAGATCTCCGTTGTTGAGCCTCGCACCACCGATTGCCGCCCTTCCAGCATGAGTCGCGGATCTTCGTAGGCTGTTGCGCCCGTGGCTAACCAGATCGGGGTGTGCTGAAAACCCCATGCCTTTGGATCCCCTCCAAGGTGAGCCTTGCCGACAAACGCCGTCAGATAGTCGGCCTCATTCAGGTACTCGGCCAGGGTCGGCGTCTCGCTGGAAAAGTCCGCGTAGAGCTTATTGGTCTGGATGCCGTTCCCCTGCTGATGGGGGTAGAGCCCGGTGAGGAGAGACGCCCGGCTCGGCGCACAGCGAGGCCCCGCCGAATAGAGGGCATCGAAACGGGCACCATCCGCGGCAAGCAAATCGAGAGCCGGTGTCTGAATGACCGAGTTCCCGGCGTACCCAACGGTGTCGAATCTCTGATCATCAACAAGAATGAAAAGAATGTTCGGAGGTGTGGTTCCTCTCTGTTCGCCGGCTTGAAGCGCTGTCCCCGTGAAGGACAGGATAGCCAGGGCGATTGCAGAAAAGGTCAAGGTTGGTATCTGTTTCATCATGTTCAGCCGAATGAGTCCAAGAAGTTGAGGATCCTACGGAGTTACTTCAAAAGGAAAACTCGAGAGGGAGAGGACATCGCCTTGTCTCGCGAGAATGAGACGCAAAATATAGAACCCCGGTGCGGTTCCTTCAGGGATTCGATAGCGGAACGTCTTGTTCGCCGTGCGACTACCAGGAAGAATACGATTGATGGGACCGACCACCGGATTATCAACGCTGGGAGTCCCATCGACATGAAAGAGGGTCATCCTTCCGCTGAGGATTTGCCCCGAGGCGGTGTTGTTCGTTGCGGTAACATCCATCGAAATCCGCTCGCCAGCAACCACCGTCGACGACTGAGGAACCATGGAGGACTCGACGTCTTGAGGGATGGTCAGTCGGCGAACGTAAACCTCGTAGTCACCACCGGCGGGGTTTTTCTGGAAGACCCCGGTCGTGGTTGTGAAGGACACGGAAGTGGATGTTTCCCCCACCAGAACCGCAGACCCGAGACCTTCAAGAGCGATGGCAGACGCAAGGACATCTCCATCTCCTCGGACGTAGGTCGAGTGAAGCGTTTCGGTTCCATCGGCCTTCAGCCGCACGAAGAAGCCGTCATTTCGACTCCCGACCTCAACCGGTTCGGTTTCGCTGGCGTCCGGCGTCGTTGGATACACCCGGGAGCGGGTAAAGCCGACCGCATTGATGTCACCCAGTTCATCCAGACAGATCTCGAACAACGACTCGGTTCGTTCTCCACCGAAAAGACTGGACCAGACCCGATCCGCTGCTCCCGAACCTTGCAGGTCAAAGCGAGCAAGAAATGAATCACTGGAGCCGCTCAGGTTGCTCTGGACAACTCCTGCCGTGGTTTCGAAGTCGCTACTCCAGGTATCTCCACCGACGACGACCTCATCAAGCAAAGATGAGGCGACACATTCGGCAGAATCGAATCCGGTGCTTCCGATGAATGTTGCATACTCCAGAGTACTTCCATCCGCACTGACGCGAGCCAGGAAGCCGTCTCCTTTTCCACCGTAGGTCGTGTCAAAGGCTCCTGCCGTCGTGGGAAAGAGAGGCGAAAACGTGCGTCCAACCACGAGCGTCCGCCCGGAGGAATCCGTTGCCAATCCACGACCGAAATCGAACTTTGCGCCGCCAAGATAGGAGGAATACACAAGGTCGTTGATACCTTGCCCCCCCATTTGGATTCGGCCGACAAAAGCGTCCAGCCCTCCGTTCGAGGACTCGTCGTACGCACCCGATGTGGTCGGCAGATCGGTGGAAAACGTCTCTCCGGTGAACGTCACTTCGTTTGTGTCGGAAAGCACTGCCGCCTCGATACGATCGTGGTTCGTCCCCCCGAAGTAAGTCGAATAGAGGAGTGTTGCTCCGTCTCCGGAAAGATGAACGAGAAAGCCTTCAAGTTCATCTCGAGATGTGTCAGGGGCACCCGCCGTCAACGGGAAGTCGGGCGAGTTCGTTTCTCCGGCGATAATCAGATCTTCGTTGTTGTCCAGGAGAAGAACCTTGGGAGCCTCGCGAAGGGAACCACCGAGAAATGTCGAAAACAAGACTTCGGATGCATCCACACCCAGTCGAGTCACGAAGACATCGCTTGACCCCCCGAGCATGTTGTCGTGCACACCGGGAGTCAGTGGGAAGTCGCTCGAACTCGTTTCACCGGTAATGGTGACCGTTCCGGACGCACTCACGACGACGTCATAAACATGTTCGTCGCCGGTGCCTCCAACATACGTGGACCACTCGATCCCTGGATCGATCACGATCGGTAGACCCGGCTTCACTCCTTCGACTTCGAATCCATATCGATTTGCATCGAGCCGGACATAGTTGCATTCAATCGGCAGCTTCCTGCCGTTTTCCTGAACCTGCCACGTGCGGGGCTTCTTCTGTTGCATGTCCCCAAGAGCGGTGGAAACAACAAGTGAACCATCCTTGAGGATCGAGAGCCCTTGGCCGCCCTTACAGTGGAAAATCACATCGGAAAGGTCAGCCTCAGGAGAAAGTAATAAGTCATACTCAAGATGACCTTCTAACTCACGAACTCGAAGATCGATTCCCGGGTAAAGATCCTGATAGAGAACCTGGTCAAAGGCGGCAACGTCTCGGCGCCACTCCTTCGGGTCGGTGCCTCGAAAGAAATGTCGTACTCCGTGAGGCCCCTCACCTCGCAGTTGAACTTCTTTACTGGCTCCCTCGAACTCGAGAGCCACGTTGAGGACCCGGCTCGACCGGGATTCTGAGGAGACGACCTGAGCGGTAATGGAGTGCGGGGAAAGGTAATAGGCTTCCCTCCCCTTCCTGGCGACAAATTTTGCGCCATGGGTCCACTGGCCCTCATTCAGGACGAACGTCATCGGTTGACGCACCCTGGACTCGGTTGTCTCGCCTCGCGGTTCACTCTGTACTTGCCGCTGATTTTGGATCGGCCCTGACCCAAATCCTAGCCAGCTAGATAGCAAAAGAGGACCAGCAAAAAGCAAAGTACGCAGGAAGGCAGAGGACCCACGGCGGAGCCCAAGCCCGGAATGTAATCCCATCTTCGCCCCTCAATTTAGATTAGAAGCGGATATCTTTGGAGCAAACCCACCCACGGCGATATCGCCACCCGCTCCCCCCTAGTTACGGAGCGATGATAGCAGAAACCGCGGCACCCGGGAACCACCAAAGTGCAAACACACTGATCCGGGACTATCTTGGCCCGAAATTGATCATTTCTTGACGCGCCGAAGAACCAGGACGACATCTAGACGTTCCCCGTCAAAAGGCGTCTCGGTATCCGGGTCATAGTAGAAATCATGGGTGGCAACGAGCTCGAAGAATGGGGCCGTGGCAAGCAAGCTACGAAGCTCCTGGAGGCTATAAGTCCTGAATTTCCAGTGTGTCTCCAAGGTCCGGGCCGGATTCGACTTCTCGGTCACGTTGAGCCGGACACGAACCTGTTCGAGGCGCTCCTCCCTCTCAGCCGGCCAGCATTGAAGGTTGGAGACGACGTGAACTCCGTGACGTTCACCGGTCCACCTTTCTCGGCTTCGGGAGGTCGATTCATAGTCGGTCAAATGAAGGCCAAGCACGTAGATCCCGCCTGGCTTCAAGGAGCGAGACACCGAAAGCAGGTGCGACCTCGCATCCTCCTCGGTCAATAGATACTTGAAAGTGCTTACCAGGCAAAAGGCCAGGTCATGGTGACCTTCTGCTCGAAACGACTCGAGCCTTCCCGATGCTAGCGTGTAGGAAAGGCCCGCGTCTTTTCGCCATTTCTCGGCGAACTCGAGCATGGCTTCGTTTCCATCGAGACCGTGGACGTCCCAGCCCCGTCTCGAAAGTTCGGCCAGGAGCCTTCCGCTGCCGCAGGCGGGCTCGATGGCCTTCTTTCCACGAGTTCGTCCGTGCTGACGCTGCAAAGACTCGAGAAAATCAGCTTCGAGAACCGTGTCTTCCTCGAAGATGATGTCGTAGTAGAGCGGAAGGTCGTACCAATCCACTTGATCGACCAAGACTACTTCTCCTGATTCGCAGCCTTTTCTGAAGAAGCTCCATCCTTCGAAAAGGCGAGTGACGCCGAGTTGATGCAATAACGAAGGCCCGTGGGAGCCGGCCCGTCGTCAAACACGTGGCCAAGGTGCGCGTCGCATCTGGCACAGACTACCTCGGTGCGAATCATGCCATAGGTATGGTCCTCTTCAACCCCCACGTTCTTTCCATCGATGGGTTTGAAAAAAGAGGGCCATCCGGTGCCAGACTTGAACTTGGTCATGGAGTGAAAAAGAGGCTGGTCACAACAGATACAGATGTAGGTCCCCTCCTCTTTTTTGTCCCAGAACTCTCCGGAGAATGCTCGCTCGGTTCCTTTCTTTCGGGTGACTTCAAACTGCTCATCCGAGAGAATCGTTCGCCACTCCTCGTCCGTCTTGACAATTTTTTCGGCCTCGGAAGAACCAAAGGATGGACCCTCCGAGATTTCCGGATTCGTTTTTGGATTGGAGGAGTCAAGCTTGCTCGACGATGGGCATCCACAAAAGCAAAGGAGCGATAGAATCAGCACCCAAACAATACGAAGTCTCATGAATCCCTCTTTTCGTGAAAAATCTTGCCGGTGTCTCGGTCAGACGATCAGACAAACGAGCTCATGCCTTACTTTCCCCACTCGTCCGCTTTGACATAGAGGATTCTTGCTTCATCGCCCGCGAGAGGAAGGATCAAGTGACATTTTTCGCCAAACCGATCATGCCACGCCCCTCGAGAATAAAGAATCTGGGTCACTCCATCGGCACAGTTTCGTCGCTGCTTTTCAGGAAGAGAGCTGACCGTACCCATCGCATACGAGACTTTGATCCGGCTCCCGGTACCGGACCGAATCTTCTTGGGCTTGGGGTCGGAGGGATCAACGAGTCGCTTCAAATCGGTAAGAATCCCTCGATCAGCCAGCTTGACCAGGTCGGAGGGAAAAGATCCTGACCCGACCGAACTCTTGTACGCCTGCATGGCCCGCGCCAGCTCACGGAGGTTCGCAACGCTCACCTTTCGTCGCTCATCAGCGACTTCATTGGCCAGAGCTTCGGATGCTCCGATGAACCCACCCACCGTGAGAATTCCTCCCACCAATCCAGTCAGAGGGTTCCCGACCGGGGATTTCCCGGAATAGGTGATCCCGGTGTCGGACTGGGTCATGATGAAAGTGCCGGTTCCCAGATGAGAACCCAGAATATCTCCACTGGGAAGAAGCGCCGGATCAAACCGGGTCATCTCGGTTCCATTCATGCGCATCGCGTTCAACATGAGTCCCATGAAGCTATACAGGTATTCAACAACCGAACCGAGGTCCATCCATCCGGTAAAATTCGAATCCGCTGGCAAACCCTCGAAGTATCCGGCCAGTCGTTCATCGGTCGCGAGAGTGTTTTCCCCTTCTACCGACCGCAGCAAGGTCTGCATCGAAAGCGGGGAGAGAGTCAGAAAAAGGTGGTCGCCCTGACGACAAGCGGTAGGCATGATCGGGAGACCTGCATGAACGAGGCGGGCGCTCAAGAGGTCTCGATCCTTGTACTTCATCTTCGTGAAGTTGAGCTCTTCGATCTCGTCATCTTTTTCCTCGAGGCGAGCGAGAAGCTCATCGATCGCGGTAGGATCGGCTACGTCCAGAATCAGTCCGAGTTCGGGTAGGACCATCCCCATCGTGGGGACCGAGAGGGAGAAGGAAACATGGTTCCCCAGAGCCGGCACCAGCTCTTCCTCGACCTTGATTCCCGTCTTTTCCTCGATGAGCTCGAGTAAGTCAAAAGTCGACGGAACGGTACCGGGTTCCGCCGGACCCAGGCCCGATTCTTTTCGAAGTTTCTCGAGTCGCTCGTTTTCCTTGCGCCCCATCGCAAGAGAGTCTTCAAGAGAAAACCAGGTGGAGAAAAAGAGATCGGCTCCGGCCACGCTCAAAGCCGCATGCTCCTGAGGCTTCTTTCCCACCTCTCCAGTTTTCCCCCATTCAGATCGGTCGCCTGGGGCGTGAACATAGATCCTATCGATCAGATCTTCACCGGAAGCAGCAAGTCCGTATCCCATCCCTTCGATTCCCTGCATCTGGGGAGATTCCCGGAGGAGCTTCGAGGAGATCTCCGCTTCCTCTTCCTCCTCAAGACCGGAGAAGACCCCGTCGAGCAACTCATCAACAATGAAAGACCAGTTCACATAGACGGTGAGAAGCGGGTTGTCCATTGAAATGCCCGCCATCACTCCCTGGTAGGATTTATTATCAAGGAGCGAAGAAGTCGGAGACTCAAAGAATCTCTTTGATTGCCCCTCCCCCATTGCCAGCACAAGTCGATCCTCATCCTGAATGATCGCGACTTCTTCAGGTGTTCCCAGGCTATCCTTGCCAAGGAGCGCGGGACGCCCGGCGACAGTGGTGACGAGAAGACTGTCCGGCCCATCCTTCAGCGCCATGTCTTTATAGTGAGCAAAAAATTTCTCGCCTCGACCTGGAGCGGTTACCGTGGCAATCAGCGAGACTTCCGGGTTGTCTTCGAGCGGATCCTTCACGGAAAGAAGACTGACGGTCAAGCTCGCCGGAGGTCCCTGGAGAATGAGATCGCACATCTCCTCGTCCTCCCGCAAGAGGTAGGTCAGATCGGCTTCAATTCCCGTCAGCGACGACTCGAAGAACTGCTGAATTTCTTCGTGCTGCCAGAGCTTCAAGATCCGGGACTCGGAAAGAACCTGGGGAAGCTGATCGAGAGAGGAGATCTCAAGATGAAGAAGAGTCTCGGAGGGAAGGTTCGCCGCGACGGGGGTCACCTTGGGCTCTTCCTGGGCTCCAACCGACCTTGCTCCCAGAATGACGACCAGAAGAATCAGGAGATGGAGGGGCAAATGGATACGCATGTTGGCTCCTTGGCCATGGAGAAAGTTATTCCTCAAGATCAGTGTATTCGGGCACATCGGCGAGATCGATCCCGAGGTCGGGAGCGAGCGCCGATACGGCAGCGCGCACGTCATCATCTTCTTGTACGTCGACGACAGCCAGTTCCGGATGCTCGGGCGAAAGACGGATCCGTAGTTCCTCCCGGACTGCCTTGCGCACAAGGTCAAGAGAGATTTCAAACGAAAGCCTCTCCCGGAGCAAGGAGAGCTCTGGATAAAGTTCGGGATCCCATTCGTCGTATCGAGCCAGTTTGAGAGCCAGATCGGGTTTCTTGAGGAGCCCATCCACGTACTTCGAAAGCGACCCATCGGTCCGTGCCCGGCGTACAGCCTCAAACCGCTCCCCCAGAAGGGTGAACTGAGAAACGGGAACATCGGGGATGACCCCCACTCCTTGCACGCTCCTTCCGGACGGCAAGAAATACTCCAGCATGGTGATCCGCAGGTTCAGGCTCGTTCGGGTCTCTCCGAAGATAGAGCTGCGGGGGAAACCGGCGACTCCGGAAGCTCCCTGGCCGATTCCTTTCCCCCAGGTGGTTCGCCCGACCACGATCGCCCGTCCAAGATCCTGGAGAGATCCCGACGTCATCTCCGAGGCACTTGCGGAGCACTCGTTCACCAGCACCGCAAGGGGAAAGTCCCGATCTCCGGTTGAATGGGTCGACTCGAGCTTTTCTTCACGGTGGTCTTGCCCCTTCTTTGAACTGTTAAACCAGTTCGTTGAGATGGTCTCTCCCTTTCCGACGAAGAGATCCACGATCGCTTGAGCATCCACCACCGTTCCTCCCGGATTTCCACGAAGGTCGAGAATCAACGAGGTCGCTCCCTCTTTTTCCAGCTTGCGAACAGCCCAATCGAGTTTCTGGGAGCACCCCAGATCAAACTGCTGCAGCCGAAGATAGCCAATGTTTGCAGGAAGAAGGGCGGTGGTCACGAGAAGTTCCGGATCCTGTGTATCGGGTTCAAGGTGGAACATCACCGGCCGGGTCCATCCATCTCGAAGCACGGAAAGATCGACGGCCTCGGTCATCATCTTTTTTAACTCCTCGGGCGAAAGCCCGGAAGAAAGCTTGCCGTTGATGGAAATGACTCGATCCCCTCGACGAAGTCCGGCGCGATCGGCCGGATTCAGTCCCATGACAAACTCGACTTCCAGGCCACCCTCCACTTCCTTGAGGAACATGCCAAGACTTTTTCCCCTCCCGAAGATGGACGGAAGTTGATCCGGCTCGACCAGGCCTTCTGGATCTTCCAGAGTGGAAAGTCGGGTAAAACGATCTCCAAGAGACGACACCATCGCCTCGGCTCCCTCATAAATAAGAAGGATGTAGTCTCGGGCCTCCATCTCGATCGGGAGAGTCCCCACCATTCGAGCTAGATCCTCGGGGGTGGAGAACACTCCGTGAGACAGTAGATGGGAGAGGACTTCTTTTTCCTCCTCTTCAAGTCGAAGAGCCATTCCTTCGTGATCCTCGGCTCCGGTCTTTCGACGACACACCTCTTCCATCCGAGCCTGGGCGGCGCTGCTGAGGTTCTTGGGTTCGGCTCCCCCCTGACCTTTCAGGTCGCCATAGGGTCGAAACTGAGTCTTGAGAGTCGAGGCGAGAGTGGTCAGAATGCGGGCACCGTCAGCGACAAGCAAAACTGCGGGGTCCAACCCCTCGGCTTCCTCATCTTCATCTTCCCGAGCCCCGGCGATTTCTTCCTTGCGACGCTTTTCCCACCAACGAGTCCAGGCGGTTCGCACCTCTCGCTGCTGACGATCACTACTCACCACGACGGAAGTCTTCAGAGATTCCCCGGTCAGGTATGAAAGGCCCAGGGTCGCCTCCGCCAGGACCGTCGGATCCGCGTCACCCAGAGTGGCGACGAGGGGATCCACGGCAATTTCCTCACCGGACTGTCCAAGGAAGCGAGCCGCCGAGGCCCGCACCGAAGGGTCTTGATCAGCCAGAGCTGTGGCGATCCAGGGGATGCCTCCTCCTCCGCAACCGGCGAGTGCTTCAACCGCCGCTCGTCTTACCGAGGGTTTCTGGTGGGTCAGAGTCCGGGAAAGGCCTTCAAGTGAATCCTCATCACCGAGTCGGCCAAGGGCAAGAGCGGACTCCCGGACAACGAATGGATCTTGGTCCCGAAGAAGGGACGTCAGCGGAGACGCGGATTCCAGGTCGAGTCTCTCCCCGAGGACGAACGCGGTGAGGCCCTTCACCCGGGGACGATCGTCTTTGAGGTATTCTCTCAGATTCGAGAGAGACACTCGACGACCCAGTTGAGCGATGTGGCTCCGAACATCCTGATCCTCAAGAACAGCGGGGCCAATTGCATCCACGACGTCAACGAATCGATCGGCGGGAGCGTTGCGACAAAGGAAGGGAATCGTGAGGCCGAGAAGGAACTCACTCCGAGACCCGGTGAGACGAAGGCCGGATTCCAGGGCTTCGCGCCCCCCCATCACGAACAATCGTTCCGCGGCAATCGCACGCCACTCAGGATCAAGGTCCTCGTCTTCGGCAACCGACGAGAGCTCTTTCACCACCGGTTCCCCGAGTGACGTCAGCACCTCGATGGCCCGATCCTTTCGATTATGACCCAGGGAGAGATCTCTTACCGCGGCAAGAGTCATCAGTCGTTTCTTGAGATCTTGACTGAAGCTAGCATCCTGTTCCCGCCTGAGGAGCTCCAGGACATAGGCCTCGACCGCCTGACCCTGCTCAAGCACCCATCGGCTCAAACCTCGGATGTCAGGCTGCTCCTCCTCGAAGAGTTCAGAGAGCCGGTCCGTGACCGCCACCTCTCGTTCGGGTGAAAGGCCGACAAGAGCGCTGAACACCCGACGGGCCAGAAGCCGGGTTGCTGGAGGGGAGGCCTGACGGAGCAGCTCCCTGATCGCTGGCAATGACCGGGGACCGGCTTGAATGAGCCTTTGTGCGGCGAGGTCACGAGCGATCCGATCCGGAGAGCGAAGCTCCTGTACCCAGTCCAAAAGCTTGGAGTGGCCGATCTTGGCTTGCTCCTCGGATCCTGCGCTCTTCGATAGCAAGAGAGAGGCGATAACCAGAAGGAAGAGAGTGAGATAGGGTTGGAGACAGGTTTTCATGATGATTCCTTCAACAACGGAGAGGAAGGGTTGGAGACGGCAATCGGGCGAACCTCCCTGGCTACCAGGATACTGGGTTCGTCCCGAGCCGCAAGCGCTTCGGGTTCAATCACCACACCGGTGAGCTTCTTCAGGAATCGTCTTGAGCGTCGCCAGCACTGAAGTAACGAGCCTCGGGATGATGAAAAACCAGGGCAGAAACAGAGGCTTCCGGGTCCATCATGTCCCCATCGGTCAACTCGACCCCCACGTGATCCTTGACCTGAAGGAGCCCAAAGAGCTTTCGCTGGTCCGATAGATCCGGGCAGGCCGGGTAGCCAAAGCTGACCCGAAGACCCCGGTAACGGTTCTTGATGAGGTCCTGCAGCTCGAAATTGTCCGGATCGGGAAAGCCCCAATCATGGCGAAGTTTGCGGTGAACCCACTCCGCAAAAGCCTCCGCCGCCTCGATCGCTACGGATTGAAGAAGGTGGGACCTGAGATAGTCTCCCTTCTCCTTCCAGGCATGTGATCTTTCCCGCACGCCTTCGCCACAGGTGACGACAAAGAAAGCCACCACATCCTTGGTTCCGGATTTCACCTCCTGGCAATAATCGGAGAGGCAAAGATAAGGGTTCTTTTGCTGTCTTGGAAACTGGAACGTCTCGAGCACTTCTCCCCCGTTGGTGGGATCGTAGACGTGTAAGTCGTTCCCCTGGGCGCCGGCATGGAAGAACTGGTAGAGACCTCGAGGCTTGTAGTAGCCCTCCTCTTTGGCTTCCGTCAAGAATTCGGTCACAGTGCGATGGAGCTTGACCGCCTTTTCGTCGTTTTCGGCAAGGAGCTTCTTCAGGTTCCCTTTCAAGCCAAGGTGCTTTCCGTAGAGCATGCTGGGGTTGATCAGATCGAAGATCTCGTCTGCCGAAGGAGAATCGATCAATACCGGCTCGAAATTGGGTGGAACAGGAACGGGATGATCCCGGGAGACCTGGCTCCTCCCCTTGGCCGGAGCCACATCCGGCCGAGCGGAAGAAACAGTCGTACTCTCCGCCCGTGCCTTCTTTTGTTTCTCCTCGTTCGCTTCGATGAAAGAGGATCGTTTTGAAGGATCCATCAGCGAATTCATGATTTCAAGACCGTTCATGGCATCCGTCGAATAGATGACGGTTTCCTCGTAAGAAGGTGCGATCTTTCGAGCGGTGAATTTGCTGGTGAGGGCTGCCCCGCCGACAAGGATAGGCACGGTTACTCCAGCATTTCGAAGGTCCTGCGCGGTAACCACCATTTGCTGCGCCGACTTCACAAGAAGGCCGGAAAGCCCGATCGCGTCGGGCTTCTCCTTGGCACAGGCCTCGATCAGTTTTTCCGGGGGAATCTTGATACCAAGATTGATCACCGTGTACCCGTTGTTCGAAAGAATGATATCGACGAGATTCTTTCCGATGTCGTGAACATCGCCTTTCACCGTGGCCAGGACGAGCCTTCCCCTTGTGGTCTTCTCCTCCTTCACCATGAATTGCTCCAGATGAGCGACCGCGGTCTTCATGGATTCTGCAGATTGCAACACCTCGGCGACGATCAGCTCATTGCGATTAAAGAGTCGTCCGACCTCGTCCATCCCCACCATGAGAGGACCATTGATGATCGCGAGGGGGTCCCTGTCTTTTCTGGCTTCGTCCAGATCTTCTACGAGGCCGTCTTTCGTCCCCTCGAGGATGTAGTTGGCAAGTCGCTCATCGAGCGGGAGAGACTCTCGAGGTGCCTTTTTTACGGCTGATCCGCCCTTGAAGTAGGCGGCAAACGCGGCGACCGGATCGGCCCCCCTGAAATAAATCAGGTCTTCGGACAGCTGTCGCTCATTTTCGGGGATGGACGGATACCGCTCGATTTTCTCGGTATTCACGATCGCATAATCGAGTCCGGCCTGAACACAATGGTAAAGAAAGACCGAATTGAGAATCTCCCGCCCGGCGCCGGGTAGGCCGAACGATACGTTACTGATTCCTAGCACCGTCTTGGTGTCGGGAAGAGCTTCCTTGATGAGCTTTAACCCTTCGATCGTTTCTTCCGCCGACCCTTCGTAGTTGGCGTCGCCGGTTCCGCATGGAAAAACAAGGGGGTCAAAGATGATGTCCCGCCCGGCAAGGCCATATCTCTTCGTCAGAAGATCGTAGGATCGCCTGGCAACATCGAGCTTTCGCTTGCGAGTAACCGCCATTCCCTGCACCGGGTCTTCATCGATGCAACCCACAATCACCGCCTGGCCGTACTTCTTGATGAGGGGAACGATTTCGTCGAACCTCTCCACTCCATCTTCCAGGTTGATGGAGTTGATGATGCCCTTTCCCTGAATGAGCTTGAGCGACTCCTCGATGACATCCTTGTCGGTGGAATCCACCATGATCGGGACCTTCACCTTGCGGGTCACAAAGGAAAGAATCCGCTTCATATCAGCGAGCTCGTCCCGATCGGGGTTCGCCATGCAAACATCGACAACCTGGGCTCCGCCTTTTACCTGGCCTCGCCCGACCTCCGAGGCCTCCTCGAATTTCTCCTCCACGATCAACCGCTTGAACCGACGGGATCCAATGACGTTCGTGCGTTCTCCGACCAGGATGGGACGGTTATCATCGTCGACCAAAAGGAAGTCGATACCGGAAACCCTGGAGTCGGTGTCCGTCGCAAGAACCCTGGGTTTTCTTCCCTTGACCTTTTCCGCGATGAGGCGAATGTGCTCGGGGGTGGTGCCGCAGCATCCTCCAACGATGTTCACCCAACCTTCGGCAAGAAAGCGGTCGAGCTTGGATGAAAGCATGGCCGGAGTTTCTTCATATTCGCCTTCTTCGTTGGGAAGTCCGGCATTGGGGTACACCGACACAAAACACGACGCCATCGAAGAGAGAGACCGAAGGTGATCCGTCATGAACTCGGGGCCGGTCGCACAGTTGAGGCCGATGGAAAAGAGAGGCAAATGTTCGATCGAGGTGTAAAGGGCTTCAATCCCCTGGCCTCCGAGCATCGCTCCCATCGCTTCGATCGTGACCGAAACCATCAGAGGAAGCTCGATTCCTGTGTCGGCAAATGCAGCAAGGATGCCGTTCGCCGCCGCTTTCAGGTTGAGGGTATCTTGAACGGTTTCCAGGAGAAGGACATCCGATCCTCCTTCGATGAGCCCCACTGCCTGTTCTTGAAAGGCAACCTTGACCTCGTCAAAGGTGATCCCGCCGGTAACCGTGATGGTCTTGGTGCC
>JAJDCM010000169.1 GCA_029260825.1 Planctomycetota bacterium | reverse complement strand
GAACTTGGAGTGAAACGCACGGATCCGAAGATATTTGGGGGGAGACTCCGGGAACGGATTCGTTTCAAGAAGGGAAAGGACAGGGGGGGATCCTCTGAGAATCCTCTCGCACAGGGAGAAGATCCAGGGATTGGATCTTGGTACTCCAAGGGCGGCAAACCACATTTGCCAGTCGAGGCGAGGATGGTGGGGTGCTACGAATTCCGGGCGTCGTCTGACATCTCCGGGCTTGTAGGGGAACTCGTAGGCCCTCCACGCAAGACCATCCAGAGAGCCTTCGATCACCAGTTCGTTTCGTGCCTCGGTCATGTCGGCGAAAAGGCCGTAGGTGCTCGAAAGGTGAAGGGCGGCAATTTTGGAGTAGGCGTCCCGCGCCAGGTCCGGGACTGGACCCCCAAGAGTTCTTGAGAATTGAAGGAGGCTGATCAGTCCAAGGAAACCGATGACGGGGTAGAGACTCCATCGAATCCACCTGGGTTTCATCAATGTTTCTTTGTTGCCGGGATCGTTCTTCTTACTCCGGAGGAAACGGGGGAGAAGCGTGTCATCAAGAAGGGTGACGCAAAGAAGAACGGTGAGGTAGTTAAAGAATGTGTAGTTTCCGGTGGTGATGATCAACACCTGAAAACCGGCAAGAAGAAAAAAAGTGATCACCCGAAGAAATCGGAGCGAGGGAATCGGAACAAGAAAAATGAAGAACGGAACCACCAGCTCGACCAGAAAGACCACCCCCACCGAGACCTCCTGAAAGAATGGCGGAAGGTGGTGCATCGTCCAGGCTGTCCACGGAGGAAGGGGTTGGGTTTCGTAGTGATACTGGAGTGCGGTGCAGTTTCTCCACACCTCGTCTGCCTGAATCTTGACCCAGCCGCTCGAGAAGTGCAGGCGAAATAGCAACCAACGCATGAGCCAAAGTGTCGGCTGTCGAACCTCATGATATTTCGCCTGGCCTGGGCGAAGTGTCAAAGGGGCGAGGAGAATGCAGAGGAACCCGACTTCCAGAAGTAATGTGTCCCATTGGAAGGGCAGGAACGGGCTGCCGATCGTGCAGAGTGATAGATAGAAGATCCACAGGAGAGATAGAATCGGCAGCGGTGCGATGCCGAGGATTAACAGTACGGAAAGAGCAGATCCTCCGTAGCAAAGGAAAGAGAGGAACCCATCGCTCGTGGACAGCCAGCAAAGGGTCGGGAATTGTAGAAGGTTTACTCTTCCCGCAGCCCGATCGAGCAACTCGGCTGCGGGGGCAATGCCGTCTGCGCCAAAGAGTCCATCGATTTGCACCGCGAGAGAAAAGAAGGCCGATAGATAGATGAAGCCAAGCCCGCGAAGAAGCAGGTTGCGAAGGTGGATGTCAGGGGCGAAAGCTCTTGCTCCGGTTGAAGAGCAGGTTGAGTTCGGTTTGGCAGTTGAGGTAGCAATCTTGACAGGCATCGACCTCGGCTCGTCTTTTTGCGTATTCCTGAGACTTCCAGAACTTCGGAAGCGGAGTTTCTCTTACGTTGCCCACCACCTTATCCGCGTTGCTCCAGGGAACACAGGGAAAGATTCTTCCATAGAGATCAACCGCAAGGGAATTGTAGCCGGCAAAGCATGCGATCGGGTTCTTTTGTCCTCGAAATGCTCGGCGCATGAGATCGAGGTGGGGCACCGAATTGTCGATGGGCTCGTCGGCAACAAGAGACTTTAGCGAGGAAATGAGCTGATCGGTTTTTTCGATGAACCGGTCATCCTTGGCTTCCTCCTGGTTTTTCGGGCGATTTCGAATGGAGCCGGGCTCATCGAAGTCATGAACCGGAATGAAGTCGATGCTGTCTGCCCCGAGTTCCTTCCGTAGTTCCACTAATCCCCGTGCCTCTTCGGCGTTCTCTTTGCTGACCACAAGAACGAGCTTCAACCGAAGAGATTTCTTTTTCTGTGAGCGCAATCGAATCAGGGTGCTAGCTGCCTCCAACACCTCGTCGTAGCTTCCTTCTTTGGCCCGGATCCGATCATGAGTTTCTCGGCGAACACCGTCGAGAGAGAGGTTCACGGAATCGATCCCGATCTCAAGAAGAGTTGTGATCGCTTTCTCGTCAAGAAACGTTCCATTCGTGTTGAGGTGGGTGATCATTCCCCCTCTTGCGGATCTTTCGAGGAGCTGGAAGATGTCTTTTCGAAGGAGCGGCTCCCCGCCGGTGAATCCAAGTCCCTGGGTGCCGATGCGTTTGAAATCATCGATGATGTCCATGAGTCTCTCGGTGCCGAGCGGGTCGAGTCCTTCTTTTGCATAACGCCCGACTCGAAGAGGAAGATCGCACATCACACAGCGCAAGTTGCAGCTGTAGTTCGTGATCAACGTTCCGAGAATGGGGCCGCACAGAGGGCGCGAAAGAAGTTTTCCCAGGCGGATGCCCGCATATCGAGATGCCTGCCGCACGAGCCAGAAGGCATCCCCGCGAATGAGTCGTTCCAGAATCCTTTCCCGATAGAGACGCCTCACGTCAGCTCGCCTCCGGCCGCGATCTGGGCAGGAGGTTGGCGAGGATCGTCTGATAGGCCTCGCAAGGCGTCCAGCACTGGGGGCAGGATCCGGCACGGATATCTTTGGCCAGCTGGCGAGCTTCGGTCTCTTGCCACAGAAGGGATAGGTCGAAGTCGTGGTCGCGAAGATTGCCAAGCGGTCGATCGTAGATGGAGCACGGGAGAACCTGTCCGACAGAATCGATGAAGACAGAGGAAGAAAGAGCATGGCAAGGAAGGGGAGTCTTTCCGGTCTCGAGAAAGCGCCGGGCGAGTTTCTGGTATCGGCTCTCGAGATACGCGACCGGGTGAAGGGAAGATCCTCGTAGCTTTCGCACCTGCTCCATGGCGGCAAGGCTCTGCTCCGGCGTTGGCCGGTCCGTGCCAACGTTGTCGTAGTAGTGACCGGATTCATGAATCAAGTTGACGTGCAGCTCATCTTTCTCGAAATGAGGAATCCTTTTTCGAATGGCGGCGAGAGTTGTTTCGACCCGATCTACGTTGAGGGGCTGCAAGGTCATTCCAAGGAAGGGGCGAAAACTCCTGGTCCTGAGTTGCCGAAGCCGGGAGAACGTCTCGATCGCGTGATCGAATGATCCCTCCACACCACGGATTTCATCGTGAAGTTTTTCGTCCCCATCCACGGAGACGGTGACGAGAAATCGAGGGGGCTTTCGAGCCAGGAGGCTCTTGACGGTTTCGACGATCCGGCGGGTCTGGAATCCGTTCGTCGGGAAATCGAGGAGGTAGAGGCTTTTCGACTCGTCCAGGATCGACTCCAGAACTTCTTGGATGTCGGGTCGGAGGAAGATTTCTCCTCCGCTAACGTTGACCCAGGAGAAGTGTGAGTTCTTGCGAAAGAACATCTTCAGCTCTTCCGCGGTGAGCTCTCCCTCGGGTCTCCGCTTCCAGATGTTACACATGTTGCACTTGAGCTGGCACCAGTACGTGAGGATCAGGGTCAGCTTGAAGGGGAGATGGGGTTCCCGCAGATTGGAAGCCGCAATGTTCCGCATCAGCTTGATAAGAGGCAGGCTCAAGTTTGATCTTCCGGGCGATTTGGGCCCAGTTTAACGTCAGGGTGGCAAGCCACCCGAGGGAGTGAAGTGACTCTCAAAGCCTCTCCAGGAAGCAAATGCGAAGGGTGGAGGGATTATCCTCTTCAAGTTTACTTGATTTTCCGGGTTCGGTCGATGATTTGCTAACTCTCTCCTGGCGCGGAACTTTCGATCCAGGAACTGGTCCCAGACCCTCGATTCAGTTAGAATGTGGGCCTTGTCGCTCACGCCCGAGATAGAACGCAACCCCCGATGCAGGAGTAGGTTAATGGATTTCATGGCTCAGAATCGTTCCGGTTTGGTGGGGCGAAAGAGCGCCCTTTGGTTGTCCCTCTTGGCGTTGCTTTCACTCGGCATCTCATCCTGCGGTGGAGGCAAAACTCCGGCAGCTTTGGTGGATGAGGGGAACGCAGCGCTGACTTCGGGGGACTATGCTAATGCGCTCACGACTTTTGAGGCTGCCCGGGATCAGGCAAAGGCCTCCGGCCCTGACGGCCAAAAGCAAGTCTTTCGAGCCAGGAAGGGCATCGTTGAGGCAACAGCCAAGCTGAAGGATGGCGAAACGGCCTTTGCCGAGTTCGAAGCCATGGCGACCGAGCACAAAGACATGATGGATTGGAAGACCTACCAGAGGTACGCCAGTGTCATGAAGGACAACGATTGCGTCAAGCAGGCCATCGAAATCCTGGGTCTGGGTTCGAGCGCATTTCCGGACATGGAAGAGAAGTTCAAGGAAATGGGAAAGAGTATCGCCGAGAACGTCGGCACCGACTCGCCCGAGATGGAGCGGCTAAAAGCCCTCGGCTACGTGCAGTAAGAAACAGAAAAATGAAAAGGGAGAGCGGGGTAATTCCGGGGAGCGCTCTCGAATAGGGGTCAGTGTGCAGGGTATCTGGATCAAGATTTTCGTTCTGTTCGTTGCGCTCTCTCTTTGTGCGGATCCGGCTCTTTGTCAGGGCGGGAAGAAGAGGCAAGGAGGAAAGGGCAAGGCGGCTCAAGGACAGCGAAAGGGTGGGGCCAAGAAGAATGCCGGGGGCGCTCGTTCCCGTCGGGGAAGAGGTGCCAAAAAAGGCGCAGATGCGGAAGCCAAGGCCTCCACTCCCAAGAAAAAGGGCGGACGTCGAGCACTTCATGGTGCGGTCGGCCCGCCGCTGACCATCACTGCCGAACGAGAGTCTCTCTACTCCCTCGAAGTTGGCCGGGAAACGGGGTCGGCCGTGACTCTTTTTCCTCTTTCTCGAGACGAGCTGATTTCGGCCATCGTGAAGGAGGCGGCGGATTATCCTCACTCCTCCTTTGCGGATGTAACCACGAGAAGACTGCGCTTCATCTGCGGTCCGGATGAGCCCTTTGGTCGGCTCGCCGATGTGGTGTCCGACCTGTCCAAGCTTCGACCCACCTTCAGTAAGTACTCATTTATTACTGCTCGAGGTGAGCGAGAGATTCGAGTTCCGATCTACACGACTCTGGCAGATCGGGATGCGGCGGGAAAAGCGAAGCGCCTCGTCTTCACCGTGCAGAAGGCGAAAGTCGGTGGGCTGTCTTCGATTCCCATCGGAGACTTGCCTGCGGTCTTGCGGATCGGGCAGGGAAGCCCACTCGATCGACTGGATCTTGTTCGAGGTCTTCGCGCCATTGTCAAAGGATCACCCGATCTTGCCGGAGGGGTGGTCTCGGTGGTGGGAGAGGCTCCCTGTGAGGTTGTGCATCTGGCTCTTGCCCTCGTTCAGGATGTCTTCCAGGTCGGAGCAGCTCCTCACCTGGCTCTCTCCGAGGAACCGAAGGCTCCGCCACCGGAACCGGTACCGGATGACATCGTGTTGGCGGCGGAAAAGCCTCTGAAGGTTCCGTTTGAAATCGTGGTTCGGGTTCTTTCCGAGGGGCAGCCCGAGTACGTGTCGGCGGTCGTAACCGAACGAATCACTCCCCCGGAAGAAGAAGACGTTCCAGCGGAAGAAGCAGAGTTGAGCGCGGTGCCCGCAAGCAAGAGCGAGTCACGGGGCACAAAGCTGACTCCAGCAAAGATCAAGAAGCCGGCGACGTTTCGATCTTTCTCGACCGGCATCGATCAGTTTGCCGTGGAGAACGGACTTGTTTGGCTCACCAAGGTGCAGGAGCAGAACGGAAGCTGGGGAACGTTTGAAGAAGATCTTGACCCGGATTCTCGACTGCATCGAATTCGGGGATTGACCGGTCTTTGTACTCTTTCATTGATTCAGAGTGGAGTGACCGTCGCGAGCGGGAGATTCAAGGAGACGACGGGACTGGCTATTGATTTTCTTTGCGATTCTTTGGATCAAGTGATTCCTCCCGATGGTTCCTCCACCGGAATCGAGGTGCGTGCTCGAGGTCCTCAAGCCAGAGACTTCTCTGCTGAGATCTTGACCGCGGCGTCTGCTCTGATGGAGGGGTTTGGCGCCACGGGAGAAAAGAGGAGGCGGTCGCAAGCGCAGAAGGCTCTCCAGCAAGTCGTTTCTTTTCAAAATCCGGACGGGGGTTTTGGGAGAAGGAGTTCTGTATCGGCAGTCAGTGGGCCGACTTCTCCAGGTGGGTCCTCTGTTTCCGATACAGCACGAGCGGCCATGGTTTTTCACGCGGCCTTTCGTGCTGGTGTGCACTTTCCCCAGTCAACTCTCTTGCGTTTGATCGAATTTCTCAAACAAACGCCGTTTCGAAATGACCCGACTCACGATTCTGCGTTGATCTTTGCTCGATCGCTCGTTCTAGACGGGGGATTGAATGGACCGGCACGGCGAGAGGCCCGCAGGCTCCTATCTCTGGAGGGTTTCGGCCTCCCTGTTGTAGACTCCTTGTTGGATCTGGATACACTTCAGTTCCGGCTGACTGCGGCTTACCAGGCGGGCGGAACTGAATGGCAGGGGCTCAAGCAGGAGGCCATGGCGAGAGTTTCAGAGTCTCAGCGTGCGGAAGGCCAGCTTTCCGGGAGCTTTGGTCTCTCGAGTGAGTCTTTGGATTTGAGGATTCTACGCACTGCCTATTCGCTACTCTTGCTCTCAACACCAGAGCGATATGATCGGTTTTCTTCAATCAAGTAACAACACGATCTTGTGACGATACGATCAGAACGCGATCAGAAAAGGTGCGATTGGATAAGAAAGCGTGAGGGGAGGGATGCGGTGGCAGGAAGAGTAAAGCTGCGCGGGGAAATGCCGTACTCGAAAAAAAAGAACCCTTGGCCGGCCCCGAACCCAACAAGGTGCGGCTGCTCCGGGCCCCGATTCCGCGCGGCCGCTTTGGAACCGGCCAAAGGGTCTGCATCTCATTACGCTCGACCCCCCGGCATAGTTGCGGAAAAATGAAAAAACTGACGAGATGCTTCTTTCTTTGCCCTCTCGTCGTTCTCACGTGCTTCTTTTCTTCTTGCAGTGACGAGGGGGCGCCACAAGAATCACGGCTTTCTTCTTCGCCTCCCCTTCTTGAGCGTACGCCCAAGGTGCAATCCGGGAACACCATCAAGATCGCTACGATCTTTCCCACGTTGGGTCGCTACGCCCTCTCCGGCAGACAATCTCATAACGGAGCGCGGCTCGCTGTCGAGAAGATAAATGCAGCTGGCGGCATACTGGGTCGATTGCTGGAGTTGATGGAATACCGAACGGGAAGCTACCTTGTTGACGCGAGCTGGGCGGCGGACCTGGTGATCGAGGAAGGGTCAGCGCTCGCGATCGTGGGCGCGAACTCGTCCGATCTATCCAAGGCCATTGCTCGTAAAGCGGAGCCCGAAGGTCTTGTTCAGATTTCGAACGTCTCTACGGTGGCGGACGTGACGTGGGATCCCGTCACCAAGGTGAATCGGGAGTTCATTTTCCGGGTGTGTCACACCGACACGGTGGTGGGAAGAAACCTAGCTCAATTTGCGAGGGAGTTTCTTGAAGTTCGACGGGTCGCGGTCCTCTACGAAGCGGGAAGAACCTACAGCCAAAACCTTGGTCTCCGATTCATCCAGAGTTTTCGCGGGGGAGACGATGACGATTCTCGAACGGGCTGCGAGGCCGTCGCTTTTCTCTTTCCGGAGTTTGAAATCGACTTTGTTTCTCGACTCAATGACATTCACGAGTGGGGAGCGGAGGCGATTTTCGTTCCGGGCTCCTTTACCGAGGCAACCTTGATCGCCACTCAGGCGGAGCAGCTGGGGATGGACCTTACGTTTCTTGGGGGTGATTCCTGGTCGAACAGTCGCCTGTTCAAGCAGGGGGGGCCGGGTCGTCCGTCCTATCACACGGACCATTGGTACCCGGAAGGTCCTTTTGTTGTTGAGTACGAGAAGCGTTTTTCCGAGAAGCTCAACGGCGCCCGGGCTCCGCTGGCTCATGATGCAATAACGGCGATTGCTGAGGCGCTGGAGGCTCTTGGGCCCCTCGAGGATGGAGCCTTGAAGCCCGGGTCGGACGAGTTCACGTCGATTCGTCGTCGATTTCGGGATGAGTTGACTCAGGTTGACTTTACTGGCGTCACGGGAAGAATCCGGTTTGACGGGAATGGTGATGCACGGAAGGGATGTGCGATCATTCAGGTTGACCGGTTGCCCGGAGGTGCGTTCGGAACGAGGCTTCATCCCTGGAAGCCCTGAGGCGCGTCCGGTTTTCTGGCAAATTGACTGGGAAGGAAAGTATGGGACGGCTCTTTCGCGATCTTCGGCTCAATTTCAAAGTGACAGGAACACTCACTGTTACTTTCGTGACGATCGCCGCCGCCTTCTTGTTGATCTTGTCTTACTTTCAGGGCGTCCAGCGTCAGCGTGGACTCGAGTTGAAGCGAAACCTGCTCACCACCTTGCAAGACAACTTCTCCCGTCGCTTTGTCTATTCAATTTTCGGAGAGGACGAAACTTCTCTCGCTCTTGATCTTGCCACTCTTGCTTCCCGTGAAGGTGTGCTTGGAGCATGGGTCACGGTTCCATCGATGAACCTTGTGGCAACGAGCGACTCACTCAAGATTCGTGAGGTGGTCAAGAATGCGATCGAGGAAAGCTCGGGACGGGAATCAAATCCTGACGACGATGTGGTCCTGGTGCGTGAAGATGGAGGAGAGCTTCGAGTTTTTCAGGCGAATGGGCGCAGTCGGGTCATCTCGGTCGCCTCGGTGCCGGACCTGCTTCCAGGTTTTCGAGAGCGTGAAGAGACGACGGATCCGTTCGTCGAAGTTTCGTGGGAGGGGAGGATCGCTTACAGCTATCGGGCGGACATCAAGACGCGAGACGGAACTCTGGGAAACCTCCACGTGCTCTTCACCCTGGACGATCTTGCCAAAGGGGAGCGGATTACTCGCACGATGTTTTACGGGCTGATCCTGGCGATTTTCGTGTTCCTGTTGGTTCTCCTCAACTTGTTGATCTCTCGGATCGTGATCCGGCCGGTTAGCCGGGTCATGCACGCCATGCGCAAGGCAAGCAAGGGAGATTTGCAGGTGGAGCTCGAGGTCGAGTCACGGGACGAGCTTGGCACGATGGCGGATTCGTTCAACAGCATGGTGCGAGATCTGAAAGTCTCCAAAGACAAGATCGAGGACCACAACCTCGAGCTTGAGAGAAGGGTGGCTGATCGAACCCATGAGCTTCGAGAATCGGAAGAGATGTTGCTCAACTTGAAGAATCACCTGTCCACGGTGATCGCGAATGTTGAAACGGGAGTGATCTCCCTGGATGCCTCGGGAGTGATTTCCACGTTCAATGATCGAGCGGGCCGTATTCTTGTGATTGCGGATGAGAAGGCGGAAGGAAAGAAGCTTGATGCTGTTCTGGTGGGACCGGAAAGGAGGCGGCTTCTTGAATTCCTTTCTCCTGTTCTTTCCGGCAAGGTAACCGAATCACGAGGGCAGCTCGTTCTTCGCCTTCCGGGGGGAAGAAGAACTTTGGCCGTGGTTGCGTCGACTCTCTTTGGCGAGAGCAGGGGCGCTCGAAAAGAACGGGCCTGCATCGGTTGGGTGGTGGTTTTCGATGACCTGACTCAGCTCATCTCTTCCCAGAGACTTGAAGCCTGGAAGGAAGCGGTGGAAAAGGTCATTCATGAGATCAAGAATCCTCTGACCCCGATCAGTCTGGCGGCGCAGAAGATCCGTTCCTCCTACTATGACGACAAGGAAAACTTCGAGGAGATCTTTCTCTGGGGAAGTAAGACGATTCTGGATTCGGTGATTTCCTTGAAGGACTTGATCACCGAGTTCAGTCGATTCTACCGCTTGCCCAAGGTCGTTTTGCGAACACAAGAAGTGAATCGACTCGTGGAAGATACTCTTTCTCTGTACGACCAGAGAGACGCCCCGAATGTGGTCGTTGAGCGAAATCTGGCCGGCGATCTTCCATCCATCGAAGCCGATGCGGAACAGCTGAAGCGAGTTCTTTTGAACATCGTGAAGAACGGGATCGAATCCCATGAGGGGAATGATGGCCGGGTTCTGGTGAGTACTCAGGGTCTAGATGATCGGGGTATGATCAAAATCTCGATTCGGGATGAAGGTGCGGGGATCGAGGATGTTGAGAAAATTTTTGAGCCCTACTACACGACCAAGGTGAAGGGAACCGGTTTGGGGCTGATCATTTCCCGTCAGATTGTAGAGGAGCACGGGGGCGAGATTGAAGTGAGGAGTGAAGTAGGAAGTGGTACCGAAGTGGATATTCTTCTTCCTCCGTCACGGGGGCGGAGCGAACGAGGCGAGGAGCCGATTTCATGAGCGCAACGACTCGACCTCCAGTTCCAGTTCCTATTCCTTTGAGCGAGATCGAGGCGGCGCGAGAAAGGATCTCCGATCTTGCTATAAGAACCCCTCTTGTCCGATTTCATTTTGAAGGGGCGCCGGGCGAGATCTATCTCAAGCTGGAGAACCTTCAACCGATCGGCTCCTTCAAGCTTCGGGGCGCTGGAAATGCCATCCGGAGTGTTCGGACAGAAGATCTACGGGATGGAGTGTTTACCGCGAGTGCGGGGAACATGGCCCAGGGCGTTGCATGGTGCGCCAGTCGTTTGTCTCTTCCTTCGAGCGTGGTTGTTCCGGATCATGCTCCCAAGACGAAGCTTGCTGCGATCGAGCGACTCGGAATGAAGGTGGTCAAGGTTTCCTTTGACGAGTGGTGGAAGGTCATCGAGACTCACGAGGTTTCCGGTCTTTCGGGGCTCTTCATTCATCCTGTGGCGGCCCCGGCGGTCATGGCGGGAAACGGGACGATTGGTCTTGAGATTCTGGACGACCTTCCCGATGTGGATGCGGTGGTGATCCCGTACGGGGGGGGAGGATTGACCAGCGGGATTGCTTCGGTGTTGCGGCAAAAGAAACCGGACACCAAGGTGTTTGCCTGCGAGGTCGAGACGGCAGCTCCGTTGGCGGCGAGCTTGAAAGCGGGTCGGCCGGTCGAAGTTGAGTATACCGCAAGCTTCGTGGATGGCATCGGTGGAAAGGGCGTTCTTCCCGAAATGTGGCCGATCGTGTCCGCTCTCGTGGATGGCTCCATCGTGGTGGGGCTATCGGACATAGCTAAAGCATTGCGGTTGGTCCTCGAGAGAAACCGAGTTCTTGCGGAGGGTGCGGGAGCTTCGAGCGTTGCGGCTGCGCTGAGTGGCAAGGCCGGATCAGGGAAGATTGTCTGCGTGGTTTCTGGCGGGAATATTGATCTTGAGAAGCTGGCGGGTGTGGTTGGGATGGGGTGAGAATTTTGCGCCTACAGACGAAACACGCCCGCGGTGGATGTTCAGGGTGCCCTGGGACTGATTCGGGGGTTGCATTCCCGCTTCTTTGGACCAAGTGACGAGGGGTAAGGCTGGTGGACAGGAGTCAGGTGGATTGAGTAAAACGCTTCTCTATAGACTGTTCAAGGCGGGGAAATTGCCCAGCAAGCTCGAGTCGCAGATCCACCGGGAAGGGATCGTGCTATTCGATGAGGGAATCGGAGGCTCGGTAACCTACCGTGGTTTTCGAGCACCTGGCAGACGACACGGTTTTCGGCGTAGCTGGTTCAGCGGGTCCATTGTTCTTACCAAGGAGCATTTTCTCGCGTTTCAATTCTCTCGCCCGATCATCGGAGTTCCGTGGAATCACGACAAAATCGGGGAATTGAATTGCTGCCTCGAAGGGGATCAGATCTTGCGTGTCGCTTTTGATGCAGCGGCATTTTATGAGGACTGGTCGGGGGGTATCGAGGTCCGGTTCTCCACTCTGATGGCCCAATCCTTCCTCGATGTCATCAAGCAGAAGACCGCATGACCCTGGGCTGTTGTCGCGAAGGTCGGGAGCTCGAGCTTTCCGTTATTTCGATTCGAGCTTGAAGACCCGAAACCGTGTCGTCACCGAAGTCCGGTCCGTATCTGTGGCCACCGCGCGCTCAAAGATGACCCCGGTTGGCCATCCCGTAGAAGTGTTAAAAGTGATTTGTGCTGATTCAACGATGGCGAGCTGGGGCTTGAAAACCTCTGGATAGGTGATGTCGAGGCGCTTTGCGAGCGAACGCATGATGCGATCTACGGTTTCTCTTCCCTTTTCCTCGTGGATGGATTGTTGCCACTCAAGAACCGCCTCATTCTTTGCTTTTTCGAGTGCCAGAAGAACCAGAAACGCCTCGGTCGGCACACGATCCGGGCCGAAGGGAGTGGTCAATGTTTCTTCGAATTCCTTGGGTGTTCCAGTTGCCAGGGATTGACCACACGCAAGAAGGAAGTATCTGGGTTCCTGGAGGAGGGAGACCTCCAGGATTTCGGGTTCTTTGGCCACTTCGAGAAGAGCCTGCAGAAAATCTGCTTCTGCTGCGCCCATCTGTGATGCGGCAATGCCATCGGTAATTCGCTTTTCCAGGACCTTGACGATCGAATGGACATCCCCGCCGTTTTCGAGTGCCTTGGGTTGTCCGTGGGAGTCGGTCCGAATGACGAGTTCCAAACCTGAGCTCAGCTGGATGAAACTGTCCAAGATGTTTGCAAGAGCGCCCGATGTCTGGGTCTTGCCATAGGTCCACCGGAGGAGAAAACCGTCGTCAGTCCGTTCCAGAACTTCGATGTTAATGGGGGTGGTGGATAGAAGGATCGCTTCCGTTTCCTCAGATGTGTTTGATTTTTCCAGTTCGAGTTGAAGGGAATCTCCGATATTCCAGTTCGGAGTCAACGTGACCGACTGCTCCGACCCTTTTCCCGAGCGCGCCGCGTCCAGAGCAAGTCGAAACGTCTTCTGCAACTTGGCTGCGGGAGAATCCCGTCTCAAAGATTCCAGGGCCGAACTTGCTCGAGGGGGTGAAGTGGATTCTTCTTCGTTCTTCGGGAACTTGAAAGTCAGGATGCACCAGTCTTCATCTTCATCTTGCCAGCGAACCAGAAGCTCCTGTTTGGGGTTACTGACGAGCGGGTGGTAGGCTGCAAAACGGGACCTGCCGCTGTCCACCAGGACAGCCTTTCCGATTTCTGGTAGCTTTGACGTCCATTCCCGTTTTGCCAGCGCCTCTCGAAAGTTGGTTGCGCCTTTCTGGCCGTGAAGCGGGCTGAGCAACTCCAGGATCTCTTCGCTTTTCGATTCGTTCCAGAGCGTGACGAAAAGAGCGACGGTTTCTTCGAGGGAGCGTTTTTTGGGGGGCGCTTCGGGCGGTGATGTCTTGGCGGTTTCGTTTGTTGATCCGGAAGATGCCGGACTCTGGGAGGTGTCATCGGGTCCGCCAAGTTGAGTCGTCACGAAAATGATCAGGGCGACGAGGCCAATGACCCCTCCGACGATGAGGGGTAATTTCGAGGAATGGCTCGGATTGGAGCGGCCCCTCCGTGCACTTCCGCTCCGCGCACGGCTTGTTGCCGAACCGTCGCGCTTGCGATCCAGGTCTGGTTTTTTGGACGCTCCCCTTCCAGGGTTCTTGTCGTTATCTCCCTCTTCGACGACCGATACGGTTCCTTCTCCGCAGCTCTTGCATGGATAGGTTTTCCCGCGATCAGGAATCTTGTAGGTCTTCCCGCAGGAGTCGCAAGCGCCACGTAAGCTCTTTTCAGGCAAGGGCTTTCTCCGAAATCGCCAGTAAGATCTATCTCGCCAGGGCGAATAAGTGTAGCGCAGATGATGTTTGGGAGAAAGTATCCTTATCAAATCCAAGGTGGCGGCTGGCTCTTTCCATGCTCGTTTCCAAATCCAAGGACGATATTATTCCCGTTTCGTTGAAGCAATACGAAGTCCAACGAACATACTACTTCGCCTAGCAGCCCGTTGATAAAGTGCTTTTTGCCGAGGGCAAGGCATTTTAGTTCAGATCAAGGAGCCGGAACGGACTCGAATTTGTTGATTCTTGTGCTTTTCGGCGACGCAGAGCTGGACTGAAAGGGCTGTCCTCGGCGA
>JAJDCM010000168.1 GCA_029260825.1 Planctomycetota bacterium | reverse complement strand
TCCGCCGAGGACAGCCCTTTCGACCCAGCTCTGCGTCGCCGAAAAGCACAAGAATCAACAAATTCGAGTCCATTCCGGCTCCTTGATCTGAGCCGAAATGACTCGCCCTTGACGAAAAGCACTTTATCAACGGACTGCTGAAGAAATGCGAACGATTATCGACCGCACTCTTCCCTGAGTAGCCACTCGACGTCAGCAAGGTCCTGGGTTCGCCCGGACGCCCTCTTATTTTGAATAAGGTGCTGGCGAGACAGGACAGCAGTTGGTTGATCGTCGAATTGAGTGACCAGTCGGCTAGACCAAGCCTCACCAAATTCTAGGCCGTCAATAGCCGTGAGGACATCGATGCGCAGGGGTTCAATCCCAATCTGGAAAATGATCCCAGGTCTGGAAAGGTCATCGATCTTCAAATCCTGCAGGGGTGCACCAAAAGTCTGCAAACCTTGTATGACTCGCGATGCATTTTCGGCGGAAGGTCTCACCCAAACGTCAAGGTCTTTGGTTGCGCGGACGCGACCATGGGCGGCAAGGGCGTGAGCACCAACAACAATGTACTCAACTCCATGTTCGTTGAACGCGGCTATGAGATCTCTGAAGTCGCGGTTCATCGGTCTGTTCGCCCTTCCAGGCCATGCACAGAAGAGTGAGCTCCCAAACAGCGGCTATTCTCTCTGCCGGAGTGGTGTCCGACCAATCCTCGTCGTCACCAGCATGGTTCCCGTTACGGATCACCTTCGTTGTGATCGTTCGTCTTCGTTCGCATGAATCCATTCTGACAATTATACCTTTTCGAAGCGGAAACAAGTTCGTCAATCGCCACCGTCTTACTCGAGGACAATTCAGTGTCTACGGTTCTTCGTTCCGCGATGAAAGGTGCTTCCGTCATCCAGTGTTAGTCGCTGACCGTACGTCATTGCCATGATACCGTTTACGGCTCTTTCCCGTGTAGACATTTTCCCCGGAGCCGAGCGGATGCAAAACAAGCGAACCACCCACCGCTGCTGCCCAATTCCCGATTGCCCGTTCGCTGGGATGAGAGATGCTGGAAACATTGTCCTTCTCTCGTCCTTCAAGCTTAAGCGCGGCCGACGTCGTTGAGGAACTTCAGCTCGACGAGATTCGGACCTTCGCACCCAGAAAGAGCGAAGTATGCTGGGTCTTCACATCGATCGAAGTGACGTCGAGACTTTGGCCATCGACGGTGGTAGGTCGACGAAGTTACCGGAATACGGAAAAGCTTCTACGAGAAACGATCCAACGTGGTGAATTCGCAACTCCGTTTCTTATCACCACGGACGGATTCAAGTACTACAAGCGTGTGGTTCAGCAGCTTCTGGGTCCTGCTTGTCTCTACGGCCAGGTGCAGAAAATGTGGCGCAACAATCGAGTAGTCTTCGCCGTCTCGGGGCGCGATGCCGGTCGGCCGGTGAGATTGGCCGCCTAGCAACAATTGATGACGGAAGCACCAGCAACCTGGCGCAGGTCGATCCCAAGGGCCTGACAAGAGAAGAATTTCAGCAGGAACGAAACCCGCCGTAGCTCACCGAGCTTTGCGAGGTGAGAGAAGGCGGGAGGGCCGACAGCCGAGGTAGTTGAGGCGGAGCTCGGGCGTGCTGTTGCCGCGGATCGCACAGCGCGCCAACGAGGCGGGGCTGCCGAAGCTGCCGCCACGGGCCACGCGGAAGCGTGCCCCTGGGACGAGCCGCTCTCCATCCCCTGGGCTTACCTGGGTCACGTAGGCTCCGAAACCATCCCGACACCACTCCCGGACGTTCCCCAGAACATCGTGAAGGCCAAACCGGTTGGCTTTGAAACGCCCTATGGGAGCGTGTACGGTGTACCCATCTTCCAATTTATCCTCGTAAACCCAGGAGGCTGATCCGCCGTTTGCCTTGCAGAAGGCATCCGAGAGATTCTCCGCCCCTTGAAGTGAGGTCACCTCGTTTCCGGTCCAGAAGACGGTGCTCGTCCCCGCCCTGGCGGCAAACTCCCACTGCGCCTCGGTCGGAAGAGCGAGATCCAGGCGACGCATCACGTCCCGGCAATCCTCCCAGCTCACCTCTTCCACCGGATGAAGACCCATGAGACTCTTCCTCTTCTTCGCCGATGCTCTGTCCCACTTTGGTCCGTAACTGCGCGCTCCGTAGTTGCTCGGGTTCCTTCCCACGAAACGTTCCCACTGGGCCTGGGTCATCTCGTATTTCGAGAGGAGGAATGGAGCTAACGTGACGTCGTGAATGGGTCCTTCATCGCCCTCGGCCGCAGGGTCGTAGTTGGGTTTCTTCGGATCCACACTCTGGGCCCCCATCCTGAACGTGCCTTCGGGAATCAACACGAAAACGAGTCCCATCTCCTCCGAAATCCACAGCTCACCGTCTGCCGACCGCTCCGGGATCTCGCCGGTCTGAAGATGAGCAAACTCCCAGAGACCGGAACCGGGGTCTCGCCCGATCGGCACGAGCCCCATCTGAGGTTTGATCGAAAGACCGTTGTATTCCGGGCACGCATCCCGGATGGATGCGATGGCTTCTTCCCATTCAGGCGCATATTTCGTGAGAGTGGCCTCCTGGACCGTGCTCGCAAAATCGAGTCTCTGTCGAACGCTGGCCACAGTTCCGGTAGTGGGTGTAGCAAACTCGTCAAGATCGCGTGTGAGGCTTGCGAGCGTGTCGTGGCGCCATTGCTTGTCAACGTCATCGCCGAAGGAGTAGATCTCTTCGTTGCTACCGGAAGCTGGCACTTCGTCAGATTTTTTGGCCTCCGAACGCAGTGCCGCCAAAGCCTCCCGGTGGCCCGGAAGCCTGCCCGCGAGTCTGTCCGCCTTGGCGAGCCAGGATCGAAGAGCGGGAATCTTCGTCGGCTCGGCCGGCCAGAGTCGATCGGCCTCCTCGATGTAATCGTTCAGGCGTTTGACGTCGGCGAGGCGCAGGATCTCATCTCGCTGGCGTTCGGCCTCTGATCGAGCTTCCTCGGCCAATTGACGCTGTTGCTTTTCGCTTTCCCTCGCCGCCTGGGCCTCCCGTTCACTCTCGACGGCCGCATTCTCATTCTCTTCAGCTCGCTCACGCTCACGGTCGGCGATAACGCTTTGCTCCTGGGCCAGTGTTTTTGCCTCGTCGGCTTGCCTCCGTTGTTCTTCGGACCGCAAATAGAGGCCAGTGCTCACGATGGTGCCCAGAACCAGAGCGACTGCCACTGCACCCGTCGCCACGATCAAACCCGTGTGTTTTCGCGCGAACTTCCTGAGCCGGTACACCTTGCTCGGTGGGCTGGCCAGCACCGGGTCGTCGTTCAGATGTCGTTCGATGTCCGCGCGAAGCTCCGCCGCCGTTTCGTAACGTTGGCTGGGAGATTTTTCGAGCGTCTTCAGAACGATCCAGTCCAGATCACCCCGGAGCCTCCTGACCAGCGTGCCAGGGTCGAGGGCTCGTTCCTTGGCGATCGCCTGTATTTTCTCGTCGCCCAGACTGCTGGCCTTCGTACTCGGCTTCTGGGGATCCTCCTCGCAGATGATGCGACGGATCTCGAGCTGGCTCGCCTTGCGAACCGCCTCCGTCAGGTCGAAGGGACGCTCACCGACGAGAAGCTCGTAGAGGATGATCCCGAGCGCGTAGATGTCACTTCTCGTGTCCACGCCGAGTCCGGTGGGGTCGATCTGCTCCGGGCTCATGTACGCGGGAGTTCCGAGGAAGGACCCCTGCATCGTAAGAAACGTCTTTTCCGTCAGTTTCTGTTCGGTCGCCTTGGCGAGACCGAAGTCGATGACCTTGGCCACCGGTTTCTTGTCCTTCTCGGTGACAAGGATGTTGGTCGGCTTGAGATCCCGATGAATGATGCCCTTGCTGTGAGCATGACCGACGCCCTCGCAAACCTGGAGAAACAGCTCGAGGCGTTGCTTTGGGGAGAGCCGGTTGCGGTTGCAGTAGTCCGTGAGCGGCATCCCCTTGATGTACTCCATGACGAAGTAGGGGCGACCTTTGTCGGAAGTTCCCGCATCGAGAACCCGGGCGATGTGCCGGTGGTCCATGAGAGAGAGGGCCTCTCTCTCCGATTCAAAACGGGCGAGGACCG
>JAJDCM010000167.1 GCA_029260825.1 Planctomycetota bacterium | reverse complement strand
CTGACGCAACCGGGAATCCACGTCTGTCTCAAAGAGGATCGTTTCCACAGGGAGAGAAAGGCCCGGAGAAGCAAGGTCAACAATCCCGCTCAAAACACGGGCCTCCAGCAAGGCCCCCCGGGGTAAAGTGGTCCTGGGGATCACGCTGATCATCGAGAAATAACGATTACTCTCGACATTGAAACCCTGGACCAGCTCAACATCAAAAGCCAGGGAGCGGGCCTGGTCCTGGTCGACGAGCAGGAGCGAATCAACGAACGTATCAAGATTCAAATCCCGCAAAACCGACGCGGGCAAGATCGGCTCGCTCAACAAGATTCCGAATCGAGACGGTCGCATCGCAAGACCAACAGGGACCGATAGGACGACCGGAAGTCCATCGGATTCACGGAGGATCTCTTCTTCATCCAAGGTACTCCCATCCCCATCGGTCGCCAGGAAACCATCTTGATCAAGATCGAACGCTACTCCGACAATCCGCGGAGGACCTCCTACAACATCTCGAAGAAAAGGCTCGGTTGCTCGCGCTCGAAAGAGGAACTCACGATCCCGGGGAAGTTCGCGGCCACCTCTTGACCGCACACTCAATCCAGGACCATTGCCCCGAATCCGCACCCGATAGCCCTCACCTCTTTGCCACCCCGCATCAGAAAAATCGAGCTGAGTAGGAAGGGCTGGAGTGAAGGAAATCTCCCGGTCCCGGACAATGAGCTCCCCCGGCGGCTGAATCGTGAAGCCACCCTGCTCCCTTCGGATCTGCACCGAATCAAGAGTCACGGATGTGGGATTTAGAGGGGCCGAGAACACGAGGAGTAGACGGTCATTCAGGAACGCCTCTTCCGTGGGGAGCTTTGCCCCCGACTCGAACCGAGCGTCGAGGAGCTCCAAGGTCGATGAGCCACCACCGCCGCCCCCCGAGCATGCTGGGAGGCCTCCCAGGAAGAAGAAGAAAATGACTGCGGAACCGGATACGAATGGGCGAGCGCTCGGCTGTTGGGACATTTTCAAGCCCTATCGGCACCCACGAGCCATCCCCGACTCTGTCAGCACAGATTAATACGTCCACCGGGTCGCTCCGACTCCTTGCCCGAACCATCCCCGCCAAGAATCCTCATAACCATTTTGATGACAAATGTTTGCATCCTATTTTTTCGTTGGAGTGAAAAACCAAAGATTCACTGAGCGGTCTCAGGGGTTAGATTGGTGGCATGCTAGAAATCAAAGAAATCGAGCTGCGAGAAATCCGGCTCCGCCTCAAGGAGCCATTTGCCATCTCCTCCGGGGTCGTGAACGAGCGACGCATCCTCCTTGTCGAGGTTCGGGATGAAGATGGAAATGTTGGCTGGGGCGAGTGCCCGGCCGGCGAAGCTCCGAACTACTCCCCCGAAACCATCGACACCGCCTGGCACGCGATCGAAAACTGGGTGGCACCTCGTGTGCTGGAAACTGAACTCACCGGCCCCGAGGCAATCCACTCCATCCTCGAACCTGAAATTCGAGGTCACTTCATGGCGAAAGCCGCCGTGGAAATGGCTTGCTGGGAGTTGAAAGCGCGCAAGCAAGAGATCAGCCTCTCTCGCCTCCTCGGCGGCACACGCGACAAGATCGCCACCGGCATTTCCATCGGCATTCAATCTGATCCCGAGGTCCTGGCAAAGAAGGCGAAAGGCTATCTGGCTCAGGGCTACCGCAAGATCAAGATCAAGATCATGCCGGGAAAAGACCTTGAGTTCGTGAGAGCCACTCGCGAGGCACTGGGAGAAGACGCTCCCCTCATGGTGGACGCCAATAACGCTTACTCTCTCGCCGACGCGGCTCTTTTCACCGCTCTTGACGAGTTCGACCTTCTGATGATCGAGCAACCCCTTGCCTGGGATGACATCATCCGTCATGCCACTCTTCAGAAGAGGATTCGAACTCCGATTTGTCTCGACGAATCAATCACCCACGTTGACAAGGCCGGAGACATGATTGCTCTTGGAAGCGGAAAAATCGTCAACATCAAACCCGGTCGAGTAGCGGGATTCACGGCCTCGATTCAGATCCACGACCTCTGCGCCCGCAACAAGGTACCGGTCTGGTGCGGAGGCATGCTCGAAAGCGGAATCGGTCGGTCCCACAATGTGGCTCTCGCGTCCCTTCCAAACTTTCTATTTCCCGGTGATTTATCACCGAGCTCCCGATACTGGGAGCAAGACATCGTCACCCCTGAATGGACGATGGATGAGAATGGCTTCGTAACCGTCCCGGTAAACAAACCGGGAATGGGAGTAGAAGTCGATCGTGATCGCGTCGAAAATCTAACTGAAAAACAATCGATTCTTGGAAAGGAAACAGTGTGACTTCAGGACGCACGCACCATCCGGCTCTCCGAACCCCACTCCTCTTGCTGGTCGCATTAACGCTGACCCTCTCGGGAACTACCGGATGCTCCCTTCTGACCGATGATGGCGACTCCGACGATCTCGAAGTGCGCGCCCGATACTTGATGTCCCAGACTCCTCTGGTTGACGGACACAATGACCTTCCGTGGCAGATTCGAAAACGCGCGGACGGCGACGTCACCAAACTCGATCTACGACAATCCCAACCCGAGCTTCACACCGATATTCCCCGACTTCGGGCAGGCGGGCTCGGGGCACAGTTCTGGTCAGTCTTCATTCCCACGTCCATCAGCGGAACCGAAGCGGTTCAAACCACGCTCGAGCAAATCGACGTCGTCCACCAGATGGCCCGGCACTATCCCGATGTATTCCGGATTGCTCTTACCGCAAAAGACATCGAACGCGCTCACGAGCGAGGTCTGATCGCCTCTCTGATCGGCATGGAGGGTGGGCATTCCATCAATGGCTCCCTTCAGGTTCTCCGGATGTTCTACGAAGCCGGGGCGAGGTACATGACCCTCACCCATAGCAAGAACACACCCTGGGCGGATTCCTGCACCGACGAGCCCAAGGTTGGAGGGCTCAGCCCGTTTGGCGAAAAAGTAGTTCGCGAGATGAACCGCATTGGAATGCTTGTTGACCTCTCCCATGTTTCCGCCGATACGATGAGGGATGCATTGAGAGTCAGTCGCGCTCCGATCATCTTTTCTCACTCATCAGCTCGCGCCATCACCGATCACGTCCGAGATGTACCCGACGACGTTCTGAAGATCCTTTCCCGCACCGACGGAATCGTCATGGTCACCTTCGTTCCCTCCTTCGTGAACGAAGAGGTTCGAATCTACGGCGAACTGCGGCAAGCGGAGCGGGATCGGCTGCGGACAATGCACCCGGCAGACGAACAAACGGTCACTTCAAAGCTCCAGTCCTGGACCGACCAGAACCCGCGCCCGCAGGCCACCCTCTCTGACGTCGCCGATCACATCGATCACATCAACGAGGTCGCCGGCATTGAGCACATCGGAATCGGATCCGACTTCGACGGTATCTCTTCGGTTCCGGTTGGACTGGAAGACGTTTCCAGATTCAAAGACCTGGTCATCGAGCTCCTTGAAAGAGGGTACTCAAATCATGACGTCCGGCTCATTCTGGGAGGAAACCTCCTTCGAGTGATGAAGAAAGTCGAGAGAGTCTCCTCCATGATGCGGACCCGTCCATGAAGATCACGTCAACGACTGTCGTTCTCAGAATCGCGACCTGCGTTCTCCTTCTCTTGACCATGGCAGGCTCGATCAAAGGCCAGAACTTCGACGCGGATTTCACGGGAAAAACCCTTCGACTTGATTTCTATCACACCGGCAATTCGACCGAAGAGATCATCAGTCTCGATCGGGTTCGCATCGAAGGACCTTGGCCCGGGAGTCGCACCCAGCTCCACGATCTGACCAACCTGGGGAAGTATCACTTCGAGGTCATTGATCTTTCGACCAATCGACTCCTGTACTCCCGAGGCTTCTCAAGCATCTATGGCGAATGGGAATCTACCGGACCGGCCCGAAAAGGGATCCACCGCACCCTGGAGGAGGCGCTCCTTATGCCCGAGCCCCGAAAGACATTCCAGGTGCGACTCAGAAAACGAGACGCAAGCCTTGCGTTCCAGGAAATCTGGTCGACCACCATCGATCCTGAATCCAGGTTTGTCGATCGCTCAGTTGTCGCAAGGCACGAAGTCCGGGCTCTTCAGACGAACGGCCCGCCCGCGTCGAAAGTGGATCTTCTTTTTCTGGGCGACGGCTATACCGAAAACGAAAAGGCCAAGTTCCACACGGATGCCGAGCGAATGACCGAGGCACTCTTTTCTTATGAGCCCTTCAAGTCCCGCCGAGGCGACTTCAACGTTCGGTCGATTTTCGTTCCCTCCCAGGAGAGCGGCGTGTCCAGGCCAAGAGCCAAGATTTTTCGCAATTCGCCCCTGGGAACGACCTACAACGCTTTTGATTCCGAGCGATACATTCTCACCTTCAGCGATCGGAAATGGAGAGATGCTGCTGCATCGACCTCCTATGAATTCGTGATCTTCCTTCTCAATACCAATCAATATGGTGGAGGGGGGATCTACAACCTTTTTGCCACCGCTGCCATGGGAAGCAATTACGCGGACTACCTCGTTGTTCACGAGTTTGGCCACCATTTCGCGGGCCTGGGAGATGAGTACTACACTTCCAGCGTTGCCTACGAGGATTTCACCCCTCCCGACACGGAACCCTGGGAACCCAATGTAACTGCCCTCTTATCAAAACAACTCAAATGGCAGGACCTGGCGACTCCGGGGATCCCGTTGCCGACCCCCTGGGACAAGAAACAATACGATGCGGATTCGATCGCGTTCCAGAAAGAGAGGCAGGAGCTCCGCAAGGCGGGAGCCCCGGAAGAAGAGGTGGAAAAGCTCTTTGATCGGGAGAAGAAGCATTTCACCAGCCTCCTTTCAGGCCAGCTCCATGCAAAGAAAGTCGGGGCCTTCGAAGGAGCCGGCTATGAATCCAACGGGCTCTATCGTCCGTCAGCTGACTGCATCATGTTCACCCGAAACGACGGTGGCTTCTGCCCCGTCTGCCGCCAAGCCCTCGAACGGGTTGTGGACCTCTATTCAAAGTAGCCTCGATGCGTTTCACCGAGCGCTTCGGGCAAGGTCTTGAATGGCGGGTTTCACGACTTTTCCCAGCACATTGCGCGGCAGTTCGGAGAGAACAAGAATCCGAGATGGAAGTTTGTATTTCGCAAGCCTCTCACCTCCCCAGACCCGGAAGTCATCAAGGTCAGGCTGATGATCCTCTTCTTCAGATCGAGGAACATAGGCCATGAGAACCCTCTCCCCCCACTCATCATCCGGAACCCCGATCACCGCACATTCAAGAACCTGGGGATGGGCTGCCATCACCTGCTCGATCTCCAGAGCCGAAACCTTGTAGCCTCCGGTCTTGATCACATCAACACTACTTCGCCCAAGGATTCGATAACCGCCTTCCAGGAGACATGCCACATCACCGGTGCGAAACCAGCTCTCGTGAAAAGCGGCCCGGGTCTCGTCTGGTAAATTCCAATACTCAAGAAAAACACCAGGCCCCCTCACCTCGATTTCACCGACCTCACCCTCCTTCGCCACTCTCTCATTTTCTGAATCCCAGAGACGCACCTCCACGGATGGAAGCGGACGCCCAACGAGTCCGGCTCTTCTCTCTCCATGCAAAGGATTGGAAAGAGCCATCCCGATCTCGGTCATTCCATACCTCTCCAGCAAGAAATGTCCGGATATCGACCTCCAGGATTCAAGAAGGGGAACGGGCAGGGCGGCAGACCCGGACACCATGAGTCGAATCTTCCCACACGCCTCTCTCAGGCCTCGACGCTCGTCTCCTGAACGATTTTCCCAGACGCGCTCCAGCTTGGCATACATCGTAGGTACACCCATGAAGAGAGAAGATTCTCCTTCAGAAAACCTCTCCAGAACAACCTCCGGATCGAACTTCGTCAGAAAATCGACTCGTGCTCCAACATGCAAACAACAGAGAAGAGCGTTGACGATTCCGTGGACATGATGAAGAGGCAAGCAATGCAAGATGGCATCATCCCTCCCCCATTCCCATGCCTCGACCAGGAGTTCAATCTGAGCCTGGATGCTCCCCACAGTATGAACAACCCCCTTCGGGCGACCGGTAGTTCCGCTCGTATAGAGGATCATGGCCCGGAGGCCAGAGGATCGTCCCGGTTGCTTCCGATCAGCTAACGATTCGCGACGAGAAAGGAGATCGGAGAGGACAACGATCTTCGTCTTTTCCGTCCGGATTCCCTCGACGTTCGAAAGCAGAGAAGGACAAACCACGACTCTCGTTGCCTGGAGATCATCGAGGACAAACTCCAGCTCCGCCTTCGGATGGGCAACACAAAGGGGCACCGCAATACCACCCGCTCGTAAAATACCAAGAAGAGCCGCAACGTAGGAAAATCCCGCCGGAGCGAGAAAAGGAATCGGCTCCTCCGAAAGATCACCGTTCGGTGAGCCTGAATCACGACGATCTGTCAACAGAGAATCCGCGACCCGCTCGGACGCTCGAAAAAGATCGTGATAAGTGTGATTACCACCATGATCCCGGATAGCGACGCGACCACCAAACGATTCGACCCGCTCCATCCAACCCATCAAAACAGCCTCATCTGACGATGGCCTGTAAGCACGTGATCAAAGTCAAGATCGAGCAGGGCGAGAACGGGCTCCGCAACCGGACGAACTTGCTTTTGAATGTAGTGAGGAAGATCTAGAGGACTCTTTCGCTCGTCGGCAGGCTCGGGTCCAGCAACCGTCATGACATACTTGATGGTACGCCCCGGTTTCCCCGTCATCTTTCGAGCCGCTGCGACATGCGGAGGCGTGGTCCGGGTGTAGGCATCGGGATGCTTGCGAAGAGACTTTCGATAGACAAGAAGGTCATTGAGCCTTCCTCCTTTGAGATCGGAAAGAATCTGCTTCAAATATCCATCGACCGGCTCGTCGAAAAAAAGCCGGCGGTAGAGCTCCCGCTGCACTTTCCGAGCGAGGTCGGTCCAATCTCGCCGCACCGCCTCCAGGCCGGTGAACACAACTTCTCCTTTCCCTCCGTCATCAACAAGACCCGCGTAGCGCTTCCGTGCCCCGGCCCCGCCATGTCGAACCTCGGTGAGCACCAGGCGCAAGTACAGGGTTTCGAACTCAAGATCAAGCCGACTTTCCACCTTCCAGGTTTCAAGAATATGCCGAGCAATGTCTCGGTTGACCTTGACGACCAAGGTCTCACCCACTCGCCTCGCTTCCTCAGCGCTCGATGCGCCGGAGAGAACAAAAAGGCTATCCGTATCGCCGTATAAAACCCGATGACCAAGATCTTCCATCCTCTTCTTCGTCCAGAGGAGAATCTCTCGACCAAAACTCGTGATGGCATTGGCAAGATCCGAGTCGGAGAACCGACAAGCCGGAGACGCAAGGACTCCATAGAACGAGTTCATCAAGATCTTGATCGCCTGACTGGCTGCCCGATTCCCCGCCTTCTTGGCAGCTTCACGACGAGGAAATAGCTCATCGAGAATCCCGGTGAGAATCCCCTTCTCGCGCAGGAACCCGGCTCCGTTGGGAGCAATGATGAGGTCTTCGTCCGGAACCGTGGATCGAAAACCAAGAGGGTCGACCTGAAAGGTGCGGATCAAACTTGGATAGAGACTCTTGAAGTCAAGAGCCAGAACATAGGGATGCAGCCCAGGAACAGGCTCCAGCACATGCCCCCCCGACGTTCCGGCGTCCGCGTTCTCGATCGTCCCGACACTTTCCGCCACCATTCCCCGGCGATGGAGTTCGGAGAGATAGAGAAAGTCAAAGGAGGCGATCGAAGCGGTGACTCGATCCGGAGTCATTCCCGTCAAACGACAGCGCTCCACGGCAAGCTCGATCAGGTCCAGCTTGTCGAGAATCTCCAGAACCAGACGACAATCGGTCAGGTTATATTCAACGAAGCGACCCCGGTCCTCGCGAAAAAGCCGAAGGATCTCCGCTCCACGATCTCCGTGAGAGAGTGTCTTCCCCTCTCCGAGCACCGCCTTTGCAACCTTGTCGAGCCCGTAGCTCTCCATTCGCAGAAACGACCCGCGAAGAAGCTGGATACCGTCAAGAACGACCCGACCCGGCACCTGGGCGCGGGGCATCTCGCGACGGGAACGGGGAGGAGGCAACCTGACCTCACCGGGAAACCGACCCAGCTCGAGGGTTGTTCGCACCCGACTCGCGATCCGCAAGAGAACGGCAAGATCAAACTCGATCACGTTCCACCCGGTGAGTACATCCGGGTCGACATCTCTCACCCGCTCACAAAATCGCAAGAGCAGGTCTCTTTCCGATTCACACCGGATTGCAGGCTCGGGGCAGGCCTGATCCGAATCCTCGCAAAGAAGAAACACTTCGGCAACGCCACAGCCGTAGAGACCGATGGAAAGGAGACGGCTGGCGGTTGGATCGGTCTCGATGTCGATCGAGAGAACCCTCAGGCGCGGAACCCACTCACCCGACTCGAGCTCAGGATCTTCGAAAACAAGCAGCTCGTTGGTTCTCTCCGCTCCAGGATCCCCGCTCCCTTCACTGTTCTTTCTGGAACCCCGAATGCGAACCGACCCTTGCACGCCCCGATCAATCAGATAACGAACGCCAAAACGCAGGTCCGCCTCATAGCTTTGAATTCCCACGTCGGAGAGTTGTTCTGCAAAAGGACGGGAGTCGCCGGGCCTTGGGAATTCAAACCGAACCACCGGACTCTTCTCGCCAAGGGTCACCCTGTCCGTCTTGATCGGAGTCAGGGCCAGGGTCTCTTGAGCTCGCTCAGCCTCTTCCTCTTTGACAAAGAAGTGAGGAACCTGGCGGGTCTCACGAACAAGGAAGGAGCCACCCGTCTCGAGACAACCCATGAGGTGAATCACCGGCCGCCCCGATTCGGTGCGATAGGTGACCTGCAGGATGAAACCGTTCACGCCCCCCTTCTCATGATGGCTTCGTTCGATCGTATCAGCTCCCCTCAAGGTCATTCATCGGGAGGGGGTCACAAACGACCGCCACGCTGCCCGTCGAATTGCCGACCGCTCCGTTTCACTCTCCGTGGTGAATAGGTAGAAGCAGAAACACATTTCATCGGTGGTCTGCTCCCCGTAGGTTACACGGCGCGGGGGAGTGCTCGGGTTAAAAGGGTTTGCCTCCGAGTTATCGTAACTCGCATAGAGATCCAGCTTGGTTCCCTTGGGCAGTCGAACAGGGGTGACGTAGCGATACTGCCCCTGCCAGTTGAAATCCCACTTCGGAATCCAGATGAGAGGCTCCTCCCGCCCATCCGGATGAGTAGCGATTACCTTCATTTCTTTTCCGAGAAGGTGCATGTGGGGAGTGATTCTTACGAGGGTCATCTCCGCGGGAAGAGTCATCGAGCTTCGAAGCTCGTGGTTCGCCTCACCCGCAGGAATATCGACCCTCTGCTGCCCCATGAATGTACCTCGAACGATATGCTTGAGGGGTTCCTGGGAAAAGTAGATCGCCATGCGGCTACGATCTTTTTCGGCCTTGCCACTGGGGTGATAATGAATTTGAAGAACCAGATCCTCATTCGCATTCAAACGCCGGCCCATGCCGTCGGGATAGGTGATGGGCTGAGCACCGGGCGCCCATCCACCCAGCGCCCCGGACGGGGGAAACCCAGGACCTCCGAAGCGACTGTAGCCGGGCCCCTCATCCGCCTCATCGAGCTTCCTCGCCAGTCCACGATTATCGAGATAGAAGAGGGCGTGATGAACAACCGTCGGACTCCCGGCCTCGAACTCGACGGCAATCACTTCCTTGTCTTCGGTGAGACCGGTCGGCAGCACAAAGCAGCGAAAGATGTCTCCCCCATCCGCGGGAACATCGAAACTCTCAGGAACTTCCAGAACTAGATCCGGCTCTCCGAGCTGCCATCCCTCGGGAAATCGAGGTGATGACGGAAGCTCTTCCTTTGGACCATATGGAGCACCAAGAGCCGCCCAATCTTCGATCCGTTTGATCTCATCCACGGTGAGGCGCCGGGCGTCGAGGAAATTCCCGTGGCCCTCGGCGGGGCTCCATGGAGGCATGGTGCCGGCTTTGACAACATGAGCCAGAAGACGAGCCCTCCTACGAACATCTGCGTAGGTCCCGAGAGAAAATGGCGCTACTTCCCCATCTCGATGACACTCCACACAGTTAGCGTTGATGATGGGAGCGATGTCTCGAGTATAGGTGAGAGGTTCTCGCTCTTGAGGAGGAGATGTCCAGGATTCAAAGAAACACCCGACCGGCTCCGTGCGTGGTACCGCGATGACCTCCCCCGCTGCCAGTTTGGTGATGGCATCGCGTAGATCGTGACGGCTGACTTTCGGCCTTCTCTTTGTCAACGCGGCGTAGGAGTCGTTCACCCGTCCACGATAGACAAGGCTCCCTTCCCTCGAAACGACGAAAGCCTCCGGAACGTGGGTCGGAGAAAACAAACGAGCTAGATCGCCCGATGCATCAAAGAGAACCGGAAACTTGATCTCATATTCGTCGCCATGTTTTCTGGCCTGTTCACGAGAAATATCCGGCGAAGACATGACCCCGTAGAATTCGATTTCGTGATCCATTGAAAGCAACGCCAGCCGATTGAGCTCAGGGACAAAAGCGTTGGCGATGGGGCATTCCGTGTCAATGAAGACAAAAGCCGAACCTCGGGAGTTGCTCACTTCTCCCAATCGATGAATCTGTCCCGCCGTGTCGATGAACTTGCGGCCGGAAAGCGGGACGGACGGGATCTGAGTTTCACCGGAACCGACCGGAGCAACTTCCGTCCCGGATGAAAAAGGCTCGGAAGCCAGGGCTGGAATTGAAAAAGAAAGGCCGAAAAATAAAACCAGGAGGAAAGAAAAACGAAACGTCGCGGGGGAAACCAAGTGATTCATACCAAAACTCCCAGGATCTGATCTCTCTTTGGGCATCAAGCCCCTCCATCTCGTGACTCCCGAAAGATAGCATACGAGCCCGAGCCAGGAAAGATCCAAAGACCAAGGAGGCAACGGGAGATTCGAGTGACGGATGTCGCCAGGAACCGGCTCTGAACAGGTCACCCAGAACAGTATCGACTCCTATTTCCAACGGAGCTATTTCCTCGCAGAATCACGACCGTCGCTGCCGGTTTGAAACACCTGCTCAATCTTCTTTCGATCGAAGTCCGAAATCGAAAGACGCTTGATCAGGTCGAGAACTTCGCCCCGAAGAGCTCCAAACTCCTCGGCGACTTCCGGAGCTCCATTCATTGCCGCTCGCACCCGGTGAGCCACATCATTGACTCGCCCCAGAATAAGAAGAGGTATCACTGATCGAGATGAAAGGAGAGCTTGCTCTTCCCCGCACTCAAGAGTGAGTTCCTCCATCACCTCGATGGCGAACGTCGCCGCCACGTCGCCCTCCCCGAGATAGACGCTGAGACTCGCCGCTTTCTGACCCGCAATCAGGTTGTCACGATTGGCGCGAAACGCTCGGCCGTAGTAGTTGCGAGAGGTTCGCCTTTGCCAGAGCTCATCGGTCTGGGCAAACATCCGTCCCCAGGTTTCACCAAGGAGGCTCAAAGTCCTGTCGTCCAGACGATCTTCGGCCTCCAGATGATCGAGAAGCCGGAGAGCCTCGGTCAACTCACCTCGTCCAAAGAGCGCAGTGGCTCGCAACTGCCTCGCCTTGACGCTCAAGGGATGGTGACGCTGCACCCCATCAAGGACAACCAACGCAGCTTCCTGCGCCCCCTTGGAGATGAGAGCTTCCGCCACCCGGCACCGGAGTAAGGGAAACGAGTTCCAGGCCGTTGATTCGGAATGAGAAAGACCGACAAGCTCATCGGTGTTGCCAACCTTGACGAGGGCACGCACCTCCTCAAGACCCGCGGCCAGCTCCTCATCGACCTGCCCGGCGAAAGCGACTGCCTCCTGAGACGGAGTCTGTCCGGCAAGTGCCTGGGCCAGGGTCAAAAGAGGTGCTCCGCCAGGACATTCCGTCAAGGTAGAGAAACTGACGGATAAGAGCTCATCGATCCCGCCCGGGAATTCCCCGCGATCAAGTTTGATCGGCACATACTCCAGTCCAAACTCGGTTCGACCGTGCATCATGGCCTCGTGCTCCGTTCGATAGAACGGTGAATCGAGCTCTTCTTCGGAAAAGGCAAGCACCCCCATCAAGCTCTGGGAAAGCCCCCGATCAAGAGAACTATCCCAGGGGGAATGGACTGGATCTCCACAGGGATCCAGGGTGACGAGAAACCCCGCATACTGAAGTGCTTCCTTGATCTGCAGGACAAACTCCCGCTTCGAGGCACGAAACGTGAAATGGACGTGGGATCTCTTCCCCGCGGGCAGCTCAGGAGGCATGGGGATGAAATCCAGCCAATCAGTCAGAGATGGCATCGGGAGCTTGCCTCCTCCTTGCAGTCGGTTGATAAAGTTCTTTTCCTCTCACCAGGAAAAGTCAAAAGGCCCACCTTGAGGATATCACCCGAGCGGTCCTCAGGGATACAGGTTCCTGAACCCGCCTTCCAATCCCGGTCAGGGAACTATTCCCATTCAAGCAACTTGTCCATGGCAGCCCGGCCAATCGGATGATACCCGGGCCTGGCCAGCTCATAGATTTCTCGAGCCATCGGGTACAGCTTCTTATCCGCCACCATCGTCCCAAAGAGTGGACCGACAAACTTCATCCGCCCCATGCTCAACAAGAAGGCCTTGATGCTGGAAAAGGCCGGTTTGTAATGATTTCTGAGAGAGAGCTGGGCCCAGTCAAAGAAGATCTCCGAGTTTCCCGTTCCGGTGAAAGAAAAGGCCTTATCCAGCTCGGTCATTTGATCCACGGACAGTCTTTTCGGTAGGTTCCTCAGGAAGTGTAACCACTGCTGAGTAATCCAGCCATCAACCGCTAGCTCAACAGCAGGTGTTCCTTTTCTGTATTTCTCGAGCTCTCGATCTACAACCGTGAAACCATCCGTTTCGACCCGAGGCACATCTTCGGGCAGCCCTGTTCCGTACAGCCATTGCTTCAGACTGAAACCGCCCAGTTTGTCCTCATGCCCCCGGATCAATCCGTTCTGGATCGCCGATTCTACGAGAGGTGTTGTCACTGCCCGGAAAGCGTTGTCGTCGAAGTAGCTGCGCAGGAATTGATCAAGCCGCTCCCGCCCGAAAAGTCCTTCGAGCCGATGGAGGAGCAGAGCTCCTTTCTCATAAGGAACATCACTGAAGGCATCATCGGGATCGTGTCCATAGAGATTCTGGGCAAGCTTCGTGAACGGATGAGTCCCTCCGAAATCTTTCACACTTCCTTCGAGAGCCTGCAGTCCGAGAATACAGTTCATCTTCGCCGCATCGGCGCCGAAAACCTTCTCCATGATCCGTCGCTCCAGATAGACCGTGAATCCTTCGTTGATCCAGAGATCACCCCAGGATGCATTCGTAACCAGATTGCCGGACCAGGAATGGGCAAGCTCGTGAGCAACCAGATCGACCAGTGTGCGGTCGCCGGAAAGGACGGTCGGGGTCAGGAACGTCAGCCGAGGATTCTCCATCCCTCCGAAGGGAAAGGACGGAGGAAGCACGATCATGTCGTATCGTTCCCACCTGTAGGGGCCGTAGAGTTCTTCGGCGGCCTTCATCATCTTTTCCGTGTCCGCAAACTCATAGGCAGCTTTTTCGACCACCTCTGGCTCCGCGTAGACTCGCACCCGGGGACTGATGTCCCGAAAATCAATCACCCCCACAGAAAGAGCAATGAGATAGCTCGGGATGGGTTGTCTCATGCGAAAACGAAACACTCCCTGTTCCCGGTTGGCTCCTACCGTCTCCGCACTCATCACCGCAACCAACTTCGGGTCAACCCGAATGGTGGCGTCATAGGTCATGCGTACAGCGGGACTGTCAATACACGGGATCCAGGATCGAGCATGAATTGCCTGGGACTGAGTGAAGAGAAACGGCCCCTTCTTTCCTTCGGTTTGCTCCGGGCCAAGCCACTGAAGCGCCGAAGCATCCGGGGTTGTCTGGTATTCGATCCGAATCTTGTTTGCATCCTGCGGAAGATCGATCGTCAATGACGATCCAAGATTGGATGAAGGGGCAGAAACGGAAAAGCCCAGTCGACCCGTCTTCTCCCCGACCTGGGAGATCCTCTTGATCACTAGCCCTTTTGAATCGAGCACGAGGGAGTCGGTCGGCGCACGGCGGACCAACGTCAACGTCGCGCTTCCCTCGAGAATCGAACGGTCAAAATCAACAGAAAGATCCAGCTCCAGATGACGGATCGATATCTGCCCCGGGTTTCCGAAGGAATGTGGATCTGCCAGTCCAGCGGGAATCAGAGCCAGGACAACAAGAAAGGAGAGAAGAATTCTTGGGGACACGAGAGAACGCCTCCAGCTATTTGAAATCGATGCGCGGCTTGATCTGACAGGCCTATCGACTTGTGACCATCGGGGAATTAAGGCGCGGCAGCATACCTCACTTTGGTTCGGGTTGCACTCCTGCCCCGCGCCCTTTCGAGTCACACTCAAAGACAACCACTCCAATCGTTTCCGGCAAAACAGATTAGGCCGTGACGAGAGAATCTCGGTATCCTTGGGCCCATTCAGAGGAATGCCCGTTTCCGTCTCCTTCCGAGGATTCTCTTTGATGGCCAGATCCACCAGGAAAAAGCTGGTTCCCGGCTCACCCGACCTTACCGGTTTCGACCCGGACGGCGCCGTCCCGCCCGGTGCCGGCCTTTTCAGCATGACCACCGCAAAAGATGAAAGCCTCATCCATATTCATCCGGTTCCCTTCGAGGCCACCGCCTCCTACGGACGAGGAAGCGCAAGGGCCCCCCGGGCCATCCGGAAAGCAAGCCATCAGATGGACTTCTTCGACCTTGATACCGGACGCCCCTATGAAAAGGGGATCTACCTTCACCCGGAATCAACCTGGGTCAGAAGACGAAATACGGAAGCAAGCCGACTCGTGGATGAGAACCTCCGCGGAACCCACGAAGGACCGGTAACCCAGAAGAAGAAAAAGCAGATCCAAAGAGTGAACACAATCGGAGCAGAGCTCAATTCTCGGGTCAAAGACGCGGTGCAAAAATCACTGAGTGGAGGTCATCGGGTCGGGCTTCTCGGGGGAGACCACGCCACGATCTTTGGCAGCGTGCACGCCCACGCAAAACACTACAAAGGTCTGGGGATTCTCAACTTCGACGCCCACCATGACCTTCGCCCCGCCTACGAAGGGTTTACCTGGTCTCACGCCTCCATCATGCACAACGTGCTGGAGCAAATACCCGGGATCAAGAAGCTTGTTCAGGTCGGGGTGCGAGATTTTTCGGAACGAGAATACAAGACCTGCAAAAGGTCTCGCTCGAAGGTCGTTTGTCATTACGACCGAGACATCGCCAGGGCACGTTTCACCGGAACGCCGTTCGACAAGATCGCCCGAAAGATCGTGAGCGATCTTCCCAAAAATGTGTACGTCTCCTTCGACATTGACGGCCTGGATCCTCACCTCTGCCCCAACACCGGAACACCGGTCCCAGGCGGGCTTTCGTTCAACGAGGCCGTGCACATTCTCGCCGAAGTGATTCGAACACGCCGAAGAATTGTGGGATTTGACCTGGTGGAAGTCAGCCCGGGAAAAGATGAGTGGGATGCCAACGTCGGAGCAAGGATCCTGTACAAATTGATCGGCTTCCTTGCGATGTAGACAGGTCAGAGAATCCGAAAAAACAACCACCAGCCAAGAAGCCCCACGACGGAAGCCGCACTCAGGCGCGAGATGAATCGGGGAAGAGGAGCCGGGGCAACCGCAATCAAGGCCCCGAGAAGAAGAAGCGGCAAACCAAAAGGATGGTATGCGATCGAGCTCTCAACGTCGAGATGGCTGAGGGAAACAAGAGAGCGCCCCATGCCACACCCTGGACACTCAAGGTCAGTCCACGCATGGACGACGCAGAGTTCGGGAAGGGACGATGCAAACGAACTCATCGACCACACCCCAAAAGCGTTTCCAGCCGCAACAATGAAAAAGAGAATCAGACCCAGGCGAAGAAGATTTCGCGGCGTGAAGGCAAAGAGGGAAAACATGGGATTCAAACCCGCCCACTGCAGTGGTGTGACTAGCAGCCCGTTGACAAAGTCAGATTTCGCCGAGGACAGCCCTTTATCAACGGACTGCTAGGCCTCGAAAAACTGATTGATCTCATGTTGATGGAACGCATCGACGATACACGACCCGAACATTCCACCCAGCAGGATGCTGATAACAACACTCAGCAAGGGGAGGGACGTATTCACGAGCAAGCCTCGTTCCTGCTGAATCTGGTTGATCGAACGAGCCATCATGTACTGATTGAAGATGTGATAGATGCCACAGGTCAGGACACAGAAAAGGAGCCAGGCCCAAAAATTGTATCGTTCCTGGCCAAGATAGGCATTGAGAACCCGAAACTGTCGAGCCTGCCAGAAGAAGACGTAAATCCCGCAGGTAACGAACGTCAACAGGAGATCGATCCAGATCTCACTGATTGCCATTTCAGGTTCTATCGGGGTTGCTGATCTTGAAGTCATGGTTCTCTCCAGGGTCACCAGCAGGGCGACCGCAGCCCACTATTCGACACCCGGTCGAAATCTTGTGAAAAAAAGCCGAGCTCCCGTCAGCAGTCCGTTGATAAAGTGCTTTTCGTCAAGGGCGAGTCATTTCGGCTCAGATCAAGGAGCCGGAATGGACTCGAATTTGTTGATTCTTGTGCTTTTCGGCGACGCAGAGCTGGGTCGAAAGGGCTGTCCTCGGCGGA
>JAJDCM010000166.1 GCA_029260825.1 Planctomycetota bacterium | reverse complement strand
TCGCCGAGGACAGCCCTTTCAGTCCAGCTCTGCGTCGCCGAAAAGCACAAGAATCAACAAATTCGAGTCCGTTCCGGCTCCTTGATCTGAACTAAAATGCCTTGCCCTCGGCAAAAAGCACTTTATCAACGGGCTGCTAGGTCTGCTGGACTGCGTGATTGTACGCAGCTAGGCGATGCTCCGGCATTGCTGAATCCAACACACTAGTGACTTGGCGGAGGAATCGAGGAAGTGAACTTAGGTAACATCTCAAAGGCCACCGTGTGGAAAGAGATGCGGGCGAGGATGAGTTGGGTCTTGAGTCTCATAGCTCTTACCGGAATTACCGGGTGTCAGAGCTATGAACCAAGACCTCTGGAGCCCGCGGCCCACCAGGCGATGTGGCACGCTCGAACTCTCATGGATAGGACGCTTCAGGAGTTCGTCGATCGGCTAGGACCATCCGATGGGGCGGAAGTCGTTCGTTTCAATCCGAAGGACGGTCTGACTCTTCAGGAGGGGGAGCTGGTTGCCCTTGCCTGGAATCCGGCCCTTCGTATTGCCCGGCTCCGGGCGGTCAAGACGGAGACGATGGCTGAGCATGCTGGGCTCCTGCCCGATCCCGAATTCTCCCTGAGCTTGTTGCGAATAACCGGAAGCGCTTCGAACCCGTGGATCGTCAGCCCGGGGTTGACCTTTTCGATCCCACTGTCCGGTCGTGTTCAAGCGGAGCAGGGAAGAGCCGATGCAGCCCATCGAGCGGAGGAGGGGCGAGTGCTTGAGAGCGAATGGCTCGTCTTGAGCCAGCTTCGACATTCCTGGGCGGTTTGGTCGGCCTCCACCCATCGTGCGGAGGAGACCACCCTCCTCCTGGAGCTCATGGAGGCGTTGGTTCGGACCACTTCAAGGCAAGCGGATGCGGGAGAGCTGAATCGAACCGAGGCATCACTCTTTGTGGTTGAACGGGCGAAGCTTTCGAACCAGCTCCGCTCCATGCGAATCAAGATCGCCTTTCAGGAGCAACAGCTTCGTGCCCAGCTTGGTATTCCGCCGGAGGCTCATGTCGAACTTGTTTCTTCGCTTCAAGCGGGAGATCCGGTAGGTGACGGGGCGCTTTCACTGATTCTCACCCGAAACCCGACGCTTGCCCGGATGCGTGAGGAATACGAAGTGGCAGAGGCTTCCCTCAAGCGTGAAATCTGCAAGCAGTATCCCGACCTACAAATCGGTCCTGCTTACGAGTCCGATGAAGGCCAGTCACGCATCGGTTTTCTGGGAGCGATCCCTGTTCCGATCTTCAACGCCAACCGGAAAGAGATTGCCAAAGCGCGGGTGAACAGGGAGCTGGCTCGAGTGATGTTCGAGACCGAGTATGAGCAGATTGCGGGTCGTTTGGCTGCAGCGAGCGCAAGGCAGAAAGGTCTTGCCGAGCAGCGACGGGACATCACGGATGTTCTTGTCCCCCTGCTTGACCGTCAGCTGGGTGACGCAGAGCGTCTCATGAAGCTCGGGGAAGGAACGACTCTCGTGCTGCTTGAGAGCTTGAAGATTGCGCATGAGGTAAAGCTAGATCTCATCGCAACTCGCCTGGAGGAAACGATTGTCCGGACAGAAATTGACTTCTTGATTGGCCCGTATCCAGGGTCGTCTGAGGATCATCAGGAGGAAGCTCCATGATTTTGCGATGCATTTGGATGTTGATGGTTCTTTTTCTCCTCTCGGGTTGCTCGCCTTCTTCTGTTGAAGTTCCGGCGGAGAATCATTCCGAACAAGATATCGTCGAGGATGGCCCCACGAACCTGATTGCTGTCCCCCCGACCATCCGGCGCAACCTTGGCATTACGTTTGCCAAAGTCGAGGTGCGACAGGTTGAAGACACGATTCGTATTCCCGGTGCATTTGAGCTCCAGCCCCTGGCGCGCCGCGAGTATCACATGGTTCTTCCAGGTCGGGTTGAATTGCTGGTTGATCAATATCAACCCGTTGAGCCGGGAGACCTTCTCTATCGATTTGAATCCCCGAGCTGGCCCGAACTCCTTCATGAGATCATCCTCGGCGATCAGGGAATTGATCTTGCACATTCGGAAATCCTGGTGTGGGAGGCAAAGGTCGACGAGGCGAAGAAGAAGCTCGAGCGTGTGCGAGGGAGGGTCAGGGCCCTGGCTCAAGCGGACTTCAAGAGAGCGGATCTCGAGGCCGTTTTGGCAGAGGTCGAGGCAAGTTTGCCCCGCCTCTCTGCCGAACTTGGTCTGGCGAAAACGCGTCTGAGGAACGCAGAGCGAACCCGGGTCCATGCGGTTCATCGCGCCGCGACCTCTGTCGATCTTGCCGAGGAAGAGCTCGACAAGGATATTCTTGTCGATGGGGAGAAGGTCCCCATGTACATGACGATCGACTGGATCGAGGTGAAAGCGGTGGAGTCCGGAGTGGTCGAGGTGTTATCGGTAACGGACGGCTCTTTCGTGGAGCCTCCGACGACCATTCTCTCCACCGTGAATTCCCAGTTGGTCCGCTTTCGCGCCATGGCGCTCCAAGCTGATATGGCGGACCTCTCCCGCGCCACCGGTTCGAGGATCGTTCCCCCTCAGTCTCCTGGAATCATGATCAACGATGCGGTCGAAGCGACATTGACTCTTGGTCTGGAGGCCCATCCGCAGGAGAGAACCATGCCACTTCTAGCGATCCCTGAAAGACTGACATCATGGATCAGACCGGGAGTCTCCGCTTTTCTGGAGGTTGTGGTCGCATCAAACAAAGCTCCGGCTCTTGCTGTTCCTCGTTCGTCCGTCGTCAAGGACGGTCTAACTCATGTCTTCTTTCGCCGCGATCCGAGCGACCCCAATCGGGTCATTCGTGTCGAGGCGGACATGGGGGTGAGCGACGGACGTTGGGTGACGATTGAAAGTGGTCTCGTTCGGGGAGATGAGGTCGTCTTGAATGGAGTGTATGAGCTGAAGCTCGCCACTCAGAACAGTGGCACCTCCCTCAAGGGAGGTCATTTTCATGCCGACGGCAGCTACCATGGAGACGAATAACCGTGTTGAAGAATCTCATTCATTTCTCGATTCATCACCCGGCACTCGTGCTGATTCTTGCGATGGTGCTCCTATGCGTTGCGGCCTATCGATTGCCGGAAACGGCGGTTGACGTCTTTCCCGAGCTGAACGCACCCACAGTTGTAGTGATGGCCGAATCCCCCGGGTTAGCCGCCGACGAAGTCGAGCAATATGTAACATTTCCTATCGAATCTTCCTTTAACGGCATCCCGGGAGTCCGTCGGGTTCGCACTTCAAGTGCAATCGGTCTCTCGGTTGCCTACATCGAGTTCGAATGGGGCGCTGACATTTATCGGGCGAGGCAGCTTGTCTCCGAACGCCTGGATACGGTGCGGGAAGATCTTCCCCCCGGCGCACATGCTGAAATGACACCGATCACGTCGATTACCGGCGAGATCATGATGCTCGCTGTTTCCTCGCCGGATGCTTCGTGGAACAACCTGGATCTGCGCTCTTTTGCGGAATTCGATCTCCGGAACAAGCTTCTTGCCATTCCGGGGGTGGCCCAGGTTTCGGTGATTGGCGGCGAACTCCCCGAATACCAGGTGTTGGTTTCCCAGGAAAACCTCCGTCTCTACGGTCTGACCATCCAGGATGTGATCTCTGCCGCCGGGGCGTCTCACAGTACACTCAGCGCCGGCTACCTTGCGGATGTTGATAGTCTTGAGTTACCGATTCGTCAGAGTGGGCGAGTGCGTTCGGTTGCCGACATCGAAGGGACGATGATCAAGATTCACGAAGGCGCCCCGGTTACCATCGGTCAGGTTGCGACGGTGCGTCTGGGACCGGCGCCAAAGAGAGGAACGGGAGCGGATGGGGGGAACCCCGCCGTCGTTACGACTCTTCAGAAGGCCCCGGGAACCAACACTCTTGCCGTCACCCGGAAGGTGGACGCGATGCTCGATGCACTCGAGCCAAACCTTCCTGCGGGAGTGAAGGTCAATCGTCAGATCTTCAGGCAGTCGGATTTTATCAGCCTGTCCGTCAGCAACGTGGTGATTGCTCTTCGCGACGCGGCGATCATCGTTACGATTATCCTCTTCTTGTTTCTCCTCAATTTGCGCACGACACTCGTGACGCTGGTCGCCCTTCCTCTTTCCCTTGCGGCAGGGCTCCTCGTCCTGGACTGGCTGGGCGAGACGATCAACGTCATGACTCTTGGTGGTCTTGCAATTGCCGTGGGAAGCCTGGTCGACGATGCCATTATCGATGTGGAGAACGTGTTTCGTCGCCTCAGGTTGAACGTTCAAAAACCAGAGAGCGAACGCAAGGGAAGGCTCGAGGTCATCTTTGATGCGAGCAACGAGATCCGTCCCGCCATGGTTTTTGCAACCATGATCATTGTTCTTGTGTTCATACCTCTGATGTTTCTGGAGGGAATTGAAGGCCGATTCTTCCGCCCCCTGGGGATTGCTTTTGTGGTCGCATTGCTTGCTTCCCTCCTTGTGGCACTCACGGTGACTCCGGCTCTTTGCCGTCTTCTCTTGAGGCCCCAGCCCACGGATAAGCGAGCAGGGGAAGGACTTGTTGTTCGCTTTCTGAAAGCTTTGTACGAGCCGACCTTGAGGTGGGCCATCCGGTGGAGAGTCAGCATTCTTGGCGGCACCGCGGTCATCACAATTCTGACTCTCTTGGCCGGGTCGACCTTCGGAACCTCGTTTCTTCCCGAGTTCAACGAGGGGACCTTCACCGTTGGTCTTTTTGCCCCTCCCGGGACATCTCTGGGGGCGAGCGATCGCATGGCGTCCGCCATCGAAAAGCAGATCCTCCTGGTTGATGGAGTGCGAAGCGTTACGAGGAGGACGGGACGAGCGGAGCGAGACGAGCATGTCGAGCCGGTGAGCAATTCGGAAATCGACGTGACGGTTCTGCCGGGATATCGGAAGGAAAGTGTTCGGGGGGAGATCACTCGAATTCTGGAAGATGTCCCGGGTATCACCACGAACATCGGCCAGCCGATTGAGCATCGACTCAGTCATATCCTCTCCGGGACTCCCGCCGCAATCGCGATCAGTATCTACGGAGATGATCTGGCGGTCTTGCGGCGGATAGCAAAGGAAGTCGAAAGTGAGCTCACCGCCATTGAAGGCACGCGGGATGTAGCAGCGAACCGGGAAGTCATGATTCAGTCCCTACCTGTCGAGTACCGACCGCAGGTTCTGGCCGCCTATGGCTTGACGCCTCTTTCCGCGGCCGAGCAGGTGCGGGCAGCGATGTTCGGGGTGACAGTTGCCGAGGTGAATGACGGAATTCGTCGTTACGGGCTTGCCGTCCGGCTCGTGCCCGAAGAGCGAGATGACATCGACGATCTGGGCCAGGTTGTGCTGCGTGGATTGAACGGGGCTCTGGTGCGCCTTTCCGAGGTTGCTGAAATCGGCCCGGAGATGACATCGAATTTGATTGCCCGGGAGAACTCCCAGCGTAAGGCAGTCGTTTCCTTGAACGTCTCGGAGGGAGCCAACCTCGGGCACCTTGTCGACCAGGTCCGGCAGCGGGTTGATCCGATCGTATCCAGTCATGGCTACACGGTGAAGTATGGAGGGCAGTTCGAAGCCCAGCAATCAGCCAGTCGAACGATCGCTCTTTTCAGCGGATTGGTGCTATTCATCATGGTGATGCTCTTGCATCTTGCAATTGGATCGCTCCGCGTGTCCCTTCTGGTGCTTGTGAATCTCCCGTTAGCCCTGATCGGGGGGATTGTGGCGGTTTTCATCGCTGAATCGCCCCATCTCGGCCAAAACCTGGCTGGGCTTCTCGGGATGGGGCCTTACACTGCACCGGTTCTCTCGATTGCAAGCCTGGTTGGATTCATCACGCTTTTTGGGATCGCGGTTCGAAATGGAATCTTGCTGGTCAACCATTACCGGCATCTTGTAGAAGAGGAGGGGAAGTCGGTTTATGATGCCATCGTTCAGGGATCGTTGGAGCGCCTCATTCCGATCTTGATGACCGCGCTCACCGCGGCTCTGGCTCTGATACCAATTGTTGTCGAGGGGGACGCTTCGGGGAACGAGATCCTGGCCCCGCTGTCGGTCGTCATTCTTGGCGGTCTTCTGACATCGACCATCCTGAATCTTGTTCTTGTTCCCGCCGGATACGCAGTGCTTCGATTACGGCAGACGGCTGCCGTAAAACAGAATCTTACTCCTGATTCGAAAGAAGAAGAATGAAACATACGATGGATTACCTGGCCGCGGTCGGCCTTGCTGCTGTCCTTTCCGGTTGTGGCGAATCTTCTCCGGCTGAAAAGCCCGAAGGAGCCGGGGAAACTCAGATGTCTCCGGCGGAAGTGCCTCCCGAGAAACAGGAGGAGGGAGACGGGGAGCACGAGCACGAAGAGGAATCTCTTGGCACGATCAAGATGGACGGCATGGACGTCAAGCTTGCCCAGGGACATGGCGAGGTTGCCCCGGGGAAGGAAGGGCATCTCGTCGTCAAGTTGCCCTATTCTGATTCAGGATCGACGATCGTTCGTGCCTGGATCGGGACCGAGGACAGAACCGGTTCGCTGGTGGGTAAGGGCACTTATGCAGCATCTCACGATGACTACGACATCCACGCCACCGCGCCGACTCCCTTGCCGGAGAATTCGATGTGGTGGATCGAAATTGAAAAGCCGGATGGTACGAAGATCGTTGGCTCGAAGAAGCCATTGATGGAGTAGGGGGCTCCCCTCCCGTCACTCTACCTGGAAGGCCGATCTGGATCGGTCTTCCAGGACAGCTCGGGCTATTCGGTGCGCAAGATGACGTGATAGCCATAGGTCGTTTCAACAACCTCGGAAAGCTGACCGACCTCGAGTTCCATTGCGGCTTTTTCGAATTCGGGGAGATATTGACCTTTGGCGAAGAAGCCGAGGTCGCCCCCGTTGGGGCCCGTAGGTCCATCCGAATGTGTCCGGGCCAGGACGGCGAAGTCGGCGTTGTCGAGGAGGGCTTTTCGGCGGATTTCGCCGGCGAGAGCGAAGGCCTCTTCTTTCGTTCGCTTGATGGCCTTCTTCTTGTTGGTCCGGGAGAGGGACGTCCCTTCATACGAGATGACGACGTGGGACGCTCGGACCGCCTTTTCACGTCGAATGATGTGGTAGCCAAAAGGTGATTCCACGACGTTTGAGATTTCTCCGACCTTGAGCTTCTTGGCTGCCCGGGAGAACTCGACGACCATGGTCTTTGGCTCGAAAATCCCCAGATAACCGGCCTGAGCCTTCGACTCATCTTCCCCCAATTCGGTCGCGAGGGTATCAAACTCCTCACCGTTTCGGATCCGCGCCCGGATCTCCTGAGCGAGCTTGAATGCGTCTTCTTTGGAACGCTTGATTTTGGGAGATGACCAGGCCGAGTTCTTGTAGCAGATCTGGATATGGCTGGCTGCGATCTTGGCCTCGACCTTTGTTGGCGGTTGTCCCTTCTTCGGGGCATCCTGAGAAAAAGCGCTGCCACCAAGAGCTAGAACGAGAACGCATGCCAGCAAGAGTCCCTGACGCAGACGAGTAGCGGTGCAAGACATCGGCTTTCCGATCCTCCTTGAGCAGACGGTTGAGGGTTTCTGGGTCCAAACACGGATGTCTGAACACCAGGTTTGACTTTACCTCAACTGGATGGAAATGTCTCGTGATCTACCAGCGAGTGTGGTGCCCGATCCCCGGCTCCATCAGATTCGCGGGGAAGAAGCCAGGGTCATGACCTGCGGAAGCGATCGAAGGACTCTTTGCCCCGGCGAGATGGGGAGGATCAGCAGGCAGAGAATGAGGCCCACATGAAAGACGACCGGACCCAGCCAGATTCCCACGAAAAGGAAATACAGGCAACGGAGGAAGAAGGGGCAACTCCAGGGAGCTTTTCCCGCTGGCGGTGGTGGGGGTTGATCTTTGCTGAGGGTCAGTAAGAGAGGAAGTCTTCTGAACATCCATTGACCCAGGGAAAGCGGGACGATCAGCATGCAGGAGAGGAGAGCGAAATAACCCCACGCGGTGCCGAGCCAGGAGCCGACAAAGAGGAAGTACAGCGCCCGAAGGAAGAAATGGGGGGAGGCCGTTTTTGCTGGTAAGGCAGTCCGTGTCTCTGGATCTACAGCGTCTCTCTCGAGGACGGTATCAACGACGTTAGCTGATCCTGTCTGGGCTTCGGTTTGGATTCCGGTGTCAGGAAGGGTGGGGGCTTCGGGGTTTTTCCCGAATTTCGGGGCCCCCTCTGGGTCTGCTCCGATCTTCCTTTCGATTTTCTGGATTTCCACGGTAGAACGGGCATTT
>JAJDCM010000165.1 GCA_029260825.1 Planctomycetota bacterium | reverse complement strand
ATTGTCGCCGCATTTCTCATGCGTTACCTGAAAGACGTCGAGGCGGGCACGTTACTCTCTCTCGAAGAATACCAGGCACTCTTTCCCGGACACGATGCCCTCCTGGAGAACGAGCTCCATCGGATCACCGACGAAGAAGAGGTTTCAAGAAGCAGCCCGGCAGAAGTGACGTTCAGTTCAAGAGACGGAATCAACACCGGCACGGCACGGTATCCCCAGCTTCGTCACTATGAAATCGTGAGCGAACTCGGAAGAGGTGGGCAGGCCGTTGTCTACTTCGCCAACGATACCCGTCTCCATCGCAAGGTCGCCTTGAAGGTTCTCACCGACTCCGCGAACACCTCGGAATCGATGCTCATCCGATTTCAAAGAGAAGCGGAGGCCGCTTCCCGGCTCAACCATCCGGGCATCTGTGCGGTGCTTGACAGCGGTGTCGATGAAGGTCTCGCTTACATCGCCATGAGGTACGTGGAAGGAGAAACCCTGGCCGATCAAGTAGCAGCCCGTCGGGGAGAAAATGGCCAAAAAGAAATCACCCCCAGCGAGGGCAAGATCACTTCCCGAGAGAAACCTTCGTCCACCGGCCCGGCCAGGAAGGAGGAGATCCTCTCCGGGCTTCGGGTCATCGAGAAAATCGCCCAGGCTTTGCACGCGGCCCATGAAGCCGGCGTGGTCCATCGGGATGTGAAGCCGGGGAACATCATGATTACTCCCGACGGAGATCCGGTCCTCCTTGACTTCGGGCTCGCGCGAGAAGAGCTTTCGGATCAAGAGAGCCTGACTCGAACAGGAGACGTTTTCGGAACCCCATCTTACATGCCGCCGGAGCAGCTGCTGGGTCAACGAAACCAGATGGATCGAAGGGCCGACGTCTACTCCCTTGGCGTGACCCTCTTTGAAAGCTTGACCCTTCGTCGCCCTTTCGAGAGTCCCACGCGAGATGGCCTCTATCGTGCGATTCTGAACGAACCGCCTCCGGATCCGAGACGTTATAATCCGTCGATTTCGTCCGATCTCAAGATCGTCTTGACCACGGCATTGGACAAGGATCCGAACCAGAGATACCAGACGGCGGCTGACCTTGCCGAGGATCTCAGGCGGGTTCGAGAGTTCGAACCGATTCGTGCGAGACCACCCGGAGCCTGGCTACGGCTGCGCCGGTGGAGTCAGCGCAACCCGGCCATCGCTACCGGGACTCTTGGTCTTTTCCTTGTTCTGACCACGGCGCTCGTATCAACGATTCTCTTTCTACAACAATCGATCAAAAACGAAAAGCAGCTCGAAAAGCAAGGAGCTCTCCTTGCCGCGAAAACCACCGAACTTCAGAACTCCCTTGACGACATTCTTGCCGGTCGCGAAAGCCAGAAGGCAACTGAAGTCGAGCGCCTGGTGAATCTCGGATTCGAACGACTGGTCACCACCGACCTGCGAAATGCCGCCGCCCCCTTTGAAAACGCATTGGCGCTGGATCCCCAACGAAAAGATGCTCTGGCGGCTCTGGTTTGGCTGAACCTGTCTGACTACGACGCGGCTTTCTCGAACCTGAAGAAATATGGAGGGGGGTGGCACGAGGATCCGGACGTTCTTTGGCTTCATGGACTGATCCTGAGTTTTCACGACCAAGAAGATGCGGCTCGGGAGTATTTCGACCGTGCTGGTTCATCAAAATCCGACATCCGGGCGTTTCTTTCCGGCATTCAGGAAGCCTCGGATTTTCGCACTCCGATCACACCCGAGAAAGCAAATCTTGCCCTCGAAAGAATAGAACAGGCTATCCTACGATCTTCCCGCCCTCGCTTTCATTATTATGGAGCCCTCATGATGGCGGCAAAGGTGGCCCGCAACGAGAAGGCTCTGAAGCGTGGAGAAGATGCGCTCACCCATCATTGGCCTGACTCCGCCGCAACCTGGGAGGTTGTTTGCCAGCACGCCTACAGCACCGACCGCAAAAAAGCCCTCGCCGCCGCGAATCGCGCCCTTGAGCTCACTCCAAACTCCCCCGCTCCTCATCTCATGTTCGCTAGCCACTGGATCGAAAACGGAGACCAGGAAAGAGCTGCCGAGTCGTTCGATCTTGCCATCAAAGCCGACCCGGACGCAGATTTCGTGTATATCACCCGTGCCTTCATCCGTCTGTCCGGCAAAGACTATGAGGGAGTCCTGACGGACTATCGAAAATCCCTCCAACTGAATCCGCAGAATATCCTCAACTGCCGGCTTCTTCGACTGGCCCATGAAGGCCTTGGCACCCATCAAGAGGGGCGGAATGAGCTTGCCCGTCTCGGGTCGATCTATCCGGAAGACGCCGGAATCCAGGTCCAGCTCGCCCTGCTCCTTCTAAACTTTCCAGATCCAGAACAACACCGGCTTCAGGCCCTGAAACATCTGGGCGCGGCCGCCCAGCTGAGTTGTAATTCTCAGGAGGCTGCTGAGGCACTGGGTGCTCTCGAGAAGATCTTCAAGGCCCCAATGAAAGAGGAGCAAAACGGAGAGCTCACAAAGGCCCTTTCGAGCATCATCGCCTCGGCAAACGCCCCACTGCCCATCAAGAAGAGAGCTCGGGAAGAGCTCGAGAAACTTTCCCGCCAGATTGACTGACTCAATCGACGATGAGGATCACCGCGTTGGTGATGCTGACACCAAGGGTATTCTGGGCGAGCGCGTCTCGGATCACGCCCTGAAATGAAAACCGGGTTGGACGTCGCACTCCCGTGTTTCTTCGCAGAGGATTTTGCCACGGGACGACTGGCTCGCCGAAGAAGCGCACCGAGCCGCACGCTCTTGGCGGAATACCTCCACCGACGACGCACTTGATCGGTTGGGGTGAAAGAAAGAAAAACAAAGGAGTCGGATTGATTGTACTGCCAAGGATCTCTCCATTCACGACCAGCGGCTGACAATTGCATGAAGAAGATTCCCAGGCCCATAACACGTACGATCCAGCGGGTCCTGCGGGAGCTGCGTCCAACATGACCTCGATGGACTCATTCAGACCGGTTCGCACGGTTCGAGAGAGTCCTCCCTCCGATCCGTTGACGAAAAGAACATCGGTTCGTCCTGACTGCAGATTCACATCTCCATTCGCACACTGGGCCTTCATCACATAAGCTGCACCTCGAAGCCGATTGGAAAGGCCCGCGCTCACAAAGAGGACCCCCTCAAACAGATCCAGATGTCCGCCGAACGAATCTCCCCCATTTCCGTCGAAAGGGAGGACCTTTGTTTCCTCCCATGTTCCGGCCTTCAAGCGATAGACGTAACACGACCCTGCCCCTTCGCCATTTTGAGGATCACTCGAGGCACCTATGGCGATCATGTCCGATGTCAACTCGACCGCGGAACCAAAGTCCATCCCCTGAACCTGATCCGAAGGACGAAACCGTCTGACGAATTGCCACTCCATCCCGTCATACTCAAAGAGATGAGTCGCTTCGTCTTGGGAGTCAACATCGGGAGCCCCGACAAGAATCCGATTCTCGTTCACCGAGACACTGAATCCGAAATGATCATCAGGAGCGCTGGAGGCAGGTCGGAGTTCCGTCTCTTCGACCCACGTATCGCCAATTCTCCTGTAGACGCTCACGTAGCCGCTATGATCGTCGGCAAATGCTCCCACCGCGAGAACATCTCCATCAATGTCGAGACTGCGTCCAAATCGCCCCATCGACGCCGGCAGAGTTGGGATAATTTTTTGTATCAGTCTCCACTGACCGCCGTAACGCTGATAGGAATAGACGGCCCCTGTATCCTCGGTAAAGAATGGACTCAACTCGTCCACACCCGTTGCGGCTACAACACAAACATCTCCATCAAGCGCCAGAACAGACCCAAAGAAATCGCGCAATCGGAGATCGGTAGGGGCCAGGACCTGAGTCAGTGACCAGGATCCCCCCACCTTGGAGTAAGAGTAGACCCGCCCCTTGCCATCATCGTTTGGGTCCAGAAAGTTCGCTTGATCGGCACCCACGAGAAGAAGATCATCCTGAAGAGCCACGTCGATCCCAAACCCTTCGCCAGGAATCGGGTTTGGAGCTTGCAAGATCTGGGACAATCCCCAAACACCACCGACAAAACGATGGGCGTAGACCGCTCCCTGGAGAAAGGGCCCGGTGTTTCTCGCTCCAATGACGGCTTCGTCTTTTCCAAGATCAACCGATACCCCGAAGATCTCACCGACAAAAGGGATGGGAGACACGAGCTTGGTTTGATCCAGGTGATCGCATTGAGAAATGCCGGAGGAGACAAACAAGAGGACACACAATAAAACACAGAGGAGAGGAAGGAAAATATGCGCAAGGTGGGAAGGGAATACGCTGGTTGCTGGCTGAATTCGCATCAGGTGTTACCTGCTTTCGCTGGTAGTCAACACCCACAAGACCCGATCCAATTCCTTTCCTTTGGATCTTAGCTCCACGGGATGATCATGTCAACGAACTCCCTCTTGTATCAAACAAACACATCCCTCCCATCCAGGACCTACAATCTGCTACATTTTTCGAGACACTCTCGAGTCTACCCCGATGAGGTAGAGTCAAGAATCACCGCCCCAGCTCAATCTGAAGGAAGCCACGAAATAGCATGGATATCCAACCCTTCGCCACGGAGCAGTTCTTCTCCCGATATGAGTTCTCCGCACCCCACCTTCTGGGAGTCTCCGATTGTGAGTCCATCTCGATCGACGAGCTCTTGGCTCTGGCCAAGGTCCCTCTGTCCAGTCTCGGCTCCCTCCGGCTCGGGTACACCGAATCAACCGGACACCCGGACTTGAGACAGGCCATTGCCTCCACCTACGAGACGGTCTCCGAGAAGGACGTGGTCGTCCTCACTTCTCCGGTGGAGGGCATCTATCTCACCATGCGAACCCTTCTCAATCCGGGAGATGAGGCGATCGTCCTGCGCCCCTGCTATGACGCTCTTCGAAACACGGTTCAGCATGTCTGCGGGAACGCCATCGGATGGGATCTTCTCGCCACAGAGAAGGGATGGGAACTCGATCTGGACGCCCTCGAAAAACGACTCTCCCCGAAGACGCGCCTCGTGGTGATGAACTTTCCCCACAATCCAACCGGGTTTCTCCCGGACACTTCCCAGCTCAACGACCTCCTCCACATCCTCGAAAAGAACGGCACGTTCGTTCTTTCCGATGAGATGTACCGGGGCACCGAGTTCGCCGAGCGCCCGATGCTCCCCTCCGTTGCCGACCGCCTTGAAAAGAGCATCGTTCTTTCCGGCCTGTCAAAGACCTACGGCCTTCCCGGGCTTCGGTCGGGGTGGCTTGTCATCAAGAACGAGCAAGTGCGGGATGAGCTCGTGAATTGGAAACATTACACTTCCATCTGCCCGCCGGCCCCTTCCGAATTTCTTGCCACGGTCGCCCTGTCCGTTCGGGACTGGCTGAGAGATCAAAACCGCTCTCTCATCCGTCAGAATGTGGCTCTTGCCGACGAGTTCTTCGCCCGCAGAGACGACTTCTTTACCTGGCGCCGCCCCCTTGCCGGATCGGTGGCCCTGGTCGGCATCAATGTTCCTTCTGCAACCGAGTACTGCCACCGGCTTGCCAAGGAGGCAGGTGTGGTTCTTCTTCCCGGCCCGTGCCTTGGCCATGACGACAAACACGTCCGTTTTGGATTTGGACGAAAGAGCTTTGCCAAGGCACTTCAGCACTACGACGAGACCCTTTCAACCCCTGCAGGCCCCTGAGAAACTTTTCTCCAAAAACCCTGACGGCTCCGAAGAACCCGCGACACTCCATCCCTGGACGCCTTGGAGTCCAGGGCAGGACGACTTGCCCTCGAAACGGATCAACGATGCGAACGGACGGAAGCTGGAATGAAAGGAACGAAAGGAATTCGATGACACACCCAGGTCTTATGAAACGACTCACGTTTGTGGCCGTGGCAGTCTTCACCACGGCCATCATGCTTGGAAACGCATTTGCAAAGCAGGAGTTCTCAAATCCGATGATGACCGGAAAGCCTCACGAATTCTTGAAAGCAATGGCCGGGGAGTTCACGGTCAAAAGCACTCTCATGAACTCACCCAACCCCACAAAAGGCACAGCCACGGCTCGACTCCTTCATGACGGACGCTACCTGGAGCTCAACACCAGAACAACCATTCATGAGATGCCGATGCATTTGACCATGATTCTCGGCCACAACAACTTCAAGAAAACCTATCAGTTCATGCTCATCGGCAATACCACCACTGCCATCGAGTCCGCTTCCGGGACAATCGACGAGGACGAAAAAACCCTGAGCGTCAAAGGCATCATGGAGGATGCGATGGCGGGAAAAAGAGAAGTGGAACATCGGTTTACGCTCACGGACGAGGGGTTCGACTTCGCCACCTTCGACACCCTCCCGGACGGAAAGCAGCTCAAGATTCTCGAGATGTCCTGCTCCCGCACGCCATGAACCTTTCCTGGGGATACCTTCTCTTCTTCGTGGTGCGCGTCCTGTAGAATAGGATCATCACAAGAAGCCCATAACCAGGAAACGAGAATTCATGATGAGGATCCCCAGTCTATCGACCGCGTTTCTGCTCTTTCCCCTCCTTGCGGGATGCACCTCGGTGGGAGCCCCGAGCTGGACACAGGAGACGCTCTACGCCGGAGAAACCAAGCTCGGTGGTTGCGCCGTGGCCGACCTTGATCCGGAAGTTCCTGGAGAAGAAGTGGCCGCGGTTGACTCCGAGGGCCGGATCTTGATCTTGTACTGCGGCAAGAAACCGGTACGAAGCACCGTTGCCGCCGACCTTCCGGGGGAGCTGATTCAATGCGCCGTCGGAAACCTCATTCCCGACCATGATGGAGACGAACTGGTCGCCGTGGGGGTCGCGCAAGGCGGGGAGGACGACGGAGGGAGAGGAGTCGCCGTTTGTCTGACCCGAACGGAAGAGGGCTGGCAAACCGAAACCATCATCGAAGATGAGAAGTTGTTCCACGCCGTAGCCATCGGAGACGCGGATCCCGATCGCGAAGGAAACGAGCTGGTCGTCGCCGGCTATAGCAAAACCGTCTACGTACTTCACAGAGCAGGAACAGAATGGCAAAAGCAGCTCATCGGCACGATCCCGGGAGCGGCCAAGGGCGCGGCCATTGCGAACGGGTGGATCTACATCGCCTGCGCCGATGGATCGCTGGTTGGTTTTCATCGCGAGGGAGGCGAATACTCCGGATCGACGCTGGCCCACGTCGATGATGCCTTGGCCCGAATCACCGCCCGAGGAAAGAACGTCCTTGTCTCCGCCAACGACGGTATCCTGCGCCTTTATCAGGATGGAAACTTCTCCGAGGCGAAAGAAATCCTGCGCTCCTCGGATCGTCTTCGTGGGGCGGTCATCGCCGACATCTCAAGAGTCCATGATGGGATGGAGCTCGCAACCGCCGGCTACGACGGGACGGTGCAAGTTCTGGGACAAACCACCGACTCCAGAGGAAATCCGGCTGGCTATACGGCCCAGTACCTGGCAGGCTCCGATACGGAGAAGTTGCACCATCTTGCTTTCGGGGAGCTACCGGACCGGGGCAATGTCCTGGTGAGCTGTGGCTATTCCGGAAACATCATTTGCTTTCGCGAAATTGAGAACTAGAGCCCGCATTCGTCATGAGGGTCGGGGCGAAGTTCTTGCTTCGACCAACCATCCCAACCATAATGGAGTCGCCCCTGGAGCGTACCCGCTCTTCCTCGGGGAATGACCGGCAAAACAAGTCGTGGAGTGGACGATGAGAAAAGGCAGAAAAGAACTGATGGTCGTGGGTGACCGGGTCCTGATCAAGCCGGAAGAGGGCGAGACAAAGACGCGAGTTGGACTCTTGCTCCCGGCATCCGCCGTCGAGAAGGAGCCGGTTCAAACGGGCCGCGTCGTGGCACTCGGCCCCGGAACGGCACTGCCCCCTCCGGAAGACAACTCCGAACCCTGGAATACATCCCCTTCAATCGCACGCTACGTTCCGATGCAAGTCAGCGTGGGCGACTTCGCGGTCTTCTTCCGAAAAGCGGCCATCGAAATCACCTTTGAAGACAACAAATACCTCGTCGTTCCCCAGAGCGCGATTCTCGTCCTCGTCCGTGAGCAAGAAATCCCGGACACCTTCCCCGAGGAAATTTGACCCAGCTCTCAAACGTTCATCGCAGGCTTTTTCTCGCCGTCTTCCTGCTTGTTCCCCTTGCCGCCGCTTCGGCTTCCGAGAGCGGAACCAAGGGAAAACCGAACATCGTTCTGATCCTGGCCGATGACATGGGGTACGGCGACCTTACGTGCTACAACTCCAAGTCCCAGATCCCAACCCCCAACATGGATCGTTTGGCATCCAAGGGGATCCGCCTTCTTGACGCGCATTCCCCTTCGGCGGTCTGCTCTCCCACACGATACGCGCTTCTCACCGGACGGTACGCCTGGCGCACCCGCTTGACTCGCGGAGTCCTCTGGGGTGACTCCCCGTGCCTGATCAAGCCCAGCCGAATGACCCTCGCCTCCCTCTTGAAAAGCCATGGCTTTGCTACAGCCTGCATCGGGAAATGGCATCTCGGGCTCCAGAGCGATAAAACTGATTACTCTCTCCCCCTCAAACCAGGCCCCATCGAGCTCGGATTCGATACTTTTTTCGGCATCCCGGCGACTCTCGACATGGAACCTTATGTCTATGTTCTGGACCATGGCCTCGAAAAGAAACCGACCGAATTCACCCGGGGCGAAAACCTGGCGCGGGCGGGTGGAAAGGGCTTTCATCGTCCCGGGCGGATCGCCCCCGGTTTCAGCCACGTGGAAGTTCTTCCCCGGACAGCCGAAAAGGCCGTGGAGTACATCGAGAAGCAAGGCAAGGAAGGGTCAGCCCGGCCCTTTTTCCTCTACTTCGCCCTGACCGCACCCCATACACCCTGGGTCCCGTCCCCGGAATTCATCGGAAAAAGCAAGGCCGGCCCCTACGGCGATTTCGTCGCCCAGATCGACCACATCGTCGGCCAGGTTTCCGATGCCCTCGATCGAACCGACCAGGCAAGCAACACCCTCTTCATCATGACGAGCGACAATGGCGCACATTGGATGCAGGAGGATCAGAGGAAATATCCTCATCTCGCAAACGGAAATCTGAAGGGGCAGAAAGCCGACATCTGGGAGGGAGGCCATCGAGTTCCCTTCATCGCAAGATGGCCAGGAAAGATCCAGCCAGGGACGACCAGCTCCGAAACGGTCTGTCTCACCGATCTACTGGCAACCTTTGCCGCTATCCTCGATACAGACCTTCCCTCCAAGGCCGGAGAGGATAGCTACAACATCCTTCCCGTTCTCCTCGGGCAAAAGTTTGAGCAACCGCTTCGCGAGGCAACGGTGCACCAGTCTTTCGAAGGATTTCTCGCCATTCGACAGGGAGACTGGAAGCTGATCTTTGGCCGGGGATCGGGAGGATTCAGCGATCCGGCGGTGATTCGACCACGTCCCGGCGAGGCTCCGGGCCAGCTCTATCACCTGGGCCTTGATCCGACCGAGAAGGACAACGTCTTCCTGAAAGAAACAAAGACCGTCAAACGCCTCCAGCTACTCATGCAGAAATACATCGAGGATCGACGAAGCTGCCCCGCTCAAAGCAAGGGCTCATAAAAGGCCCGAAGAAACGGCCTCATGTCTTCTTCGATGTAGTCAAAGTTGGTGCCCCGGTCCGTGATCTCCCAGAATTTAGGGTCCTTCACCGCAAGAATTTCGTCCCGGATGCTGGCCAACCGATCGCTGCTCTCCTCTCTCATATCGTCTCGAATCCACTCCACAAGCTCCATCTCCTCGCTGCGAAGAAAGAACGCACCAAGGATCGACTGAGCCTTCCTGACTCCGGTTTCCGCCACGCGGGCTTTCTTGGAATCAGCACGTTGATCAAGAGTCAGAAACAAGCGCACCAGGGGGCGGACATCCGTCCCTTCATCCTGATAGGCCTCCTCGCAAAGATAACGAATATCATGAGCTACCGTCACCGTTGCAAACGGTAGTCCCATGGAGTTGGCCAGTCGGCCATATTCCACCAGCCGCTCGACGACCGACACGAAAAGCTCACGATACTCGCCCATCATCGCCACAGAGAGCTGTCGATACTGGTAAAGAGTATGGTAGACAGCCCGGATGCTCCCCGCGTTCAAGGCATGTCGAATGTAAGTATTGAACAGGCGAGAGACCAGAGTCAGCGCGTGCCGGTCCGAAGACTTGAGGGCCGCCATTCCGATCTGCCGGGTCGATGCCGCTATCTGGCTCACCACCTCATACATTTCCACCAGGCCTCGTCGATAGAGGCGCTCGAACTCGATCAGAGTGCGAGCCTCCACCCAGGTTCCCTGGGATACGATCTCTTCATGGAACTCGGTGGAAAGAGAGGGGAAAAAACGGGCATCGACGCTCTTCCACTCCCCGGGAAGCTGGGCCTTCTTTCGGAGGCAGTGGCAGGAGAGCTGTTCCAGGGAGCGGAGACCAAGAAGCGCAAAACTGCGATCCAGCTGGCCCACTGCGGCAAGGCAGTTGTCGGAAATTTGCTCCGTCGCATGCAAAACTTCGGTCTGGGCCCGGCCAAGCTCGCTCTTACTCCGAGCCGTCGGAGTCCCAAGGGCCGTACCCTCGACAAACGGTGCCATCGATTTCAGGGCTGACGTTCGGATGCGACGAATGATGTTCTCCGGCTGCAGAAAGGAAAACACGTAGCCAAAATAAGGAAGCAAGAGACCAAAGTTCAAGACCGCCAGGACGTATGCCGCACCAGCCGCCAATCGGGGAGCGTCGGAGGTTGCAGTAAGCGTAGGTAGGAGAAGAGCATAGATACACGACCCGACCATGAAGCTAAACGCTCCCAGGTTGATCGGATCGGCCATGAAGAGATCGATGAGCCGGGCGGCATAACGCTGGGAGGCGAGCTGAACCACGATGGCCACGACGGTGAGCGACAACCCCAACACCGCGGCAAGCACCTCGGGAAGGCTTTGGCTTCCATGAACAAGACCTTCCCTTGAAAACGAAAGGGCAAGTGTTTCGAGGTCGATGGCGAAAAGCCGGACGTCGAGGAGAAGGAGCAGAACCAGAAAACCAACGGTAACCCCAACAATCGCAAGGAATAGCATCAGGAAAGGTCTGACTGTCACCGGGATTTGACTCCTCCAAGGACCCCACCTCCGCCGCAGGAGTGGAGAGACGCAAAAAGGGACGAAAACAGCCGTTTCGAAAGGGGATGATACTAAAGTCGCATCGTGGAAAAGGAAAGCTCTGCGGGACAAGAACGAACTAGACAAATATAGGGCCAGGGTTTATTCTCCGCGACGGATCCGGGGGGAGACCGGAGGCCAGCAGCACCCGCTTTCCCCATCCATCTCGTTTCGACACCCGAGTCGGGTCCTCAGGCATCGATCTCGGTCAAGTCCATTCAAACCTCATGTTCCATAGGGGGAAACAAAGCTATGGCCACCCTTCTTGAGCAGCTCAACAAAGTTACCGTCACCGTTGCTGATACGGGCGACATCAATTCAATCAAGAAATTCAAGCCACGGGATGCGACCACGAACCCGTCCTTGATTACCGCCGCCGCTCAGATGCCCGAGTACGCCGATGTCGTCGAAAACGGGATCAAATGGGCCGAAAAGCAAGCGGGCGCGGGTGCCTCGGACGAAAAGGTCATCCAGTTCGCTCTTGACCGTCTCGCCGTCGAGTTCGGTCTGCGGATCCTCGAAGTCGTTCCCGGACGGGTTTCGACCGAAGTCGACGCTCGGCTCTCCTACGACACGGAAGCAAGTATCGAAAAAGGGAAGTACCTCATTTCCCAGTACGAAGCAGCCGGCGCCACCCGAGATCGAGTCTTGATCAAGATCGCTTCCACCTGGGAAGGAATTCGCGCTGCGGAAGCCCTGGAAAAAGAAGGAATCCACTGCAATCTAACCCTTCTCTTTGGCACTCATCAAGCAGTCGCCTGCGCTGAAGCCGGGGTCACCCTGATCTCCCCCTTCGTTGGTCGCATCCTCGACTGGTACAAGAAAAAGGAAGGCCGAGACAGCTATCCTGCCGACGAAGATCCGGGGGTTGTCTCCGTGACGAAGATTTTCAACTACTACAAAAAGTTCGGCCACAAGACCGAAATCATGGGCGCAAGCTTCCGCAACATGGATGAAATCATCGGACTTGCCGGAAGTGACCTCCTCACCATCGCCCCCAAGCTCCTGGATGAACTCCAGAACACCACCGGAACTCTCGAGCTCAAGCTTGACGCCGAAAAGGCAAAAGCCATGGATCTTCAGAAGATCCCGATGGATGAAGCAACCTTCCGCTCGATGCACGAGCAAGATGAAATGGCCAAGGAAAAACTGGATGAAGGTATTCAAGGTTTCAGCAAGGCAATCGAAGCCCTTGAACACCTTCTCACCGAGCGCTATCAGGCCATGAAGGGAAAAGCCACCGCGGGCAAGGCGGCTCACGATTTCTTCAAGATCTACGACCTTGATGGTGACGGCTTCATCACCCGTGAAGAGTGGGCAGGAACCGCCGAAGTATTCGACGCCCTGGATGTCAACGGTGACGGCCAGATCTCTCCCCAGGAGATGGCGGCAGGGCTTGGAGCCGCGTTCCGCTTGAACTAGATCGTTCGTCCGGTTGCACCCGACCGACAACGTCCATGGAATGATAAGGAGCTCGTTCATGAGCACGCTGACTGGCACACTCACGGAAACAAAGGCCTGGCAAGCTCTCGCCAGCCACCAAAAAGTCATGGAGAACGTGACGATGCGCGACCTCTTCACCGAGGATGCGCAGCGGTTTTCGAAGTTCTCCCTTCAATTTAACGACATGCTTCTGGATTTTTCGAAAAACAGAATCACCGAAGAAACCATGAGCCTCCTCCACAACCTGGCGGAGCAAGCAGACCTCGCCGGCTGGACGGAAAAAATGTTCAGCGGCGAAAAGATCAACATCACGGAAGATCGAGCCGTTCTTCATGTCGCTCTTCGCAACCAATCCAATCGCCCCATCATGGTGGATGGCAAGGATGTCATGCCCGAGGTCAACAGCGTCCTCGACCACATGCACAAATTCAGCGATGCGGTGCGAAATGGGGAGTGGACGGGCTACACCGGGAAGAGAATCACCGATGTGGTCAACATCGGTATCGGTGGCTCTGATCTCGGACCGGTGATGGTCACCGAAGCGCTGAAGCCCTACAGTCAAAAGGGGCTCAATCTTCACTTCGTTTCGAACATCGACGGCACCCACATGGCGGAGACGTTGAAGAAATGTTCTCCTGAATCGACCCTCTTCATCGTGGCCTCCAAGACCTTCACAACCCAAGAGACCCTGACCAATGCCCATACGGCAAAAAGCTGGTTTCTCAAGGCCGCCTCGGACGAGGGACATGTAGCCAAACACTTTGTCGCTCTTTCCACCAACGGCACGGAAGTCAGCGCCTTTGGCATCGACACCAAGAACATGTTCGGCTTCTGGGATTGGGTCGGAGGACGCTACTCCTTATGGTCTGCGATCGGCCTTCCCATCGCCATTGCCATCGGCTACGACAACTTCAAGGAATTGCTGCGCGGCGGCCATGAGATGGACGAGCATTTCAGAACGACTCCTCTCAAGGATAACCTCCCGGCCACGTTGGGCCTCTTGGGCGTCTGGTACAACAACTTCTTTGGCGCCCAGACCCACGCCATCTTGCCGTATGATCAATACATGCACCGTTTCTCGGCCTACTTCCAGCAGGGAGACATGGAGAGCAACGGAAAAAGCATCAACCGCAACAGCGAGCCGACCGGCGTTTCGACCGGACCGGTTCTCTGGGGTGAACCCGGCACAAACGGACAACACGCGTTTTACCAGCTCATCCATCAGGGAACGAAAATCATCCCGTGCGATTTCATCGCGCCCATCAAGACCCACAATCCGGTGGGCGAACACCACAAGATTCTTCTCTCCAACTTCTTTGCCCAGACCGAGGCTCTGATGAAGGGCAAGAACGAAGAAGAAGTTCGGGCCGAACTCACCGCCTCCGGCATGTCTGGCGAGCAACTCGAGAATCTGGTTCCGCACAAGCGCTTCGCGGGCAACAAGCCGACCAACAGCATCATGCTGGAAAAGATCACGCCACGAAGCCTTGGCAGCCTCATCGCTCTCTACGAGCACAAAATCTTCACCCAGGGAGTCATCTGGAACATCAATTCCTTCGACCAGTGGGGAGTCGAGCTTGGCAAGCAGCTCGCAAAAGCCATCTATCCCGAGCTTGACGGCAAAGGAGATGTCACCAGCCATGACTGCTCAACGAATGGACTGATCAACCATTTCAAGGGCAAGATGTAGCAAAAGCGGTAGGATCGATTGCGCAAAGCGGGGCCGATATCGGCCTCGCTTTTTTTTTCGTGCAACCTCCCCCTGAAACTCTTTCTCTCGGGGCCAGTCCAAAAAGTAGAATCGAACTACAACCTCCTTCGAGCAGTATCAACGAATGGCGGCAACCGATCCATATCCCTCAGGGAGTCCCATCTTATGTCACTTGTTCGTCCGCGAGACCTCCCGTCGTATCATTGCAAGCATTCGCAATGCATCGTTGTCCTCCTCCTGCTCTTCTTCTGTCACTCTGCACCGATCCGGGCACAGAAAGGGAGCGGCGCCCCGCCAACGATCGTCGATCGATCCATCTATGTGCCGTTCGATGAGATCGAGAATGTCCTCGGAAAGATGAAACGAGGGGTGCTGATCCCCTACGATGAGTTCCAACGTCTTTGGGGGGAAAGATTTCCGCTTGCTCCCGCAATCGCAACCGAACTTCCCACACCCTTTGTGATCCACGGCGGCGAGGTTGTCGGAACCATCGCGAACGACCGAGCGACCCTCGAGCTCACCCTCAAAGTCACCAACCTCACCTCAAGAACAGTGGCTCTCCCCCTCGGAATGCGGGAGGCCATCATCACGAAGTTCGAACCCGAGGACCCATCAACCTGGATCACCACGGCAAAGCAGGGCTATCAGGCATTGCTAGGAAAACAAGGCCCCCAGACTCTTCGAATCCAGCTTGAGGTCCCGATCAAGGCGCAAGCCAACACCAGGTCGTTAACCATCACACCCCCTGAAGCCGCGACTCTCCGACTTGATCTCATCATTCCTGAGGCCTCGGTGGATGTGGGAGTTGATGGAGTCCGGGCGTTCACGACGAACAGCCAGAACCAGGGAACCCAGGTTCAGGCATTCCTGAGTGGCAACTCTCCCGCATCACTCACGTGGAGAAAACAGCCTCCGGTACTTTCAGCCGAAGTCGGCTACCTCACGTGTGAAGCCCAGATCTCCGCTCATTTCGATGCTCTTTCCACCCGGATCAATGCGTCTCTTAGCTGTGAACTGCGCCAGGCAACTGCGAACAATCTTACGATTGCGGTCCCGGCTCCTTACGAGGTCTTGTCCGCATCCTGCAAGAACATCTCCCAGCACAGGGTTGTTGGAGAAGGCGCGGATCGATCGGTCGTCATCGAGCTGGAAAAGCCCCTCGATGGAAAATTTGTGATCACGCTCACCCTTGAAGCTCCTGAGAAAGAGTCGGGATCTGACCCTGGAGTACGTTCCATTCCCCCTCTTGCCCTTGCCATGGCCCACCGACAAACCGGCCTCGTAACACTTCACCATGGGGACGACTTGCTCCTTGAGGTTGCCGACGCGACCGGTTTTCTGCGGACGGATCCTGGAGCGCCAGGAGCTGGTAATCGCCGGATAAAACCAAGCCTCGCATTTCGATACCTCCAGCCTCTCCGCCCACTCGTGCTTGGTGCCAAACGGCGTGAGCCACACGTGGCCGTCGACATTCATTCCTTCGTTACGATTCGAGAAGATGGGATCACTCTTGATGCACTGGTGAACCTCGACGTGCGCTACGCACCTTTGTTTGAGGTCGCTCTCGACATTCCTGAAAACATGCGGCTGGACAGCCTTGCGGAAAATGCTCTCGTTCGCCAGACCATCCTCTCCGAACCCGCGAACGGTCGGCAGATCCTCCGGGTTCTTCTTCACACCCCCAGCACCGGAGCCTTCAGCATTCCTCTTCGCCTGGAGAATCTCACGGATCCGCTGTCGGACAATCTGGCACTCCCCACGATCATTGTCCGGGGCGCCGACCGGTTTCAAGGAACCCTGGGGGTTGCAGCCCAATCTCGCTTCGAAATGAACGTGGTGGATTCGATCGGATTGACGCCCAAGGATATTCGTCAGGTTGAGCCTCTCCGCCGTTCCACCACCAAAGAGCCGCTCATTCTTGGTTTTCGCGTGGATCAACCGCACTTTGACCTGAAACTACGAGTGCAGGAGCGAAAACCAAAGGTCACTTGCGTGACCCGTCTGTCGGTTCAGGTTGATTTCGAACGGGCCCAGGTTCGCTGCGACCTTGAGTACACGATTCAGTACACGGGAGTCAGCAAGCTCAACGTGCTCGTTCCAGCCTCCCTCGCTTCCTCGGTCCGCTTTCACGGCGCGGGCATTCGCGAGAAGATTCAACTTTCCCGATCCGACAATGAATCCTCGTCGGGTACAGAGGAGTGGGAGCTTCACCTGCAAAGCCCAGCTCTTGGGACATATCACCTCACCGTTCTTGGCGACACAGAATTACCCCTCGGTTCCACGACAGGAAAGCTAGCAGCCCTTCATCTTGAACCGGTAGAGCCAATGTCGGTCGAGCGAGAAACCGGATACGTCGCCCTTTCAAAAGCCGATGACCTGGAAATTGACACCGAAGATCACTCGCCGGCTCTTGAGCCAATCGATGTCAAAGAACTCCCCCCGGGATTCGGCCCGAACGTATTTCAGGCCTATCGATTCAGGAGTCGACCGGCCCGCATTGAAGCCCAGGTCGTTCGACATGAACTCGAGGCCGTTCTCAGCGGCATCGCCGAACTCATGCACCTTGACACGGTCGTGGCCCGCAGTGGAAAAGCCCGCACCCTTTGTGTCGCTGAACTGAAAAAGGCAGAGCTCTCGGACCTGGGAATCCTGCTCCCGGCCGATGCAAAAATCCTCACCGCATCGGTGGATGGCGTCGCCGTGAGGCCAAACCGCAGGGAAGGAAGCGCCGGGATAACTCTGCCTCTCCCCACCCGGCAAAACCGATCTAAAACCGTGGTTCGCGTGCTCTACGAACAAGAAAAGCTCGCCATCGGAGGCGCAGCAAAAAAGAGCGGTTCGATCCCCCTTTCGAGCCCTGAACTTTACGAGCCCCTGCTCTCTCATCCGTTGCCCGTTCTTCGCCTTTCCTGGCGGGTGTACATCCCGGAGGAAAATCGGGTCCTGGGATTGGGCGGCAACATGAATCCGATTCGGCCACACATGCTAACTTCGCGCAATCCATGGGTCTTTCCCCTCCTTTCGGCGCCAACCTCCTCCCCAAGAGCAATCTGGACTCCCGGCTATCATTCCATTCAAAAGGAAGCGCAGCGAGTGCAAACCGAGGCCGAAAAACAAACCACAGGCGGCTACGCTCTCAATGTAGAACTCGTCCGAGAGGGCAAGCACTACACCTTCTATCGACTCGATGGACCGGGGAACATCGTCATTTCCTACGTCTCCCCTGCGGTCCATATCTTTCTCAAGATCATGTGCTTGATCCTCGCTCCGGTTCTCCTTCTGAGCCTCACCCGTGGACTTGGTAGATCAAGGAAAGAAACCGCCATCGGGTTCGCTCTGGCCATGATCATTTTCTTGCCGTTCCTCAATCCGGAAACCGCACAGCTTCTCAACGCATCCCTCCTTTCCGGTCTGCTGGTCATGTTGATCTGGGTCGTGCAGGATCTTGCCCCTCGGGTCGGGTCCGCGCTTTCCGTGCGCCAGCAACGAAAAACGGCGGCCGAAGAGAGGAGGCTCGCAATCCAGGCGGCAACATCGAAGAAACCGTCGGAACCTGGTGACGCCGGGCTTCAAACCCCCTCAAACCCGATTCCGGAACAAGCCGCTAAGAATCGAGAAAGCGAAAATCCTGAAGTGGATTCGCCTCCCGAGGCTGCCCCCCAGGAAAGCCTGGAAACAAAAGACGTCGAACAAAACGACGACGAACATCCGGATCAAGAGGAAGAAGATCGCGACGACGATGATGATGATGATGACGACGATGATCGTGGTGGAGATGACGAAGGCGAACCGAAGAATGACTCTTCCCCTCAAGCGACAAGTGACCCGGTAGAGGAAGATCACGAGAAAGGGGAGCCGAACCAGGTCGCGGAAGCGATACCCGAGCCTACCTCCCGGGAAGAAACTCCCCCTCCTGCCGAATCGGACGAAAACACTCCGGAACCTCCGACCCCGGCCAAACCGCTTTCCCGCTCCCAGCAGAAAAAAGTCCAACGAGCAAAGAAAAAGAAAGGGGGCAAGAAGTGATGGAACGCCCCCGTTTCAAATTGAAGACCCGGCCGATCTTCCTCATGACCCTTGCTCTCTTTTTGATGCTTGCCGTGGTGATTCCCGGCGGGGTTTGCCTGGAACAAGAGATCGAAAGCCAGCTCCCCGATCTCGTGCAGGTTCACTGGATTCCCTATGAAGACTTCGATCCAGAGAAACTCCCTGACGCATCCATGATGATCCCTTTCTTCGAGCTGATTGATCTCTTCTCTCAGATCAAATCAACCGAGGATCGGGTCCGGTCAAGAAGCGCAGCGCCCTCGATTCTCATCTCGGAGGCAAACTACCAGGGAGTTCTTGAAGGTGACATACTCTCCCTGAAAGGAGTCCTTACCGTTCGTACGTTCCATCCTGGCTGGGCAATCATCACTCTCAACATCGGCCATGCACAGCCCCTTGGGCTTCTTGTCTCCGGGACAGCTTGGCCGGTCTTATCCCCGAAACCAGGTGAGCTCATCGTTCCCGTGCAGGGCCCATCCGAACACAAGGTCGAAATCGATCTCGAGATTCCGGTCCGGCGAGCGACGAAAGCAAGTCTGCTGGATCTCGACCTGCCTCGAGCCTCAACAACCTCCCTCAACATACAGCTTCCACCCAGCACTCAACTCGCTGCTGCCGAGTTACCAGGCGGGCATCCTCTCGCTTCGATCGATTTCTCCGAGGGCAAGATCCAGGGTCATCTTCCTCCCGTTGGAGCCGTCCGGTTGGTCCTATCCGGAACGGACGAAGCATCCGAAGATCCCCTTTCGTTCACCGTTCAAAGCCAAGGAGTGGTCACCATTGAAGGCGGAGCAATCGCCTCCCGCTTTGACCTTTCGTGCAAGAACCCGGGCCCTTCCGGAAAGATCCGGATCGAGCTTCCGGAAACAACAAACGTGAAGGAAATCAGGGGAGCCGGCATTACCGGAACCACGGAACGCATCGTCAACGGAGGGCTTGAACTCGAAGTGAGCTTCTCAAGTCCTTCCAACCACCAGCACTTAACCCTGCAAACCGAAGATTCGCTCCTTCCCCTACCAAGTGCAGCCAAGATCCCGGTTCCTGTTCTCCCCGACGCCAAACGTCACACCGGAAACCTACAAGTTCACCTTGGCGACGGAAACCTGGGTCGCCCCGAGACAAGAACAGAAACCGGAGTGTTACTCCGCTCGGTCAGTCGAACCAAGAACCAGATGACTCTGGACTACCGAGTGATTCGCCAACCCATTCACATTCTTCTTCATCTCTCTCGAAGAGAGGGTCGGCTCGAGGCAAACTTCGAGGCCCAGCATTTCATCGATGAAGCAACGATTCAGACTTCTCTCCAGCTGAGTCTTACCTCGAAGAATCGCCCTCTTCACCGGGTATCCTTGCCCCTTCAAGAAACCACGATTGTGGAGTCGGTGACCTGTCCGAACAAGGATCAGGTGATCGAGTGGCGTACCCTCGGCCCGGAATCTGACCGAATTCTCGAGGTCGAATTCAAACCTCCCGTGGCCGCTAGTCCCACGGTCGTCACGACGACTCAGATTCTCGTGTCCCTTCGCTCCCGAATCCCGACGATTCCCGGGAATGTTGTTCTGGAAGCATTCGTGCCCAGGAACGCGAACTCGGTCGCGGGGAAAATCGTGGTCACTGCCGAACCTGCTCTTCGAATCACCGAAAGATCGACTCTGGCCGCCATTCGAGTTTCCCCCGTACCCCAGGTGCCAATCAACGCGTCCCGCACCGAGGCATTACCCCGGGACAATATTCCTGGGCTCGCCTACCTGGTGAACGATCAATCCTATTCCGTCTCTCTTGATCTTTCAAAGAGGACGCCTCGAGTTTCGGCCCAGGTGAACATTTCTCACACACCGTCACCTCAATCCCTGCAAACGACCGCGAACCTCGTGTACCTCGTCGAACAAGGAACCCAGGACCGTTTTCGTTTCCGAATTCCGCCCGGCTATACCCAACATGTCGAAGCAGTGCTCGTGACCCCGGGCGATCAAGCCATCAAGGAGAAGTTTTCGGACGGGCGGAAGTCCGAGTGGACCTTGACCCTTCAAAAGAAAGTAACCGGCCCGGTCCACTTTCGAGTTTCGTTTGACCATACGATTCCAGCCGAAGCAGCAGGATCCGGGGAAGGGATCGCTATCAGGCCCCATCTTCAAGTCCTGGACGTGCTGGCCGAAGACGGAACAATTGCCATCACCGCCGCGGAAAATGTTGAGGTGCACGCCAGGACAGAAGAACTCAGAGAGACGGATCTGGCAAACATCAAGGCGCTTTCCGGCGGCCCTTCTCTTGAAAGCCTCCTCTTCGCCTATCAATATTCCATTCAGCCCTACGATCTTGAACTTCAGCTTCGTGTCCACGAGCCTGGAGAAGTTTTGATCTGCGAAATCGACGAGGCCCTTTTCGGAGTGGCCGTCACAGAAACGGGATCACTCCGGGGAAAAGTCAAGCTCACCATGAAAAACGCTGGCCAGCAGTATCTAGGCCTATCTCTTCCTGAGGCAAGCGAACACTGGTCAACTCTCATCAACGATGCTCCGGTAAAGCCTCTCTCGGCGGACGGATCTCTTCTGCTCATCCCCATCCCGATTTCTCCGGCGCCGTCGTCAACGTTCACCGCGGAAATCACCTATTCAACTCCCATCGATCCGATGAATGCATCGGGTCACATGAAGGTTACCCTACCTCGACTTGATGTCCCGGTTCTCCAGACAAACGTCGTCCTGGATCTACCGGGCGATTTCGAATACTACGATGCACAAAGTCCCTGGGAGGGAAACCTTCTCACCTCTCCCCGAACCCCACTTCTTGAGCTACTACCCCGGCTCCTCGGAGACTTCATCGGCGCTCGAGGAACCGGAGCTCCCTCGGCAGATAGCTCCGTTGCATTCAAGGCTCCCCCCCGGGCCCAGGAAGCGAACGAACTCGATTCACTGCTGGAAAAGGAAGAGATGGAAGAAGAGCTCGTGGATGAGGACGATGGAGTCTTCGATCTAGACAAAAAGACCTTCGACGACCAGGAGAAAAGACCCACTCCTCAGAGTCCTCCGGCTCTTTCTTCAGCACGAAAAGCGGGCATTCTCCCGATGAAGATCGACTTCAAACAAAGCGGTCGCATCGTTCGCTTCACTGGCTACGGAGATGGAGGGGCCGCAACTTTTGACTATGTACACCGCGATCAGCTTCGTCTCCGAAGCCTGCTCTGGTTTTTTCTTGGGCTCGCCCTTTCGCTCTTCCTTGCCAGGACAGAATGGATTCCGATCAAGGGGCAGGTCTTGCTCCTTTTGCCCCTCTTTTTGCTTGGCCCTTACCTCCTCTCCCGAGGGATCACCGCCGAATGCAATGCGGCAGGCCTGGGTGTCTTGTTGCCGATCCTGTGGACATTTCTCAGGTGGATCTTGATCAAGCTCAGAAATCGGTTTTTCTTCTACAAACCGGAACAGCTCCGAAAGCCTCTCCAGCGAGCAATGGCTCTGTTCATCGCTTCGCTGACTCTCGTCGGGACATCTGGCCAGGCCTCGATTCCCGAGGAAAAACTGCTCTCACAAACCGAAGAAAAAGAGCCCTCCTCGCCATCTTCCATCTACATTCCATACGAGCCGTCCAAGGGCATCCCCGGAGCAAGCTCCACTGGCCCCGCCTTTCTTTCCCTGGATTTCTATCGAAGGCTCCTTCAACGAGCCCACCCGGAAATTCACGTTCCTGGGCGACCGGATGGTCTCCCTCAAGCCGTCACGACTCGGGGAAACTATGCAGCAACGGTGGTCGGAGACCGGGCTCAAATCACAGCCCAGCTCGATTTCTTCCTCTTCGAAGATGGTTGGGTTGAGATTCCAATTCATTTCAACGGGGCCGTTGTTCTTTCCGCAACGCTCGACGGGAATCCAGCCAAGGTCAAACCAGAGAGCTCCGGTAACGGCTACGTTCTTCTCCTGAACGCAAAAGGATCTCATCGGATTCGATTCGAGCTCACTCACTCGTTCGCAAGCGATGGAAATGATCGGATCTGCAAACTTGCGATCCCCCCCTGCCCGACAGGAGTTGTTTCGTTCCGCCTTCAATCAGAGGAATGGAGTCCAGGACTTGGGGTTCCTACCGCCACTCAGAAACGAACGACCGCTCCAGGGGGCGAGGTCACGGTGAAGGCACCTCTTGCCGGATACAGACAACTGGAACTCCGGATGGATCGTGGCCAGAACCAGAATCATGGCTCTCGACTTTTTCAATCCCTCGAGGCTCGAGTTTCCATCACACCGGATGCCCTCGAACTGCAAACCGACTTCTCCCTCACTCCCCTTGGCCTGAATCAATCGCTAGCCGTCGATCTTCCGCCGGGCTTCCAGTTGACGGGGGTCAGTGGGCCACCGACGAATGAACCTCAGGTCATCACTTCCTACAGGATCCTGGACGAACAGGCAGGACGATCGATCCGGATATCCTTTGAAGGAGCCAAAGACGAGGGTCCTCGGTTCCGACTCGAGGGCTTCGTACAACGGCCCCTCACGTCCGATTTCGAAGTGCCGATCCTGTTGGTCCAGAACGCCGGGATGCGGGACGGATCCCTGAAGATCTTTTCCGAAGACTCCACACTGGTTCATGCAACTTCGCTTGTCGGGTTGGAACAAAGCAAGATCAGCGCCGGGCCCCGAAAAGACCAGAGCCGTCGGGAAAACCTGCGCTTCAAGATCGTGTCCAACAACCCGACTTGCAACCTCCGAGTGCAAGAAGACACGGCGTCTCTTCGGGTCGACCTTCTTTGCCTCCTCGATATCCATCGACTTGGACAAGATCTTCGGGTCACCGCCAAGCTTTCGAACACCGGCAGGGCATCAGAGCTACAGCTCCATTCCTTCGACCTTCCCCCGGGTTTTGACCTGACATCTGTCAGTGGATCCGATGTGATCGATTCCTGGGTAGAGAGCGAATCGACCCCTGCCCGGCTTTTCGTTCAAGTCGTCCAGAAACAGGCCTCTTCCTTTCATATCCTGCTTCAGGCCCCCACAAGCCAATCCGCGGACGAAACTCCTCTCCCCCTTCTCCTCCCCACGGAGGACCCGGACCATCTGAACGGAACTCTCCTCATTCGGACGGATCCGGGTGTAGATGTCGCACTCTCACGCACGTCCGATCTCTTTGCGGTCGACGTAAGCGAGCTAACTGGCCTCCTGCATCAACTCACCTCTCTCTCTCGTTCGACCATCGCTCCCAAGCTTCTCCTCGATCGTCTCGGTGTGAGGTTCCGAAAGAAACCAACCGGCAATCTCGCCATCAGCCAGCTCAAACCGACTCTCGAAGCTGACGTTGCGACCTCGGGAAAATTCGGTGAAGGTTGGCTCACCGTCCACACAACCCTTCGAGTAAGAGTTACCCGCGGACAAGTTGACAAGATTCTTCTCAGTGTCCCGAACGCTGTGAAGAATATCGTCGAAATCCAGGGGAATATTTCCGGTTACCACGCCCAGGGCCCCGACGGTCCGGAGAGAACTCTGTTCCATGTGACTCTCCACTCCCCAGAAAGTCGAGAAATCAGACTTTCCGTCCGGGCTCGGCGAGGTCTAGGGCCGGGAAAAATCACCATCCCGGCGATTCTCCCTCGTGGAGTTCAAGGGCTAACCGGCACCGTTCAGGTCATTCGAGAAATGAAAGAAGATCTCGTCATCTCCGAAATCACCGGACTCACCGAAGATGCAAAAGCTTCGACTCCGAACAACCGAGTGTATCGCCTCGGCCGGAAGACCACGGCGGACAATCCCTGGAACCTCGAAGTGAAGCGGGTGCAAGTCACCGCCGAAGAGATCCTGGAAGCCGCGATCGCCAGCATGACCCTGAATACCTCGGTCATTGACCGCAATGGTGACGAAACTGGAACTCTCATGACCGAGGTCGAGATCATTCTGGAGAATCGTAGCGAACAATATCTTCGAATGCTTCTACCCGAGAATGCAGAGCTCTGGTCCACTTTTGTCGATGATCGGGCCGAAAAGCCGGTCGTCCCCAGCGCTTCCTCCAAAGACCCAGGAAACACGGTCTGGATTCCACTGCGAAAATCCTCACCGGGGGAGACTGCCAGCACGGTGCGAATTGTATACGTCCAGCAGTTCAAGAAGGCACTGCACAAGATGGGGACGATGAAACCAGGAGCACCCAAAGTCATCGGAATTCCGATCTCACAGACCTACTGGCGCTTCCGACTTCCGGAAGGCCGAACCATCAAGGTCGATGGAAATATGGATCCAATCGACGAAGCGGTGGCACTCGTCGATCGTCTGGAACAGCTGTACACCCAGCAGCTGGCTCTCCGTCAGGTTGCCAGTACGGGTTCCTACGAGCAACGTAAAAGAGCAAGTTCCAACCTCGACTCGAATGTACGAGCGATCCGCAAGAACCAGCTTCTCGCCCAGAACGCCCAATCCCGACTCGAAAGATCGGCCCAGCGAGACGATCTCAAATCAGACGACTATCGCCAGCAAGCATTCAGCAATCGAAAACGCCTCGAGTCGTTCGAAAAACAGATCGAGGACGAGCTGTCAATGAACCAACGGCAAGGGAATCGGAGCGAAGGGCGTACCCTGGAGCGTCTCGGCTATGTGAACGGCCACACAGAAAAGGGAAAAAGCAAGGATGCACCCGGTCGATCCGCCCCGAAGCGCAAGGCCGAAGAAGGGCGACACCCAGGGGGCCTCAAGGAGGCGGGAGAGAAGAAGAGGCAAGCCGACAATCTCCCGGAAGAACCCTCCCTTCGGCGAAGCCGGGGAGCCGCCGATTTTGCTCCGGACAGATCCGACACCGGAGCCGCCGACGACACCCTCCAGCGGACGAGAGAGCGAGGGCTCCTCTCTCTCACGATCAAGGCCCCACCAACCAGAAACAAGGTCCTCTTCAAAAAACTGGAGGGTGACCCCAAGCTTTCAATCAACATCGAGTATGATGAGCCCTCTCATTATTCTGTGTGGGGAGCCATGCTGTTCTTCATGCTCATCGCTCTTGCCCTCATGGTGGCGAGAATCAGGGCCATGGCGTAGGAATCATCATGCGCGATCCAGAACAAATCGGCCGGACAAATCGAATGACCCGAAGAACCCATCGCCCGTCGGTTCGAATCAACGAATGAGAATAGCGCTCGCACAAATCAATCCCACCATCGGAGACTTCTCCGGTAACGTGGCTTCGATCGGCCGATCCATCGAGCTTGCGAAGGCCGGAGACGCCACTGTCGTGGTTTTTCCCGAGCTGACGGTTTGCGGTTATCCTCCCCGGGATCTCCTCGACAGGGACAGCTTCCTCACCCAAAACCGCAAGGCTCTCGAGGACGTCCTGCCCAAGACCCGTGGAATCACCGCCATTGTTGGTTTCGTAGATATTGAGGAAACAGAGACCGGCCGGCACATTTTCAATGCGGCCGCCATCCTTCAAGACGGAAACTTGACAACCGTCATCCGCAAGAGACTTCTTCCCACGTATGACGTCTTTGACGAGCATCGTCACTTCAAGGCAGCACTCCCCCAAAAACCCGTTCTGATCGGGGACACCCTTGCGGGCATCACAATTTGTGAGGACATCTGGACCGACCCTGCATTTCAAAAGCGGGCGGGACGATACCCCCTCGACCCGGCCAAGGAGCTCGTCGATCAGGGAGCCAAGATCATCCTGAACCTCTCCGCCTCGCCGTACCATCTGGGTCGAGAAAGCGAGAGACTGAAACTCCTGCAATCGATTGCCCGCAAGAATCATGTACCGGTCTTCCTCTGTAATCAGGTGGGAGGAAATGACGAACTGATCTTCGATGGCAACAGCCTCGCCGTTTCCGCGGACGGTACATTCCTCGCCGCGGGTAAGCCATTTGCCGAAGATCTGGTCTTTGTCGACAGTAAGGACGTCGGCGACGAAGGCCATCCCCTTCCCGAACGCTTTCATCCCACCCACGGCATCGAAAACCAGGTAACCCTGGAACAGGTCGTGAAGGCCCTGACGCTTGGCACTCAAGACTATGTAAGAAAATGTCACTTCACCGACGTACTCGTTGGATTATCAGGGGGAATCGACTCCAGCCTTGTCGCCGCTCTCGCCGCCCTTGCCCTTTCTCCCGAAAACGTGACGGGGGTCGCCATGCCTTCTCCCTACTCATCGCAGGAGAGCATCGACGACGCAAGAGAGCTCGCAAAGAATCTCGGGATTCAATTCCAGGTCATTCCCATTCATGACACTTTCGCCTCCCTCAGAAATACCCTGAAAGAATCATTGACCCGGTCAGGGGAAGCTTCTGATCCAGGCAGACTGGACCTCACCGAACAGAACCTTCAGGCTCGAGTTCGGGGAGACATCTTGATGGCCCTTTCGAACTACACGGGAGCGATGGTCCTTTCCACCGGAAACAAGTCCGAATTCTCGGTCGGATACTGCACACTCTACGGTGACATGGCAGGTGGGCTAGCGGTCATCTCCGATGTGCCAAAGCTCCTGGTCTATGCTCTTTCCCGCCATATCAACCGCACCCAAAAGACCAACCTCATTCCCGAGCGAGTTCTCACCAAACCTCCTTCTGCCGAGCTCAAGCCAGATCAGCTCGACACCGATAACCTTCCTCCCTACGAAGATCTCGACCCGGTCCTGAAGGCGTTCATTGAAGAAGAAAGAGGAGTGGAAGAAATCGTTGCACAAGGTTGGGACCGGGACCTCGTCAACAAGGTCCTTCGCCTGGTCGTCAACAGCGAGTACAAGAGACGGCAAGCTCCCCCAGGACTTCGCATCACCACCAAGGCATTCGGAACCGGACGGAGGATTCCCATCGCTCAGGCGTTTCGACAATAGGTCCGCCAATCGAATCGAAAGAGGAGATTTCCTTGTCTTCCCCGTCCAAGCCTTCAAGAGTGATTCTATTCCTTACCTTTCTGATTCCCACATCTCTTGCCATCGCTCTTCGAATCCCGTTTCTTGACCTCCCTCTTGAAAGAGATGAGGGCGAGTACGCCTACATCGCCTGGCTCTGGTCTCACGGTGGTGTTCCTTATCGAGACGCCTTCGATCAAAAGCCTCCCGGGGTTTTCTTCCTCTACTATCTGGCATTTGCTCTTCTAGGGCCAGGCGTCACGGCCATTCGAGCGACGCTCTTGATAACTTCGGCCCTATCAACCCTCGTGTTCACCGAATGTGGGCGCAGACTTCACGGAAACCCAGGCGGGTTTTTCGGGGGAATTGCCTTTGCCTTACTGACCACCGCCCCCTCTCTCTGGGCGACCGCCGCCAATACGGAAGTATTCATGTTGCTGCCACTTGGTCTGGCGCTCATCACCCTGTTTCCGGGAAAGGCAAAAGCGCTTTCAACAAGCTTGCCCCGCCTCCTCCTGGCGGGGGCACTCCTGGGAGTCGCGTT
>JAJDCM010000164.1 GCA_029260825.1 Planctomycetota bacterium | reverse complement strand
CGGGGCAACAGCTCGCCTTCGAACAGGGAAGAGTCTCGCCTTCCCCGAACGAAAACTACGTTGCAAGGTCTCGAAACAACCGGATCACCATCGTGAAGAACGGGGGAGACTTGCTTCGTCAGTGGACGGAGGTCGGTGATGGAATATCGAATCTATTCTGGGACGAAAGAGGAGAGGAGCTTGTTGTTGGATCAGTCGTCGAGTTCAAGATGAACCTTGCGGTTTGGAATCGATCGGGTGAGAGTCCGGGTCGGGTCATTGCCGAGGGAGTTTGGAGCGGCGCCCCCGTGGTCTGGAATCCGCTCGAGCCATGGATCGTTTGTGAAACCCAACGGGATCTGGTTTTGCTCCATTCGACCACCGGCAAGCGAATCGCAGAGCGACCAGCTCCCACCACGATTGTAGAACTCGCCTACTCAAGTGATGGCTCAATGCTTGCTGTGGCTACCGACGAAGGCAATACGGAGATTCTTCTTGTCGATGGGAGTGATCTTTCTGAACTTCGGTCTCTCCGAGGTCATACCAGTCCAGTCCTTAGCCTCTCGTTCAGCCCGGATGGAGAGCGACTGGCAAGCGGCGGCGAAGACAAAATGGTGAGAATCTGGAACCCTCGAAGTGGGAAACTCCTGGTAAACTTTGGCCTCTCTGCGAAGGTTAAAGAAGTTGCGTGGAGCCGAGATGGTCAAAAACTCGCGGCGCTTACGCAGGAAGGCGTCTTGAAAATATGGGACGCAACCCGAGGAGCTGTTTCGAGATGAGTTCGCACGAATGAGCAACGTCCAGGACAACGTGACCCAGCTTCTTGCTCGGATTCGAACCGGAGATGATGGTGCAAAAGAGGAGCTTATCCCTCTTGTCTACGACGAGCTTCGCGGGCTCGCTCGCGCGGTTTTTTCGGGCCAGCCGAAGCATCATACGCTGCAGCCTACTGCACTTCTTCATGAAGCATGGATCAAGCTTTCCTCTGCACTCTCCCATGTTGATGACCACCGGCATTTTCTCGTCGTTGCAAGCCGAGCCATGCGACAGGTCCTCGCCGATCATGCACGAGCGTTGAAGACCGAAAAGCGTGGGCGGAACAAGAAGCCGATTACTCTTCGCCAGCACCTTGTGTCATCCGACGAAGGAGTCGACTTGATCCAGTTTGACGAGACACTCCGCCGTTTGACCGAGCTCAACCCGCGTCACGGACGCATCGTGGAGCTGCGGGTTCTGGGGTCGTTGACGATACCGGAAACCGCACACGCTCTTGGGGTCTCGGAGACGACGGTGAAGTACGATTGGGCCATGGCCCGGGCGTGGTTGCGGGAGCAAATGGCGGAGTAGGGTGCGTCGGTGACGACGCGCAAGGTCGTGGGGTTTAGCCCGTTTGCTCATCGGCTCAAAAAAAAATTACAACATTCCGGAATCTTTTCGTCCTTAACGCCGCTCCCTGAGTAGAGGGACGAGATTCCCGCGTCACGGTCCACTCGTGGCGATCGCTGGCGGAAGCGATCCGTTAGCATTTCAGAAGTGTATGCAGGGAGACACTGACAGTGACAAACAAGATCTTGCCCCGAAAGAGCCCTCGATTCGCCAGGGTTCTGCTGAGCGTATGGGTCGGTTGCGGCCTCCTTCTCGCCGCCCTCGGCGAATCGGTCGGGGCGACCATCGAGATTCCTACCCTGACACCGACGGCGGCGATCGCATTTGACCCGCTTCGAAACAAGGTCTACGCTGCGTCCGCAACGACCGCCTCGTTGTTCGTGATCGATGGCGAAACCCACGCCGTCAGCCAGGCCGCTCTCCCTGCCATTGCGTCCGCCCTCACGTTGAATCCGCGCGAGAACGAAGCTTACCTGGCTCACGGAGGATCTGACCTTTGCACGATTCTCGACGGAAACTCGCTCACCACTTCAACTGAATCATTCGGCGATGCTCGAGTGGGCCACGCCCGCGAGATCGCGGTCGATGTCGATCTTCACCGCGTTTTCGTCCTCGATCCGTACCTGGCAATCCAGGGTCAAGCGGACGTCGATGATCGACTTTGGATCCTCGATCGGCAGGCTTCGTCCGTGACATCGGTCGATCTGACGAACCGGGCCATCTCGATGACTTTTGACCCTGCTTCCCGTCGCATCTTTGCCCTTGGACTCGACGGACTGACCATCGTCGACACCCAGACCCTCACCCAGCAGACTCTCGGCTCCGTCACCGGATTCGAAGACTTTCTCCAGAAGGCCCAGGTCGTTGTGTGCCCTCTTTCCGGAGACATCTATGCCGGCACCGGAGACTCGGTGACCAGAATCGACGGGACGACGCTGGCCGTCGACATCGTTTGCGCCGCGAGTGGCGACATCGGCTCCTTTCTTGTTGTTCAGCCGGTAACCGGTTGGGTCTATGCGGCTGGTCCCTCCCAGAACTTCATTGCCGTCATCGATCCGGATGGATCGTGCATGATGAGCGACCTCGGGGAGCCGCCCTTGCGGCTTTTTGCCGATATTCGGACGGCGTCAACGTTGGCTCTCTCTACAACCGGGAAGCTCTACAACGTTCTGAGCGGTCAAGGCTTTCTGATCGATGGCAACTTCGGGGCTTCCACTCTCGTGCCGAGCACTCACACCGGGATGTTTTACGCTTCGTCTTTTACCCAATCTGCGGTCCTGGCCTCGACCAGGTACTCGCCTTCCATCTCCACATTCATAACGACGGATCTGGAGCTGATTTCGTTTGCTCGAGGTGCTGTGATCGATCCCGTTCACGACGAGGCCTACGCAATCTGGGAGGAAGGTTCGGGGATCCCCGGAAAGATGTACATTGTCACGCCCGGAGGTGTCGAAGAAGTTCCGATCAGCTGCGACCCGATCGACATCGCGGTCAATCCCGCGACTCGTAAGGTCTACATAGCGAACTTCAACGATCGAACGGTGACAATTTTCGACGCGGCGACGCAAAACTCGATCGACGTTCCGATGGGAGGACGCCCGACCAAGGTTGCTGTTGAACGTCTGACCAACCAGGTCTTTGTCGTTTTCGAGGGACAGGATCGTGTCCAGGTGATCGACGGCACGAGCGATTCTTTGACCGCCAATCTCACCGTCGGGGACAAGCCCGAGACCATCGCCGTCGATGAAGCGCGGGCCAAGGTTTTCATCTTCTCTGAAAACGACGATCAGTTGACCATGATCGATGCGTATGATCTCTCGGTCACCAGCTTTAATATCGGGCACACCGGCGAGAATATCGCTGTCAACCCAAGAACCGGAAAGGTCTACCTCACGGATTTTGTCGGTGGAAGAGTGTGCCTCATCGATCCGGCAACGTCTACGATAACCGACTTACCGGGCTTTATCAATCCGGGGCAGATCACCATCGATTCTCTTCGAAATCGGGTCTTCATACGCGACGAGGGGAACAGAATCGTGGCCTTGGACGGCGACACGAACGCGTTCCATGCGATTGACGTAGGCATCAGAGTCGCGGATATCGAGGTCGACATTGCACACAACCGGCTCTGGTTCACAGCGTCCTTCCCTCCGGCCAGGATCCTGGAAGTTGATCTCGTCACCGAGGAGGTTCTTGAGGTCACCAACGGCAGTGGGTATGGCGCAAGCCTGCGGTCACTGGTTGCCAATCCGGCCGGGCTTCCGATGGGACAAGGGGTCTCGACTTTCGATGGCGTTGCGGAACACGACCTCGTGATCGCCTTCGATCGAAGAGACAGCAAGCGGGCCTTCGAAGTCGGTTTTCCCTCCATCCCTCTCACCACCACCGTCGGTGGGTTATCCGATGGAGTGACTCTCCATAGCAATCCCGAGTTCACGATTTCCGCTGCTTCCGACACGACGCCGCCCGGACCACCCCCGACACAGATCTTCTATCAAGTCGATACCTTGATGGGTGACTGGCAGCCGGCGCCAGTCACTGGTTCGAGCGCCACCGTGCAGTTAGAGGGGCTATCGAATGGAATCCATACCCTCTATTCGTTCGCCGTTGATGGATCCGAGACGAAGTCTCAGGGAGCGCCTCAATACGTCGGGCGTATCGAGAGCTACTCATTCCTTGTGAATGGCTGCGGCGATGGCACCGTCGGCGGAGCCGCCACCCCCGAGGATATTCTGCTGGTGAACGGAAGCCGGGGCAACGTCAGAGTGTCCACTGGATCTCCGATCACCGTCAGCCTTGCCACCCCATCATCCGGAACGAACGGCAAGTACTTCCTCTATGCCTGGCTCAGCTCCGGCGCCAGCGCAGTGCGTTTGGATGCCGGAGGCAACGCCGTCGGGTGTTTCGCCCAACCGACTCCGCTCCACCCGACGAGAGGCCCCCAACCCTTCCGTTGCGTACGCGGGTCGGGGATTCCAACAAGCGTGTGCAATGGAGTGACGGAGATCAACGGACCCTCGGAATATCCGTTCTCGCTGACGCTGAATCAGGGGCTTGGACAACCAACGACGTTGATCGTCCAGGCGGTGGTTCACGACAACGGTTCCGATCACTCCACGGGTTTTAGCGTGACGAATGCGGTGCGGATTGATGTTGAGTGAGCAGCCCTTTGATCCGTTCCGGCTGTCCGTCGTTTCAGAACAACTTGCGGATCGCCTCCGTCGCCCAGGAGGGAAGGTCGTCGGCTTGCGGGGGAACCTTCGACCATGGATCGGGCTCCTTCGAGAGTTTTCGCCCCTCATCAAACGCAGCACGCATTTCCTCGGGGATGAACGCAAGCGGGTCCTTTCCAATCGGGACGTGTGGGCCTATGCCGACGAGATTGAAATTGTAGCCGAGGGCCTGAACGCCGACGTAGGTTCGAATCAAGGCCGTTTGCATCGAGTGATTCATCATCACATTGATCGTCGTTGCGGCGACGTCGCCTAGCGCGCGGCGTAGGGCGGCCGGGGGATTCTCAATCCGGCCGTTGTCGATGAGATACAGGTTCCCTGGCCCGTGGATCGGAGGTCCGGGTGGATTCGGACCGGCAAGCCCGGCGACAACCAGGTTCGAGCGGGCGGCTCCGTCGACGAAGAGGTGTCCGTCGATCTCCACCGGCGGAAAGACGATCGGGAATGAGGCTGAGGCGAGCAGTACTTTGTGGTACAGCTCGAGGTCGCCGTCCTTGGCGATCTGCGACAGGTTCCACACCCAGGTCTGATCATAGTCGATGTTTGTCGTGCCGGCGAAGACAAACCGTCCCTCGTCGAACGCGAGGGCCACGCGCTCGATGACTTCTCTTGTGATGTGCTTGGCGATGAGTACTTGAAGCGGG
>JAJDCM010000163.1 GCA_029260825.1 Planctomycetota bacterium | reverse complement strand
CCCCCGAAGAATATCCGCTCGATTTCGGCTGTAAAATATCCACAATACCTCAGAACCCGTCAGGAAATGCCGTGAGCGCTTCCATGACGCAGACTCCTAGCCCACCCACCCATCCAACGCATCGTCCCCCCGGATCCGGATCTGGGGCAGAGGCTCGGTCTCAATATAGACTTGAGCGGAACCCTCCTGGCTTCGGGAGCCAGTGGCAAAGCCTCGGTCTTCAGAACAACCGGAGATTCATTTGTTTTCGAACAATCCTTGACCACGTCGCCCCAGCCCTTTGGTCATGGGATCGCCATCGACAAAAACTTTCTCCTCGTGGGTTCCTCAGGAGAGGATGGTGGTGCGGGCGCAGCCTATATCTATCGCTACCACAACGGTGCCTGGTCAGATGAACAGAGGCTGATCGCCGGTGACCGATTGGCGGGTGATGGCTTCGGAGAGCACGTTGCCCTCTCGGGACCTACCGCAGTGGTAGGATCCAGGTTGTTTGATGGTGGTGCCCGAAACTCCGGAGCTGTCTACGTATTCCAACATGACGGCTCTACTTGGGTAGAGACTCAGAAGATCACCCCGAGCGCTCCCCGGCGAGGTGGGCTCTTTGGCGATCCAAAAATTCACGGAGATTTGATTGCCGTAGGAGGCGGAGACAACGTCATTTCGGGGACCACGCACATCTTCCGTTACAACGGTAGCACCTGGATTCAAGAGCAGGAGATTTGCGTGGAGACCGGGAGCTTCGGAGACGCCCTTGCAATCTGGGGAAACACCATCGTAGTGGGAAGCCCTAGGGAAAGTCTCCCGGGCCACCCGCACGCCGGCACAGCTCGGGTTTACCGTTACGATGGCGTGAAGTGGGTTCTGGAACAAACCCTAACCTCCGACGTCCCGGACGAAGAAGAGAACTTCGGCGACTCCGTCGACCTGGAGGGTGATCGACTACTGATAGGAGCCGACCGATCCTCAATCGCTCCTGAGCCAGGAAAGGCGTACTTATTCCAACACAACGGTACATCCTGGATCCTGAAGAAGAAAATCGAGCCGCCACAGGGAGTCGCTGGGGACACCATTGGCAATGCAGTGGCCATCGACGGGAACCTAGTGGCCATCGGAGCTCAGTTCACCGACGCTAGCGCCGAGGCGTCCGGTGCGAACTACGTTCTCGGTGCGGATTGTCTCTGTGATGCGGGACGCGTGAACATGGAAACCGGACTGGTCCGAGACGTTCTTTCAATCAACGGATCATCCGGTAATTTCGACCGCACAGTCGAGATTGGGATCGGCGATCCGATTACGATTTCCCTGGGAACAGCACCTTCCGGCCCCGCGCCAGGAAACTATGCCCTCTGGGCGTGGGTCGCGATAGGAGACGGGTGCTACGACATCTCCGCTCTGGGAGAATTCCTTGGCTGCACGGTTCTTCCCACGCCCCTCGCCGTTGGACGAGCGCCTCAACCGTTCCGATGCCTCGTCGGTGGCCTGCCGGCTCAGGGGCTCTGTCGAAGTGTGAGGAACATTCCAGCTCCGACGTCAGCCTCCTTCTCGGTGACGCGCCCTCAGGGGCTGGCAACGCCTCTTGACATCACGATTCAAGGGATCCTTCAAGACTTCGGGGCAGGAAATACCCTGAAGTACAGTGTTACCAACGCGGTGATCCTGAGTGTTCGGTAATCCGGAATGTGCCAACGAAGTTTGAGACACCTCTCCAACGAATTTAGTGTAGAGCCGGCACGACCTCCTCTTTGGACGGATTGATCCCCGTTGCTACGAGTTCTGATCCTATTCTTCCGACCCATCTTCAAAACAAGGTCCAAGCTCACCTTGGAAAACCTAGTTCTGCGCCAGCAACTCGCCTCCCTCAAGCGAAAGAAGCCCCAAGCTCAATCGGATCGACCGCATCTTCTGGGTCTTCCTCTCGAAGATCTTCCGGGACTGGAAAAGCTGCCTACTCATCGTCAAACTCGCGACGGTTATTCGTTGGCCCGAGCAAGGCTTCAAGTACTACTGGCGATGGAAGTCGCGAAAGCAGGGACGACCCAAGATCGATCGAGAGATCATCACGCTCATCCACCGCATGTCCCGAGAGAATCCAGTCCGAACTTCGGCTTCTCGGCCACGACGTTGCCGAATCGACCGTGGTCCTTCTGCATCATCAGCAAAGGCGAATCATCCACTTCAACGCAACTCACAACCCCACAGCTGTATGGTCGGCTCAATCAGGCTCCGCCGACCCCATCCATCGCAAGGAATTTCGGTCGTAGTCCGACGAATTGAACTCCAGAGAAACGCCCGATAACGGGTACTCTTGCTAAATCGACATCGGTCGAGTTTTCGGACGGCTCGAGCTGAAAGCCATAGGGCAAGTGTCGGCTCGGTTTGAGTTTGCAAAGCCGGGGTATCCAACTCCCGCAGTTTGCCAAAATAACGCACAGGTCATTATGAGGTAGTCATAAAGCAAGCGGGTTGGCCGTCCGGGGATCATGACGGAGATCGCCCGGCTCATCGTCAAGATGGCCATAGAGAATCCCAGTTGGGGGTGAAATGGACTAAACATGGCTGATCAAAGCTACCCGCAACAGCTAGATTGCCCAAGGGCTTAGGTGTCGTCTGAGTTTTTGCACGCTACGGGTTGGTCATTGCCCCGAGTGCCTCAACCGGATCAATCGCCCCCCACCTCTAGATCGTCGGACCACGCTTTCCAGTATGCCAGGGGCTCACCGGTAAGGAATGCTCCGAGCGGGTGATCACGGCTAGCCAGGTTCTCCAGGAAACAGGTGCACGCCGCGTTATCGAGATTTGCGTCTCTCCCACCGACGATTTCTCCTATCAGAGCCGCCATTGCTTTCCATTGCTGCTCCGATACGGCGTTTTCCTTGACGAAATGGGCCAAGGCGGCAAATACTCCATGGATACTGTCCTGGTCGAACAGGTTGTCGTCCGAGCGGACGTACTCGTTGAATCCTGAGAAGGTCTCATCGAGCAATCGTATCAGATATTTCGAGTGCATATTCACCCCCCCCCGCAGCATCTCCAGCACATCCCCGCAGAATCTCGTGTGGTCAAAAAACATGTCCGACGTTGCAACACGGGCACTTACCGATGGTGCACTCTCCTGCCTAAGCCTGCTACGATCTTACTTCGGCTCGTTGCCGCATTCAAGGCGAGGGAGGACAGACAGCATGGACTGGACGAAACTCTTGTCGTACACCACATCCTTGGCGAGATCACGTCCATCGTCAAGCCCGACACGATTCTCCGCTGGCACCACCGGCTCATCGCGACGAAGTTCGACGGATCGGCAAAGCGCGGACCGGGTCGGCCGCGTGTGATGAAAGAGATCGAGGACCTCGTCGTCAAGCTGGGTACGCACAGCGAAAGACGAGTGCGTGTCGCGACTCATCTTCTTCGGCACGGAATCACTCCGACGTGCTCTTCGAGAATTCGAAAGCCACTACCTCACCGAGAGGCCGCATCAATCGCTTGGGAACGAGGTGATCGAGCCAGCGACCGACATCCCCGAAACCGGTGCCGTCGAACGCAGACAGCGACTCGGTGGGCTGCTCAACTACCATCGGAGAAGTGCGGCGTGATAATTTGGCCCTACGACCTCGCGGCGCCGACCCACAGGATCCCGCTGGAAAGTTTCAGTCCATGGCGTCACGTGACAGTCATGGTCATCCCCTTGCCCCAGGCTTCGCCTGGCGCGATCCACTTTTCGGGTATCTACGCCCTTGAAACCGGAGCGGTCCAGAGTTGTTAATCGAGAAATAATTCTCGAATCAGTCTTGACATGTCTCATCTGCAAGCGCATTATCCGAGAAAGTATTCTCGGTAATGTGCATCCAACCCCGGAGATTCGATCATGGGACGACGCAAGTCACCCACGTTTACTGAAGTGGAACTCGAGTTCATGCAGGTGATCTGGGCGGCGGGGGAGGTGAGTACTGACCACGTCCAGGAAGTGCTCAAGGGACGCGGCAGAAACCTTTCCGACGGCTCGATCCGAAAGATCCTCTCGATTCTCATCGAAAAGGGACACCTGACTCGGAAGCGTAACGGCCGCGCATTTCTCTACAAGCCCAAGGTTCGCGAAGGCCAGGCCCATCGCAAGATGGTTCAGGATCTCGTCAAGCGCGCATTTCGTGGATCAGCGGCGTTGATGGTCGCAGCGCTCTTTGACAGCAAGGCCCTCAATAAGCGCGATCTGAAAGATATCAAACGCCTCATCGCTGAACACGAGAAGGAGGAAGACTAATGATCGCTTCTTCCTTATGGAACCAACTTGATGCGCTTGGATTCGAGGCGATACGAGTTGTGCTGTCGATACTCTGGCAGTCGTCGGTTCTACTTGGCGCCGCAGGACTACTGGTCTTCGCACTGCGTCGGCGCTCAGGGGCAATTCGCCATCGCGTATGGACAGCAGCATTGTTGCTAACGCCGCTGATCCCTGTTCTCACCTGGCTTGCGTCACAAACCGGCTCACCACAACTTCGCATACCGATCATCCCGGCCTTTGAGGTGGCATCCGTTCGACAAACCCAATCGCCACGATCGGACGAGATCATTGCCACCCACGAGCAGGAGACTGGTACGCCGGCTATCGGTTCCAGGCAGAGACCCGCGGAAGGCAATCCGGCGGCACAGCAAAGCGCCGCGACCACGGAGCTGCTAATCCCGCAAACAATCACTCCGGTTCCTGAACATCGCTCGACCCATCCCTGGGGCATCGGGTTGATCGCCTATGTAGGTGGCTTGGCGCTCCTGCTTGGGCTTGTCAGTTTGGGTCGGTTACGCCTGCGTCGATACACGCGCGAGGGTCGAATTGTCACCGATCCACGCCTGACAGAAGTCTTCGAAACCGCGCGCAAGGAAATTGGCCTCAAACGAGGCTGTGTAGTCGTTGAGATCGACAATCTTCACGCGCCGCTGACATATCGCACATTCCATCCGGTGATTGCGCTCCCTCATGGGTTCATGGATGAACTTTCTGATGCGGAACTGCGGACGATCGCGCTGCATGAACTGGCGCATATCAAGCGTCACGATCCGCTGGTGCTGAATCTCGTGTCGATCATTCGAGCCGTCTTTTTTTTCCATCCGCTGGTGTGGTTAGCAACGCGTGAAATCGCCACACTCGCTGAGGAAGCCGCAGACAATGTAGTCATTGAGGCGACTGAAGCGCCGCTCCCCTACGCCAAGCTGTTGACTCGCCTCACCGAGCAACTGACCCATCGAATGTTGCAAACAGAATTGGCCGTCGGCCTTGTATTCTCAAAGAGTACATTGCTTCGACGCATCGAGGCCATTCTCTCACCCCGCACAGATCAATTGCAGCGCCTATCACAAGGAGCCCTCGTCATGACCACAATCTTCATACTAGGTTCACTCGTGTTGGCGACCGCCCTGCCGCTAACGAACACAGCTGCGACTACACTCGCTGACAATCACGCGTCAGGTATGTCGATTCGCCATGTCTGGGAAATGGTTCCCACGTCCAGCGTCTATCCGGGCGGGTTGTCGTCCGATGGCCGGTATGTCTCTTATGTGGACTGGTCGGCCGGCAACCTCGCCGTTCGCGATCTCAAGACTAGCGTAAGCCGAATGATCACGAAGAACAAGACGTGGGCATCCACAGGCGGGTGGAATGAGGAATCGGTCATCTCGCCGGACAACAAACAAATCGCGTGTCATTGGTACGTCGAAAAGCCCGGCGATGACATCTTCACACTGCGCGTCATCAACATGGACGGATCGAACGTGCGCATCCTGCATCACGACAAGAGTGTTCCATGGGCCCGACCGTTCGATTGGTCACCGGACGGCGAGGATCTGCTGGTGCATTTCACCTACGGAGAAGCCCGTACGAAACCCGACACACGGAGCAAGTTGGCACTTGTTTCCGTTGACGACGGATCGGTGACCGAACTGAAGTCGTGGAAGGGGCGACGTTGGCCGCGGATGGCTAGCTTCTCACCTGACGGCAAGTATGTTGCCTTTGACTTCTCGCCAACCGACACGCCGGAGCCGAAGGACATATTTACCATCGAACTCAAATCTAGACGGGAGGTTGCTCTCATCGAGCATCCGGCGGACGACGAGTTTCTGGGCTGGACGCCCGATGGTAAAGGCATTCTCTTCGCCAGTGACCGCACATCGGTGTGCGGCCTCTGGATGAACGAAGTCTCCAACGGACGTCCTGTTGGGTCACCGATTCTGCTGAAAAGTGACTTTGCCGGCGAGCCCGTCGGCTTCGCGGCCGATGGCTCGTACTACGTCTACCGGCAAACGACGTCAAGGAATGTCGCTGTCGCCACGCTGGACGAGTCCGGCACCGGCTTTGAAACCGAGCCTCAGTACGCCAGCTCACGGTTTGTGCATTCGGCATCTTCCAGCGACTGGTCTCCGGATGGCCAATCACTTGCCTTCAAGGCACGATCGCGAGATGGAGCTGAGAACTCAGTGATCGCGATCTATTCCGTCGCGACCGGCCAGGAGCGCATCGTCGAGCCGTTCCCGCGTCTCATTCTTGGGCCGGCCTTTCGACCCGGCCCCGTGCGATGGTCTCCGGACGGACAGGCGTTGTACGTTGCCGCATCCAGTCTGACCGGTGAGCGCGGCATCTTCCGGATCGATCTCACAACCGGCGCCGCCCAGCTTGTCTTGGCACAAGACCAGGTGCAAAACCCGCTGCCGACCCCGGACGGCAAAGCGATTTTCTTTCAACGGGATTTCCTTTCCCTCATCCGGCGCGACCTGGCGACCGGAGATGAAACCGAACTCCATCGATCAGAGATGCAAGGGCTCGATCTCTCGCCGGATGGAAACTGGCTCGCATTCCATGATCCGGGCAAGGAATCCATCGTCGTGATGTCGGCCGACGGCGGCGAACCGCGCGAAGTGGTTCACCTAAACGAGGCCGAGCAGACCGAATACGGTAATAGATTTTCCACTTGGACGCCCGATGGCAAGCACCTTCTCTTCTCCAAGCGTACCGGCGAGCTTTGGCGCATCAACATTGAAACGGGGAAGCAGGAACGAATCGGCCCGGAGATCCCCGGCCTATTTGGCGCAACAATGAATCCGGATGGGAAGCGCTTCGCTTTTACGACTTTCGATCCCTCCTCGGAACTGTGGGTCATGGAAAACTTCCTTCCGGAATCTATGAACACCAAGAAATGAACGGCGGATGGGACCCGAAAACACCCTTTCCCGTGATACGACGGTCTCGGAGAATGGAGAGAAGTATGAGAAACGACACTCGTTCCGCTTTCGTGCCCAGAGCACGCACCGCCATTCAAACCCTCCTCATCCTCGTCCTCGTGGGCTTTAACGCGGACGTGTCCAACGCCTGCGTTTACCGGGGAAAACTCGCCAAGTACAATCGGGTCGTGGACCGCTGGCAGCGCAATCCGACCCCACGTGGCGAGAGGCTGATCTGCAAGATCCGCTGCAATATCGACCGCAAGTTTCGCAACGTTCCCGGAAAGCCCACCCCACCTCTTCCCGTGGGACTCACCTGTCCGCCCAAGGGCGGTGGAGGCGGCGGCCGCGGTGGAGGACCAGGAGGTGGAAACGGTGGAGCTGGCGGCGGAGCCGGACCGGTCGGACCTCCCGGAGTCGGCGCCTTGCCCGGCATTCTCTTCATGAGAAACCACAACCCCGTGGCCTGCAGTTTCGATTGGACCATTAACGCCGCTCCCGGCAACCCGCCTGGTTTCACGGTTTCCCCCACATCGGGTTCGGTGCTTCTCGCCCCGAGTTCCACATCGACCGTGCCGTTCTCCGCGACGATCGATGGTGCGGTTTCTCCGGGAGCCCGCGCCTTCTTTGACGTCGACATCACGGACGGCTGCAGCGGGCTACCGCTACCGGACGACTTCCGGCGCTTTACCGTGACGGCATCTTCCGACATCTCTATCACTCCGGTTACGCCGCTCGTTTCCGTGGCGGATGGAGTCCCGTTTCAAGTCTCCTGGGCCGTGACGAATCACTCCGCAAGCCAGGTCACAAAGACGTTCCAATTCCTTCCCTTTCCCGATCCTTTGAGCACCGACGAGCTCAACGACGGCACCCTCTATGACGTAAGGAATATTTTCGAGACGGGAAGCCAACCCGGGAACACCGTGACACTGGATCCAGACGAGACTGAGAAAATCGAGTGGGGCCCACTGATCAACGGGCAGTACTGCGATCCGCAGATGTTGAACTGCTGCGCGCTAGAGATCGATGGCGCCATGGTTTGCTGCGTCATCATCAATGACGATGATGGTCCCGACCACTCCAACGACTCCTTCACGAATCTCGTCGGAACCCCACAAGGAGGAAGTGTACGGATCAGCATCGATCGGAACGGAGACACGTTCTCGATTCAGGTGCCAACGACTCCCTCCGACACCATCCCGGAGATTCTGGACATGCTGGCCATGAAGTTCTTCATCCAGGCGGATATCGTCCCGGGTTTCCGCTTCATGCCGATCGTCGACGACGACGGCTTCCGTGTGATGGCATCTCCAGAGACCATCGTCACCTTCACGACCTTCGATAACGGCCTGGATTGGGTTCGCGCAAACTTCCTGGGGGGAAATGGCCAAACCGATGTCCTCTTCGTGAATCGATCGGTGCTGTCATTCTGCGACGACATGGAGTCGGGGGATGGCAACTGGATCCACAGCGCCACTCAGACCAGTCTCCCCGATGACTGGGCGATCATCAACAGCCCCCCCAATAACTGCAGCGGTAGTAACATCTGGTTCTCTGCAGATGAAGCGGGTATCAAGGATGCCCGGCTTGACACACTGCCGTTCACGGTCACCGCCCACAACACGACGATGCGCTTTTCTCATGTCTTCGACATGGAACCGGGCTTCGATGGCTGCGTGCTGGAAGCATCAATCGACGGAGGGCCCTTCTTCGATCTTGGCCCCAACATCCTGTCGGGGGGTTACAACATGGTGATCAGTGAGACGTTCATGAGTCCTATCGCGGGACGCCCGGCCTGGTCGGGGCAGGCCGGACCTCCCTGTGAAATGGTTGAGGTCGACGTCACCCAATTCGTGGGATCCACCCTGGTCCTTCGGTTTCGACTCGCCTGTGACTTGTCGGTTTCCGGCGTCGGGTGGTACGTCGACGATGTAAAGGTTGGCCAGGTCGAAGGCGCGGGAGATGAGGATCGGCGAGTCGTCGTGAACGTAGGGGAACCGATCACCGTGAGTTTCGAATCCGCCATGGCCGGCCCCACAAGTGGAAGATACCTATTGTGGGTCTGGCCGGGTGCGTCGGAAGGTCCAGCCGTGCTTCTCAACACAAACGGCGCGTTCGTCGGACTACTCGGAAACCCAACTCCTTTTCATGGGGGGACTCCTCAACCGATTTTCTGTGTGCGTGGCGACGGCATTCCCGAGCTCGCGTGCACGGGTGCCAACGAGATCTCTGGGCCCGGTTTCACACCCTGGTCAATCACCCGTAGTCAGGGGCTGGCATTTCCTACAACATTGACCTTGCAGGGCCTGGTGCAAGATACGGCGGCGCTGAGTCCGACGTTCTTTTCGGTGACGAACGGGATCATTCTCGAGACTCAATAGCCGTGCGCCAGAACTATTCATGAAGAGAACGATTCCTTTTCACGAGTTCGCGGATGGCCTCCTTGCCGTGTGCGACAGGAGCCCCAGGGAAGTAGTTCCTTCATGACGGAGATACAAAATATAGCGACTTGAACGCATACGCAGAGCGCTTTGTTCCTTCAATAAAATCCGAATGCCTGGATCGAATCCGATCTTCTTCGGTGAGCGGTCACTTCATCGGGCTATTCAGAACTATACTTGTTCAAGTGCTGGACTAACATGACTATGCGGCGGTCTCTTTGTCGATTTCCCAACCAGGAAAAACGAGAACCGCGGGGTGGCACCTCAAAGCCCGCGCGAGAACCTTTGCACGCTCCACACCCAGATTCACCCGATCGTTCTCAATCGATGATATCGTCGACTGTGGAATCCCTGTCAATTCCGAGAGTTCATTCTGACTGAGTTCCTGAAGCTCCCGCATGATACGAACCGACTCGCCCGGCGAAACCTCCACAGTCTTCCGAGCCTTTCGAAAGCCACTTCTTTTCATCCTTTTCTATCTCCGCCGACAATCATGAGGTGTTGGGTCCACCACTTGAATCAGAACCTCATCAGCAACGATCCGGTAGATCACCCGGTACTGGAGTCCGAGTCGGGATGACCTACATCCCCTCCACTCTCCCCTCAAAGCCTCGTCGTGAAAACCCTTGATCAGCCTTAAGCCCTTTGGACCGGAGATACTCACGACATCTTTCCATTTCTCGTATCTCTTCAGCACCTCGACGGGTGTACGGCCAAGCTTCCGCAGTTTTGCCGGTAGATCACGCAAAGCAGCGGAGTCTACAGTAACATTTTCCTTGCTTGTGGGTAAAATAGCGGCATAATTACTCACATGTACGAAAGAGCGCTCACCCCAAAACTCACGAAAGGCAATCGTAGCCTTCTTCTCCTCGGGCCTCGGCAGGTCGGGAAATCAACGCTCCTGATGTCAATGAAGCCGGATCTCACAATCAACCTCGCGAGCCTGGAAACCTTCCGCGATTACGTCACCGACCCAAGTCGCCTCGAACGCGAACTGCGAGCCATCGCTGGCGAACGAACCGTGTTCATTGACGAAGTCCAGAAGATCCCCGAGCTCCTCAACTCAGTCCAGGTATTTCTCGACGAGCGTCCCCGCCGGTTTCGCTTCCTCCTGTCTGGTTCGAGCGCGCGAAAGCTCCGACGGGGGCAGGCAAACCTCCTGCCTGGGCGTATTCATTCCCATGCATTGCATCCTCTCCTAGCCTGCGAATTGGGGGAAGATTTTTCACTTGAAGGGGCACTTGCGCATGGGACATTACCAGGGATCTATTCCGAGTCCGATGCCGAGATCCGTCACGAAGACTTACGCAGCTATTCTGACATTTATCTTCGAGAAGAAATTCAGGCAGAAGCCCTTGTCCGTGAACTTGGTGGATACGCCCGTCTCCTCGATCTCATGGCGGCTTCTTCAGGACAGATACTCAACGTCAACGCTCTCTGCCGCGACGCCGGAGTGAGTTACGAGACCTGCCGCAGATACATCGAGATTCTGGAAGACACTTTGATCCTGTTTCGGATCAGAGCTTGGAGTGGATCAGATCGAGCGAGCCTTGTCGCCCACCCAAAGCTTTACCTGTTCGACTTGGGCGTACGAAACGCGATTTTGCGCCGACCTCTTGATCGATGTTTCGACGATGAGCGTGGGCTTTTGTTTGAACATTTCGTTGCACAGGAACTCTATCGAAGAACGGGTTCCTTATGGCCAGAGCTATCGATCTTCCACTATCGCACGCGACACGGCGCAGAGGTCGATTTCATCTTGCAGATCGGTAGGGAGATCTGGGCTGTAGAGGTGAAATCCGGAAGTCACGTATCGCGAACATCTCTCGCAGGCCTCCGATCATTTTCCGATCGTGTTAGCCACGTCGAGCGCAAGATCGTCGTTTTTCTTGGCAAACGTCGGCAGCTCATAGACGATGTGGAAATCCTTCCCCTTTCGGATTTTCTTTCTGAAATCCCAGCCTAGCGCGGCCGCTGTCGTGGTTGGTAGGGTCGAGGACTGGCGCGATGGCTGTCCCTCCCGAAAATGCCGTCATCTCTACGCCGCTTGCACTTACGATGATCATGAATCACAATCGGCAAACGCCATTCTAGCCCATATCGAGACCCCGACGAGTGGAGATTTGCCCGTTGCTCCGAGTTCTGATCCTGTTTTTCCGTGCCGCCTTCAAAACAAGAGCCCAAGCTTGCCCTGGAAAACCTCGCCTTGCGTCAACAGCTCGCCGTTCTCAAGCGAGAGAAACCCAAGCCCAAGCTCAATCGGATCGACCGCGTCTTCTGGGTCATCCTCTCCAAGATCTTCCGTGATTGGAGAAGCGCTCTCCTCATCGTCCAGCCTGCAACCGTCATTCGGTGGCATCGACAAGGATTCAAGTACTACTGGCGTTGGAAGTCAAAGAAGCCTGGCCGACCAAGAATCAATCGAAAAATCATCACGCTCATCCACCGCATGTCCCGAGAAAATCCGACCTGGGGAACGCCCAGAATTCAGTCCGAGCTTCGTCTTCTCGGCCACGAGGTTGCTGAGTCGACCGTTGACAAATACCGAATCAAGCCAAAAAATGGACCGTCACAAACCTGGCGTACGTTTCTTCGAAACCACATTCACGAAACGATCGCGTGCGACTTCTTTGTCGTCCCAACCGCCACATTCCGCCTTCTCTTTGGATTCATCGTTCTGCATCACCAGCAAAGGCGAATCATCCACTTCAACGCGACACACAACCCCACCGCAGAATGGACGGCGCTTCAGATTCAGCAGGCTACGCATGAAGATGATCTCGACATTAGCTTCCTTCTACGCGACCGGGATTCGATTTATGGCGAGGTCTTCCGAAACAAAGTGAAGTCTCTTGAGCTCGAAGAAGTTCGAACTGCGCCGCAATCTCCTTGGCAGAATCCATTTTCGGAGCGAGTGATCGGTTCGCTTCGGCGAGAGATCCTCAACCACGTTATCGTGCTTGGTGAGAATCACCTCCGGCGGATCGTCTCAGGATATTTGAATTACTATCACGAAGTGCGGCCACATCTCTCGTTGGACCGGAACTCTCCGATTCCGCGGAGGGTTGACCCGCCAGAAAACGGACAAGTGATTTCCAAGCCGATGGTCGGTGGCCTTCATCATCGGTACACGCGAGCCGCGTAACGATCCCAATTCAACGAATCACCTCGGTCACTCCCCCGGGATTCCCTGCGCACTTTCCCGCCCAAGGCCTCTGACGACTCGACTCTTGGACAAATGAAGGAGTTCATCCAACCCATCGGAGCTACCGCGTCCCCAAATGACAGGTCAACGCTGGGCTCCTTTCGGTCCGGATGGCATTTTCGGGAGGGACAACAGGCAAGATCGCCCGTCGAATTCGAGAAAACTTTCTTTTTTTGGCGGTAATTTGCGCTGGCCGGCGCTCTCTCAGGTGGAGTGGCAAAAGCCTTGACTGACCAAAACACTCTGGAGTACTGTGACATGTGGGTAGTGGACCCGTGGAGAATAAGCTCGCCCCCGGAAGAGGAAGTTTCGTTGACCCCGGACCCGACTCGTGGAACCGACGCATCACCTGGTGCCCATCGCACAAACTCAGAATCCAGCCATACTGTAACGGATCTCTTGCATCGAATTCAGGATGGAGACGAGGGCGCCCGCGAAGAACTGGCGACAAGGATCTATGACGAACTCCATCGTCTCGCAAAGCAGCGAATCCGGCGTGCAGGCCAAGGACATTCACTGAGCGTCACGGAACTCGTCCACGAGGCCTGGATGAGGATCAGTCGTGTCGGTTCCATTCCGTTGAACGGTCGCGATCACTTTCTACGTACCGCTTCTCGCGTCATGCGATACATCATTGTTGACCATATCCGTGCGAAGAAAAGACACAAAAGGAACTCAAATGGTGAACGCCTACCCCTCGACATTCTCGTAGCAGACTACCGGCTCTCCCAAGATGACATTCTGGCCTTAAATGACGCTCTAACCAAACTGAGAAGATTGGAACCCGGACTGGAGCGGCTGGTCGAGCTCCGTTTCTTTGGCAGACAATCCATGCCGGACGTAGCCCGTCAGCTCGGACTTAGCTTGCGAACCGTTGAACGCGATTGGCAGGTCGCCAAGGCGTGGCTGCGAAAGGAGCTCGGGTGAGCAACGAAGATTGGTCGCGAATCAAGGAGCTCTTTCTTGAGGCAATCGAGCTCTCCCCTAAAGAAAGGTCTCGATTCCTGTCCACCGCATGTGGCGGGGATCCGAGTGTAAGAGCGGAGGTTGAAGCCATGCTCGAGGCAGGTCAAGACAAGAGCTTCCTAGAGATTCCTTCGCTACTATCGTTAGGGGAGGCGCAACATTCTGTTCCCCACGATGGGTCAATTGACGAACAAATCGACCACAGCTCATGCGGCCAAAAGTTGGGTCGATTCGAGCTTCTCAGCGAGATTGGTCGGGGGGGGATGGGAGTCGTCTACCGCGCTCGTGAATCGCAACTAAACCGAATCGTCGCTTTGAAGGTGCTTCCCAACTCCCACGCCAAATCCTCGTACCAAATTCAGCGTTTCGAACGAGAAGCACAAGCGGTCGCCAAGCTACAGCATCCGGGCATTGTCCCCGTCTACACGACGGGCCATGACGGTGACAGCTACTACTTTGCCATGGAGTACGTTCAGGGAGTCGACCTGGCTTCCGAGTTGAGGAGGCTCCAACGAGCCAGCATTGTAACCGAATCTCCGCTTCCCATGACGGACAGATCGAAGGTGAATTTCAATTCATCCGAAGATCGAATAGACGATGACGCTGAGAACTTACAAACTTCCGTAAGCCAAACCGAATTGGACACAGGGGCAATCGACTACTTTAGCCGAGTGGCCAAACTCATCGAACAATCGGCAGACGCACTCGATCATGCTCACAGCAAGGGGATTGTTCATCGAGACATCAAGCCGCACAATCTGCTGCTCGACGAGTCGGGATCGATCAAGGTCGTAGACTTTGGCTTGGCACGAGACCAAAGTGCTACGGACCTCAGTCGAACCGGGGAGATCTTCGGAACACCCCATTACATGAGTCCGGAGCGCATTCGGCCCGGTCGCCCCATCGACCACCGATGTGATGTTTACTCACTGGGCGTCGTCCTCTTCGAACTTCTGACCCTCGCTCGACCCTTCGATGATGCGGATCCTCGGCAGATTCTTAATAACGTACTTCGAAACGACCCACCTTCTCCTCGGAAGCTCAACTCCCGCGTTCCGCGCGACCTAGCGACGATCTGCATCAAGGCAATGGAGAAAGATCCCGACCAGAGATATCCAACGGCAAGAGCTTTTTCTATGGACCTCAATAGGTTCTTAAATCACCAAGCCATCGAGGCCAGGGCTCCGTCGTGGTTCGATCACGCGCGGCGTTTTGTGCTGCGCCGGCGTCGCTCGTTGCTCCTCCTTTCCCTCGTTCTCGTCTCCTTCGTTGTTGGCGCTTTTTTGACCGACCAGGTCACTCGAACCCGTCGCGTCAGATCTTTGCGGGACTCCCTAGGTAACTTCGTGTCTCTCTCGCTCGAGACATTCCCCATCCGCCGACTCATGCAAGGGCGCCGAGACTTGACGACTCTTCGATCGACCCAAAAGGGTGCCGATGACCCTGTTTACATAGAGCTCGAAAGCAAGTTTCACGACCTCAAGGAAGCGTGGATCCAAGAGGGGAAAACAGCTCTTGATCGCGGACGTGACATGACTTTGCCACAAGGCATCCGGGAGATGTCTCGACTATCTGGGCTCCAGAAACTGCTTCAATGTTCCTACGTTTTCCCCGAGGATGTCGGTCTCCGGGAGCTCGCCCGAATGGAGTCGGCTCTTCCCACCCTCAACGTGCGTGCTTTTGACCATCACCAAAACGAACTTGTTGCTCAGGTCTATGCACGTCCTGTGGACGTCCATTCGAGCGAAGTGGGTGAAAAGATCTCGATTGGAGAGACTCCGCTCCTTGAATATGCGATTCAAGCCGGGTTCTACCGAATCATGTTGGAGTTCCCCGACGGTGGCCATCGAGAGTTCCCGTGTCAGCCCGGACCAGCATCAATGAGCACCCAGATTACGGCTCACCATCACGCTGATGAAGAAGGGATCCCTCATCAAGGGAACGGGATGGCGTATTTCGAGGGCCTAGACTACGAGTTCATCCCAACTGCAGGAGAATACAGTCCTTTCGATGGGAAGATAGCCCGCCTCGAGCCCTTCTACCTCGACCGATGCGAAGTTTCGATCGCGGAGTATCGCGAGTTTTTGCAGGCGCATCCCGAACGGAAAAGGCCCAAGTACTGGGATCGAATCAGCGAAGATCCGCACCATGATCCGCTTCCCGTCGTCGGAGTGAGCTGGCTCGATGCAGCCGCTTACGCGCTTTGGCGGGGAAAACGGCTACCAACGGCGGCAGAGTGGCAGTATGCAGCCCGAGGCCTTGACGGTCGACTCACACCCTATCTGGATGATGGCACGGAACCTCCCAAGGGGAACGTGAACTCGCCCGATGAACTGTACTCCCATTCTTCCGTCGAGAAAACTTTGAACCTTTACTTCTCAAATGTCGTTCCTGTCTTGAGTCACGCGGAGGCTAGCTCTCCCGAAGGAATCTTTCACCTGTACGGGAATGTGGATGAGTACACGGAGAGTCTACCGGTCGTTGACTTCGAAGGAATGCTGACCCCGCGCCCGTGGGATCGCGTGACTTTTGGTGGTGCCTGGAATGCGGTTGCGCGAAAGTGGTCGCTCGCCACTTTCGCCTTCGTCGGAATCGGGGAAAGATATGCAGTTTCCTACCGGGGATTCCGGTGTGCCAAATCAGCAAACCCGTGAAACATCTTTGACAATAGCCAAGGAGAACGAAAATGTCCTATGAAACTCTTATTATCGCCAATCCCTGTGCCCGAACAGGGTCCATCTCCATCCCCTCGACGTCTGAAGCAAACGCAAAGAAGCACCTTTCTTTTCCTTTTGCGGGCGACGCGTTAGAGCTGATAAAGAAGGTGCCTCGCAAAGATGTTTCGGTCATGTCCTCCGGAAATCCCGAGGATGACTGTCGTGCGGCAGCCACAACCTACCTCCACAGCAAGCTCCCGAATTGGAAGGCAGACAAGGCGATCTTCTCGAATCACCGCTGGGTGATTGACTCTTGGCAACCTGTTCAGGGGACAGAGGTCGGATTCGCGTTCCAAGTGCACAACGCTCAATCCGCTGAAGTTGTCGACACTTGCAAAATAAATGCTGCCACCGCGTATGTGCGCTATCTAATGGTAGTTCAGACGAAGTAGTAGGAAATTGAGATGAGCAACTACGTACAGCAAGAGATCAACCTATCACCCATCAGCGACTACTTTCAACGCGAGGATAAGGTGTTCTCATTTCCACGCCTTTACATTGTCTTCGATCCGGTCCGAGGACTACTGAGAACAAGAGCCACTCAACCCCCCTCTGGCCTAAGTCCTCTTGACAACGGCGATACGCTTCCACAAAACGTTTTGGGTTTCGAGATCCTCGATGGGCTTCCCAGAAAACCCATAAAGATCCATAGCTTCTACGAACGGTTAGTTCCCCTGCAGTTCATCCTGGATAAGGGCGAGGAATCTCTTCTCTTCGAAGGGGAGAGCTGCGTCCCTGGCTCTAGCGAACCGCAATCGTTCTCTGGCGAAGATCGACCGCTTATTGTCACGGCCAGTCAGTACCTAGACGAGGTCTATCGTGTCGTTCTGAAAGTTGAAGAGGGAAAGTTGCCGGAGCGAGACCCTTGTTCAAGTTACCAGAGGTTTTTTGCGTGGTTGGACCTCGACACATCTCCGACCCTAATTATTGAACGACATAAGAGAAAGCACATCGATGACAAGGAGCGCACAAGGCTGCTGAATCACCTCAAGATCCGATCGACCCTCGAAGATCGAATGAGGGAGCGAATGCAGATGTGGATTTCAAACAAATCGTCGAACTGCGTCCTCCCACCCGAACTGAACTCACCATTGATTGGCCATGCCAAACTGTTGGGAGAGCGCATCCTCGACATTGGAAGAAGAAGTCTCTTTTCATCAGACCGTAGACAGATTTCGGAAGAAGAGTTACTCCAGGAGATGTCGAAGGCCTTCGAGCTTTTCGCCAACAGTAATCTCCGACTTCCTCTCCCAAGTGGGGCGACTGCTGGCCAACCCTCGAGTGGTGCCTATTTCCTGTTTGCCGAGCTAGCTTCATTTCTCTGCGACGTAGGCTACCCCGAACCCATTTGGAGCCAACTATTCTCGACCCTTGTCTGGACACAGAAGTTGTATACCACCGTGTACCCTTTGGGCGAGCTCCAAGTGAAAGAACACGCCGATCAGTCCTCCTACAGCATCTGCAACTTCAAAGGTCCGCTCGTGTCGGGCGAAGTTGACAAGCTGCGAGCTACGGTCAAAGGGCTTGATTATTCCGGGCTCTGTCGTTGCGCTGCGACCCAGTGCGTCGAGGCCATGCCTGGGATCTTGAACCCGAGCGATGCTCCCAGCCCTTAGCCCCATGGGGATGAAGAAGGCTCTCGGCTCCGTATCTTTCAAAAGACTGCTCTCGTTGAAGCTTGTCCGTCCCGAAAATACCATCCGGGCTTGAGGAGTTCCTTGGCCGAGCTGCCAGTCAGGACATTCTGGCGTTTTCTTGTACGAGGGCTCGACATTCGGGGGCCCGGCGATGCACGGAGGACGGGGGCACCAGGGGGTGCATCTCGCTCCTCAGATCTGAACTCTCGCGTCATCATGATTGGTTTCGGGTCGGGCAGTTCCTCCTTTCACGCTGCTGCTGGATCTGAAACAGTCTCCTCCTTCTCATCGCAGATCTCGCACGCGAGAGCTCGATTCGACTCGAGGCGATTGAGTCTCGCTGCTCTTTTCGCGGCCTCTAGCTCATCGGGGATTCGATCAGCGTTTCCGAAGTACATCTCGTCGGGCGTTTGGCCACAGAACGGCGAGTGCGGGAGCCGTTGATTGTGTTCTTCCATAGAACGCCACGAGCCGAATGACGGTGGCAATGCTATCGAGCGTGTTGAGGAATAGCCATTGGTGCTTCAAAAACCCGCCACCATGCCTCTATCATTGAGTTAGAGAATTTGAGATCGGCGAAGGCAAGGATTCGACGAAGTACTCCGCGCTCGATGAGATCGTCGACGTGCGAGTTGATGTTCTCGGTGCCGCCGTCGGTCAAGACCGCTGGTGGTTCACTTGATTTGCTGGCTCCTTTTGCGGCTTCGACAAGAATGGCGACGGAGTTGCCTGGAGAAAAACTCTCGGCGACTCGCCAAGCAAGGATGCGTCTCGAGAAGTTGTCGATGATTGCGTGCAAATAGGCTTTGGACCCGTCGAGTAGTCGGATGATTGTCGTGTCGATGTGCCATGTTTCGTCCGCTCGTGTCGCCCGCAAGCCCACCTTTGGTTTGACCGGATGAACACGGAGTCGAGGTCGTCGCCACCCGTACTCTCGGACGAGCCGGCACCAGGTAGTCGGTGAGGCGAACACTTTTCCAAGTCGCTGGGCGAGGATTGCGAGTGTGCCGGCCGGGACATGACGGTAGTTGGGTGAGGTGACCATCTGCTTGATGGTTCGAATCTCGGAGAGAGTGAGGCGTTGAGGCGAGGTACGGGGACAGGAAGATTGATCGTCGAGCGCGCATCCTTCCTGAAGTCGACGCCAGGCATGGTAACGAGCGGAAGAAAGTCCGAGGACTCGAAGAACCGTGCGGAGTGATGCGGTCTTGCGTGCATGATCGATGGCTCGGAGGACCCTGAGCTTCTGGCGCTCTTCGGGGAGTCGTTGGTTGACCAGGTTGAAGCCAGAAACGTTGAGCAGGACGGCGAGGAGTCGAAGAACAGATCGGAGTTTCTTGACCCGGGCGCGGAGTTTCAACACTTCAGCTTGAAGCTGAGATTGGTCGCTATCAAGAACGTCGAGACTCACGACCTCCTTGTTGTCAGCTCTGAGCCAGTCCATCGCCGTGGATCTCCCAACAAAAATCTCGCTCTTTTTTGGCGGAGACACCCGACGGCCGACGTTCTCACTGACAACGAAGACAGAGTCCTCGGGGGATCGTCGCGCCGTTCCTGGACTCTCCTATCGAGTGTGCACGCTTACGTGAATCAGTAGCCAAGGTTTGCCCCGTGGTAGAGAGGAAATATTCCGTGAGAACATCAATGTACTTCAATCCACTTAGTTTGCTTCTTGTTTACTTGGCATCGCTAGGATGTCTTGCCTCGCCGGCATTGGCTCAAGGGCCAAACGGTCCGCTGGTGCCCCCGGACCTTTCTCGGGGAGGTACTTGTTCTGAATGTGATGAGACACTCCATATTCAAGCCAACTGTTTTTCATCGACATTTTGTCGCATCAGTCAGGTCAGCCAGGGTGGGGGTACTACGTTCAACGCCCATTGCGCCGACGATTTCAACATTCCGGAGGACGAAGTCTGGTATTTGAGGCAGGTCTATGCCCGAGGCGTGTACACGGGGATCGATCCAGTTCCGGATGGATTCAATGTTTTCATTTATGACGATGCTGGTGGAGGCCCTGGTGCTCTTATTGTCTCGCAGCAAACACTGCCGTATACGGATGTAGGTCTCGGGACCGGGAGTGTTCTGATCAACCTGAGTCCGACTTTCCGACTTGCTCCGGGGACCTACTGGCTCTCGATCCAGGCGGATCTACCGGACGGAGGTGTGGAGGATCGCCGATGGTACTGGTGTCGAGACAGCACCGACAATGGGGAGCCCGGAGTTTTTCGCAACCCGGACGGATTCTTCTGCGCCAACCCTACTTGGATTGCTCTCGTCAACTCGTGCGACGACATGCATCCAGATCTTCCTGATCTGGAGTTTGAAATCTGCGGGGTGAGTCGCTTGATCGACTGCGGTAGTTCGCAAACGCAGTTTCAAAAGATTCTACCGTCGGACGGAAGACCAGGCGATGAGCTGGGTCTGGGGATCGCCGCCAGCGGAACGTACGCCCTTTTGGGCGCTTTTCAGGACGATGATGAGGGCACCGACGCAGGCTCGACTTACATCTACGAATACGACGGCTTGGTTTGGGATCAAGTTGGAAAGCTCGTGACGTTGGATGGTCTTAATTCGGGAGACAACTTTGGAATCTCCGTGTCGATGAGCGAGAGCGTCGCGCTCGTGGGTGCGCGGTTTCACGGCGGATCGGGTGCCGCATATGTCTTCAGCCAGAGCGGTGAGGCCTTCAGTGAAGCCCAGAAACTCGTGCCATCCGATGGCGCCTCCATGGATCGGTTTGGCCAGAGTCTTGACCTCGACGACGATGTGGCCATTGTTGGATCGTGGGCACACCAGGGCAATGGTGCAGCGTACATCTATCGATTCGACGGAGCAAATTGGATTCAGGAGCAGAAGATCACAGCGACAGGTACGCTGAACTTTGGCTGGACCGTCGCCATCGATGGCGACGTCGCTATCGTGGGTGCGGATCTGGATCCATTTGCGGGCACGAATTCGGGCGCAGCCTACATCTTCCGATACAATGGTTCTTTCTGGGCACAAGAAGCTCGTCTCATCGGCTCAGATACGTCGAACGAAGATTTCTTTGGTTCTGCAGTCGACATTATTGGCGACCTGGCTGTTGTGGGAGCTCGAAGGGACGATCCGTTTACTGGGCCTGCTGCGAACTCAGGTGCGGTCTATGTTTTCCGGTACGATGGCACGGGCTGGCCTCAAGAGCAGATGCTGGCCGCCTGCAACTCGCTTCCATTTGATAACTTCGGAAACGGAGGCCTGCGCACGGACGGTACCCGGATCTTCATAGGTGCTGCGAATGCTAGTGGCATCGGTCACAACACCGGCTCGGTCTACGTCTTTGCCGACGTTGATGGAGTTTGGATCGAGCAGGAAGAAATCCAAGCGTCAGACGGTGAGGAGAAAGACAATTACGGCAGCAGGATTGCCTTAAATACAGACGGGCAGATATTCATTGGAGCGTATCAAGAGGACGGCAACGGGACCAGCTCCGGCGCTGTCTATGTGACGAATCTCTCGCTCCCCCCTGCCCCGCCTGTTCTTTCCGGTCCGACCGCAATCTATGAGAGCACGACACACACGTACTTTGCGACCTCTTCGAGCGCCTACGAGACCGATCTCAAGTACACCTTTAATTGGGGAGACGGGTCGCCAAGCTCACTTGCGTATGCACAGAGTGGCAGTCAGGCCAGTGCGGATCACACCTACTCCGGTGAGGGTAGCTTTACCCTTGATGTCGTAACAGAAGATCTATTCTCGGGCAAGACTACTTCGCGTCAAATCCAGGTTGATGTTGCGGATATCGACTGTCGAGCGGGCAATGTGGATGTGGATGCGGGGAACCCGGCAGCGAGAGTTTTGAAGGTCAACGGACAGAGTGGAAGCGGACCAGAGCGCATTCTGTTCGTCGACAAGGACAGCGCTATGCAGGTGTCCCTTGACCTTGCTCCGGCTGGACCAGCGTCAGGGAGCCACGCCATTTGGGTCTGGACGAGCGCTCCGACATCGGGCACACAAAAGCAGCTTTTGCTGCAAAGTGGACAGATTGATCTGGGGCCCATGTGTATGGATCCGTTGAATGGTACCTGTAACGCCGTCTGCCCGACGTATTCGGCCAAATCAATCCCGGGTCGGTGTGCTCTGGTTCTGTGCTCCACGCCAGAAGCTACGGGCGCGAATCCTCCGGGAGTGATTATGGTGATTCCGGGCGGGACGTTTTCCGCAGGGGATAGGCTTTGGGTGCAGGGGGTGTTGAAGGACGCCAGTGATACGAGTGGGATGAGGTTTTCGGTGACGAATGGGATTGAGGTACATGTGACGAACTAGGGGCGTCCGTAATGCAGTGGAGGGCGGCCTAGCAAAAAAGATGGGCCGCTCTCCCTCATTTTAGTTCGGCAAAGAACCATAGTCGTGTTGCTGCCCAAGATCTTTCGAAGGACCTCTTAGACGTGTTAAGGATTCGAGCTGTCTCTTCGATGGATGTCCCAGCAAAGAGCCTAAGGGTCCTGTCAAAAATAACATATCATTCATAGGCGCAATGCGTTCATAATGATCGCCATCGTCCAAGTCGATGCCTAGGTGCGTTTTGAGCCATTTCCGCCTGTTCAATTGGATGATTGGCCATCTATGTGACTGACGGTCGGGTCGAGAGCTGGCGCGCGCACTGTAGGGTCCGGTGGCTGATCCACACCTTTCGGTGTGGGCCTCAGTCCGGCTCCCATGGTCACGTTTCCAGCTCCCGCCACATCAAACCGGGCGTGCGGTTTTCCCGCACCCGGCTTACCGCGAAGGCGTCATCACATCGGGCTTATGGTTCTTCTCGGCTAGACCTCAAACAAGCGTATGAGAGAAGGGTAAATGCGGCTATTGTTCGGAAACTCTCAGGGCGCACCCCTCCCCGAAATCCCGCTCCGGATTCTCCCAAACTTTCGCCGGTCTGAATTTTCTCCTCGACGCGCACCTCGGTTTCCTGCCGCGACCAAAATCGGGGCGTCCGTACCCCGACATCCTTCTTCCCTCCGTCAACAACGTTGCGGCACACAGATTACGTTCCAAGC
>JAJDCM010000162.1 GCA_029260825.1 Planctomycetota bacterium | reverse complement strand
CCGAATCGAACATCGTCGCCGGGTCCATGATCGAGGGTACGGTGTCCCACGTCGCGCCGTTGTAGAAATTGGCGCTCTCCGTGTCCGTGTTGTACCAGAGGAACCCCGTCGGGACGTTGGTTAGTGCGTCCCGCGCGACGGTCGTTCCGCTCCCGTAGCTGAGCGCCGTGGTCCATACGATCGGTCCGACGGAGACGACCTTTTCCCAGCCACCCCAATCGTCGTTATACCAGACCGCACCCAGAGGCCAATCCGTGATCAGGTCACGCGCAGCCGTCGTGCCACCCGGGAACATGTGATGTCCAGAGGCGATTTCGTGCTCCGTCGCGATGATATTCGTCAGCGACGTACGGTGCGTCCGCTCGTTCGACGGGAAGACCGAAATCAGCATCGTATCTTGCGGGGTCACGGTGTCGATTGCGAACGGCATTAGCGGCGTCTCCCTCGGGTGCGCCGGCTCCAAGCGTAGCCTTTGCCCATGTGTATCGAAGCGTGCTTATCGACGCGTTTCATCTTCTGGTCGAAGCGTAGATCCTCACCGATGCTCGTCGAGTAGGAGAAATACGCCGCCGCCGCATCCGTGTAGCGCATTTCGAAAAGCGCCAGCGCGGTCGCCTGCTCCTCCAGGTCTTGCCTCGCAAGAAGATCCGTCGTGAACACGTTTTCTGAGGTGCTCGCGGAAAGCTCTGCGAGACGCTTCCAGTACGGAAGGTGAAGCTCATACGTGGTGAGCGCGCGGTACGTTCCAGTCGGCGCGTTGGCGTCCGCAGCGGGAAACACCTCCATGAAGCCGAGTGAGTCGTCCGTTCCGAGCGTCAACGCTTTCGGTGCGCCCGGGTTGGTTGCGGGAACCGTGTCGTAGCCGTAGTCACGAAGACCCTCCGCCCGGCTTTCCAGAAGTCGCATGGCGGTAGGCGACCCCATCCCGTCCACCCAGAATGGCCCCTCTTCGTTGGGCGCCAACGGTCGGACACGAATGAAATCAGAGGGTGTCTGCGCCGTCGTGAGCGTCAGATTCGTGATCGTGGAGAACACGGTCTCCGCGTGCTGCTCGCGGAAAAGACAGAGATCCTCCAGGTCGCGCTGCGCGCGCTGAAGGAAGTCGGGGATTGCAGCGATCTGCTTCTGTGCGTCTTCGTCGATCAGCTTTCGCTTGACCGCTTCTTCAAGCGCGCTGCGCTGCGCCACGTTGCTTCTCCTGGCGGCGCAACTTGAAGGTTACGCCCGCCGCTTTACAGAGCCTCCGCTCGCACCTGCCGCCGGAGTCTCGTCCTTCGGCATCTGAAGCGGTGCCTCGATCAGCTTCTCGACCTCCGCCGCATTGCCCGACGCCGCCGCCTTCTCGATTGCCTCGCGACGCTCGGCCATCGCTTGATGGAGCTTGGCTGTGCTGGCGATCTTCGCTTCGTTGAGACGCCTCTCCAGCAGAAGATCCTTGAGCTTGAAGCCCGCGCCTTCCACCGCTTTCTTACCCAGCGGTCCGTCCGGTCGAATGGGTGCGTCCAGATCGACGACCGTCCCGTTCGGCCAGTAGAACTCTCCGGGGACGCCCTTGTACATGGAGATCATGATGCCTTGAGACGCGGGGTCCTCAAAGAACATCCGAGACACGACACCGCGGTCCAGATCAATCGCCGGCATGATCGATTACGCTCCTGCGTTGATGTAACGCGTTGCGGGCAGTACACGAGCACCGGAGAACGGCTTCACGTCGTACTCTGCCCAGAGTACGCCATCGCCCGCCGTGGCAGCAGCCGTAACCTGGAAGACGAGCTGCTCGCCCGGGTTCACTTCGAGCGGCCCGTTGTCAGGCTCCACGTAGAGCACCTGTCCAGCGACCATCGAGGCTTGATTCAGTCGCAGCGTCTTCGTTCCGTACGCATTGACGCGTCCCGTGTCGGACCCCGCGGTGATGCGATGATCGACCGCAATGACGCCCGCCGTGCCCGTGACAGCGATCGTCACCACGAGACCCCACCGACGCACGTCGATCGGAACCGCGGGCGTGATGATGAAGGCGTCAGCCGTCGCGTCCACGGCGACGACGCCGCTTTCCGAGAAGTTGTAGTCCGTGAAGCTCATGAGAGTCTCCTGTTCGTGCCTTGCGGTTCAGTCGGACGAGACGTGGACGCAGCGCGAATGCGATGCGAGGGTCCAAACCAGACCCAATTCGAAGATGCCCACCCAGCCGATTTCCTGGAAGCGGCCCAGATCCTCGGTCAGACCCATGCGAAGCTCGGGGCTCTGCACGTCAGCCATGACCACGGCGTCCGCACCGAAGAAGACCGCCTCGCCCGTGACCGTGCTCGAGCCGACGAGATCGGAAAGCGCGTTGGCGTGGTTGGTCTCGATGATGTCGAACCCTTCGATCCCACGGGCCGGCAGCATTCCCGTGATGAACGGCTCGCTCGTCGTCGGACTCAGCCAGTCCTTGTACTCGGAGTCGTTCTTGAGGCCCCGCGCGGCGCGCGTGGACACGATGCCGATGTACCGACCGTTTCGGAAGGGCGGCACCTTGAGCGTCTGCCGCATGTAGTCGTGAATCAGCCGCAGGTGCGCCACGGTCAGATTCGACGTCGCGGTGGACGACGGCGTGCCGTCCGTGTCCCATGTGATCGCCGAGGCCGACGTCGGAATGGCCTTGATCAGCGTCGCCTTGAAGGCGTCCGCCGCGGCCACGTCGAGCGTGTGCTTCATCTGATCCCGCAGCCGACTCTGAAACGGGTTCTTGATGTCGAAGTGCGTGAGATCCTGCTCGAAGTTCGTCACCGGGATCTTCGATCCCCATTCGGTGACGGTGATCGCCACGGTGTCGATCGACGGGCGGTTGCTCGGTAGCCGATCCAGCTCCGCGACGCGGTTGGCCGGCGAGAGCGATCCGATCCGTGTGATGTTCACGGTCTCGCCGCTCTTCTTGCCGTAGCCCGGCTCCGTCGAGACGAAGTTCATGAACTGCGCATCCGCGATGGCTTCCATGCGAATCTTCGAAGACAGGTCGTGGTCTTTGTACGTGCCTGAAGGCGCGTCCCATGCCCAACTCATCGCTTTCCTCCCGAAACCGCGAAGTGCGGTTTACATGTATTGGTTACGCGCCGCGAGGCTGCGAACCTGATCGACC
>JAJDCM010000161.1 GCA_029260825.1 Planctomycetota bacterium | reverse complement strand
CGGGGGAGGAAAAATGGAGCCACCCCCATGAGAATCAATTCAAGACCAATTGCAATTCGCCCATCTGGAGCGAGAAGGATCATCTTCTCTTCTTTACGACCGGAGGCGCCGGTGGAAAAGTCGTGAAATTGACCCAGGAAGGCAAAGAAACCAAGGTCGAGGAGATCTGGGCCAACCGAAAGGCCTCTCTTGGACACACCAACGCGATTCGCGTCGGCGACCTCCTCTACGGCACCACCGGCGACACCGCCCAGATCTTCAGCGCCTTTGACGTGAACACCGGCGCTCTCGTCTTGCGAAAACGTGGTTTCGTGAAAACCAACTTCATCTACGCCGACGGGAAGTTCATCATGATCGATGAGGACGGGAATCTCATCCTGGCCGCTCCCAGCGAAGACAACATCGAGATTCTCTCCAAGGTGAAGGTTCTCGACAAGGTGGCATGGACCGCTCCGACCCTGATCGGAACCCGGCTTTTTGTCCGTGACAAGAAGCGCATCCTCGCCTTTGAGCTTCCGCAAAGTAGCTAGAGCCGATTCCAGATTGAGCCAAGACTCAACGAACCCGCGGCCGACTCTCCTTGAAACAGAAGTGGAGCGGTGGATCGAAGACACCGTTTCGCGGTTCATGCCGCCGCTCCAATTTCCCGAGATTCGCCGCGGGGTTCATGCGGTTTCCTCTCTCTATGTTCAGGGAAGAAAGAAGAAGAATCTCTCCGGTCGAGCCGTCATGGGCGAGGGAAAGAAGGCGGCCTTTGCCACCTACTACGGCCCCCTCCATTTCCTGACCGTGTATCCCGTTGTGGCAGACTGGCTCAAGAACTGCCCCAACCCACCCGAGCGCATTCTAGATCTGGGATGTGGCACCGGAGCCTGCGGGGCCGCGATTGCACTTGCACTGCAGCACACCTTCCCTGATCTTGCCCCCCCCGAAGTGAGCTGCCTCGACCAGTCGCCCTGGGCTCTTGGAGAGGCAAAGAAGACCTATCGCGCTTTTGGCCTGGAAGCAAAAACAAAAAAGGGAACCCTCCCTCGAGATTTTCCGAGGACTCGCAAAGCGGATTGCATAGTGCTCGGCTGGGCGGTCAACGAGCTCTCCCGGGAAAGCAACACCGTCTTGCTTTCGAAGCTCGCCAGTGCTCTTCAGGAGCCACTGACGATCTTCATCTTCGAACCACTTTCTTCCAAGCTCAGCCCTTGGTGGGACAGTTGGGCGTCAAGATTGAGTCCGGCGGGCGTCATCAGCAAGATCTTCAAGACCGAGCAAGAACGTCCGAAATGGATCGAGAAGCTTGATCACGCCTCAGGTCTTGACCACCGGATACTCGGTGCTCGAGTGCTTCATTCGGCTGGCCAAAAGGTCGAAGCGGTAGCAACCAAAGAATGAGTCGAATGAGGTGAAAAGTACCACCGGAGAAAACAGGATGAACAGCTCCACCTCCCGAACGTCTTCCATTCGATGTCGAACTCTCGTCATCCTGTCCGGATCCCTTGCCTTCCTTGTGAGCTGCCAGTCCGACCCGATGGCCCGATTTCGATCCCTCACTCCGGAGATTTTTATCGCTCAAGGCATCGCTTCTCAATCGAGCCCTCCCTCCACCTCGGAGAGTAAAGTCGATCAACCACAAGATGCTCCCCACGCTTCCGAGCCCGGGAACAACAAGGAGAACATCGTCGACCTTCTTACGGTTCTCAGGCTAGCCGGCGCCGGAAGCCTTCAGATCGAGGAGGCCCGGGAACGAATGAAGGAATCTCAGGCTCGACTGGAGCAGGCTTCTGCACGTTGGGTGCCGAATCTGACCGTCGGTGGCACCTACTTGAAGCATGAGGGGCAGATTCAAGAAACCCAGGGCCTGGTGGTCCAGGCCAGCCGAAACTCGATTTTCACCGGAGCGGGACTGACCGTTTCCGTTCACCTTGGTGATCTTTTCCATGAACCTGCCGCGGCGAAGAAAGCCGTCGAGGCAGAGCGGGCAGCCGTCGCCGGAGCGACCAACGAAACTCTGGGCGCTGTTGCCGGGGCCTATCTCGATTTGCAGGAGGCAGAGGCCCAGCTGAAGGCAGCAAGGATCGCAACTGCTGAGGTTCAGGAGCTTGTTCAGCTCGCGGAAGGATTCTCTCAGGCGGGTCAAGGTTTTGAGGCCGATGCGGCAAGGGCTCGCAACGAGCTTGCCCTCCGCCTCCGCGAGAAGCTCGAAGTGGAAGAGATGATGATGTCCCGGTCCATCCGGCTTGCCCATCTGATCCGAGTCGACCCGTCGATTCCACTGCATACAGCAGAAGGAACGGTCCTACCCATGGAGCTCTTTTCGGCTGATGCATCGCTTCCCGCACTCATCGAGCAAGCTCGATGGAATCTTCCCGCCGTCCTGAAGCGCCGAGCTCGCGTCGAAGAGTTGAAGAGGACCCGAGACCGGGAACGCTGGCGACCGCTTCTTCCGGAGCTTCGCGTCGGAGTTTCAGGTGGTGGCTTCGGCGGCGGCCCTGGCGCCGAGATCGACGACTTCAGTGAACGAGGAGATCTGATTGCGGTGCTCGTGTGGGAGGCTCAAAACCTGGGGCTTGGCAACCGCGGACGTCTCCGGGAGCAAGAAGCCCGGCTTCGCCAATCCATCATAGCCCTTGATCGAGCCCTGGAGGAGACCGGCGCCCAGGTCACGAATGCGTACTATCATGCACAACATCGACGGGGACAAATCGAAATCTCCGTGACCAATGTTGAGGAGTCCCGGAACTCTTTTGACCTGAACATGACTCGTATCCGGGGCGGAGAAGGACTTCCAGTAGAAGCTCTGCAAGCTGTTCAGGCCTCGGCGCATGCCAGAAACAACTACATCCGATCCGTTGCAAGATTCAATCGATCTCAGGTCGAGCTTCTACTTTCGGTCGGAGCTTCGGCTGCTTCTCGCCTGGAGCCGTAAGCGGCAACCAAGAATCGTCGCCCCGCCCTAAGAAAAAACGGCGCAGCCCGTCATGGCCGCGCCGCCAGAGTCTGTCTCATCAGGGGCAGGTTTGGTCAGCATACTGGGAGGCGTTCTTGAGAGTGACCTCGGTATGCACCCAGGTATCATCAATGATCTGGCTTCCCACCGGGCCCCGCGCAACGAACTCGATATAAACAGCGATCATCGGATCGGGAGTAAATGCGAGAAGCTCGGTCGGAGGCGTCCAGGTGACATCTCGAAACTCACCATCAACCACAACCGTGTTCACCGGGATTTTCAGGAACTTATCTTCCTCCTCCTTGTTGTCATCCACACCTGGAACTCCATCGAAGCAGTTCCCGTTCGCAACGGAGACGATGGGTGGATCACAACGACGGGTGTCCCGGTCATCCGAGAGTAGAACCCAGGCGTTGAATTCTTCCGTGGGAACCAGATCCGCATTGGTGACTCGAATCCGAGCCGACCATTCGGATGGATTGGATACGTCTACCGAAACGACTTCGCAACGAGGTAGCTCGGTGGCGAGAACCAGGCTTCTCACCGTTCTCCACAGGAGAAGGTCGGTCGCTTCGACCGCAAAGTTTCCCCGGAACCCGACACCGTAGGAGATACCGTGATTCGCATTGGGGCGCCGGATCAGCCGAAAATCCCAACGCTTTTCCAGAGGATCCACGACCCCTCCGATGAGTCCGTCGCGTGCATCCCACCAGGATGCGTGAGAGGCAAGCGGAGTACTCCAATCGTGGGTGGCTATGACGTCGAGCCAGAGTTTATCGCAATACCGATCCGGATCAAAACTGGCCACGTGAATGTCGAAATAAGAAGGAGACTCAAAGCGATTCTCATAGGACCACTCCCCGAACGCCGCGCGTAGATGTTGCCCACCGGCGCACTCGCCCCAGTCAGTCTCGTAGCGTCTGGCAGCTCCGGTGTCATCGCCGTTGAATTCCTGGACTCCCGAGAACCGGACAGCCTTGATCCGAGGATCCACCCCGGAGGCAGCGGTGACACCAGCAACACCCTTGGAACCATCCGCAACCATGGTCTTGATCGAGTCAACCCAGGGTTGAGCAGGTGCGCCGTAGGTCTCAACGACGAGCTGCAAACAAAAAGTTGTGGCTACGATGTGCTGCTGCCCGATCCCGTAATGACGCCACAGTCGGGTGAAATCGGACTTTTCAAGCGGTGTGACGGCCGGGTCCTTCCGCATCATCCAGGCAAACCCGTCCCGAGCAAGAGCCCCCTCGGACGAGCCAAGCTGAACCGGGACCGAATCTGTTTCCGCACCACCGCCTTTGGGATAGCGATCGTGATCAAACCAGAGACAGACAGGAATTCCCTTCTCCGAAGCCTTCCGGGCAAAGATACGGCGCTTGCGAGTACCCTCCGGCTCAGGCTCTCCGTCAAGGTGACGAGGAGTCTTCCAGACCAAAATCCAGTTGTTCACCGTGTCTGTAAAATCGATGTCGGCAGGCATATACAGCTCGACCGTGGTGCGGGAGGAGACAAGGGTCGTGGGAGCGTTGGGATCAGTAAAAGGATCTACAGAGGAGTGATAGGCCTCAAATGTACAGCCATGACCGGTGCGCTCGATCTTCGTGAAATTAGCGTTGAATACAGGGGCAGGACCTTCAGGACAGAAATCCAGAAGTGACATCGACAACCATGTGCTGAGATCGGGTTCAAAGACATCATCCAGGTCGACCAAAGGGGGCGGGCCGGTGAGCTCCTCTGCCTCGATACGGGCTCCGGGGACGGACAGCCCCAGGAGAAGCACCATCGCCAAAAGGCCCCGTGAGATTTCAAAACGATGCGCGCTCAGGATGCAGACTCTCTTCATCAAAGCCTCCGTGTTGATGGTGACACCCCCCTCATCTTCCACCAATGGAGTCCACATCATGAATCCCACCCGGGCTCCTTGCAAGGCGAAAGGATACCTCCGGGCCTAGATGGCCCCGGATCCCCGAAGGGCAAGGGCGCAACCGATCGGCGGAATGCCCTTTTGCCCTAAGGGTTTACCGAAGAAATCCTTCAAATGTCCTTTCTCTCCCAGAAAAACCGGTTTTCTGACCGGTTTCCGGGGCAATACGGCTTGCCTTGACTCCCGGAGGCTGGTATGAATATAAGGTCATTTCCACGAAGGGGATCCGTTGGTAAGGCACGGATAAGTCAACTCGGGGTAGTCATCCGAGTGCTTCAAATTGATAGGGGTCAATTTTATGCGTAGACTGCATACTGGATGGAAGGATCCATCCGGCCATTCCAAATTGCGTCAAGAGAGAAAAATCTCTGCATCGCGACTCATTCCAAACCAAAGATTCTTGAGCGCATGCCTCTTCATCCTGGCTCTGGCTTTTCCGGTCATGGCGGGTGAGGTGTCACCGATCAACTCGTATCCGTCGACGGGTGAAGGAAGTGTTTCCCCCAAACCCACGCTTGAGATCGAGTGCCCGGCCACCCCCTTTCTCTCCTCCCACTGGCAAATCGCAAGAGATCAATTTTTCAGCCTGATCATCTACGACAGTGGGGAGACAACGACCGACCTCTGCAGTCACTTCGTCGACCAGGAACTCGATGAGGGCGCGACCTACTGGTATCGGTGTCGACTTCGCATGCGGTCCAGCCAGCTCACGTCCTTTTCTGCTCCTACTTTCTTCAGCGTTTTTGCCGATAGTTCCGTCGTCGAAGAAACGGTCTTCCAGAAGGGCGTCTTCAGCTATGCAAACACCTCGGACGCAGACATCCGGGGAAGTTTTGCTGACCCGACCATGTCTCTTCGCGAGTGGAATCAAGGTGCACAGAATGTGCTTCGCGCAGGACGCCGCCCCGCAGGCAGCCCAACCGACGAGATCTATCGAACTCTCGTCCAGTTTGACGTTTCTCTTCTGAGTGATCCAGCCGCGGTACTGAACGCCTATGTTGAATTCACGGGCTGGCAACACGGTACACCCTCCCCGGTGTTTGCCGACCGATTCTCACTCTACTCACTCCGTTCCTCCTTTGGAGAGGGCGAAGGGATTGAGGGGAAGTTCCCCGCTGCTGGCGAGGTAAGCTGGACCTACTCATCGTTTCCAATCACCTGGTCTCTTCCAGGAGCTGGGCACGCCTCCGACACCGACCCAATGGCTGACCGGGACGAAACGCTCCTCGCCACGATTCACATGACCAACGACGTCGGCTTCAGGGGACGATGGACAAGTCGCGCCCTGGTCGATCAGGTCAAGGATTGGATCGACGATCCTTCCGCGAACCATGGGTTCCTCTTGAAGGCGGATGACGAAAGCTATCAAGAGGTTCTCAACCTTGCCCCGAAAGAGCACGAAGACGCTTATTATCGTCCTCGGCTCGTCATCCTCACCACGGAAGGGGCGGCGAGGGCTCCCAACCAGGCCCCCATCGCCCGAGACGACATCGTCTATGCTCCTGACCCCATTCAGGTTGTCTTGGACGTGTACGACAATGACATCGATCCGGACAACGGGCCGATTCCCTTCAACGACAATACTCTCACCAGCTTCACCCAGCCAGTGAACGGACTGGTGACTCGAGATGGTACCGTCTTCACCTATATCCCTGACCCTGGTTTCCGCGGGACCGATACCTGGGAATATACGATCACCGATGGTGACATCGAGAGTACGGCTACCGTGTCGGTCTTGACCACTCCGGTTCAATGGGGAGGTATCAATGCCGCCGAATCCGTACCGGTAGACGTCGTCTATGTGAACGGTGGAGTTGGGGTTGGAGACGAGCGAAGAGTCGTCGTCGGTCAATCCGATCCTCTTGACATCTTTGTAGACTGGCCACCGTCTCGATTCGGCCTCTGCACCCCCTACGTCCTGTATCTATGGATCGGCGATAGCTTCAATCCGACCCCCCTCCCCTTCGATGTCGGGATATCCTCTTTCCCGACTCCTCTGACCCCGGCTGAAAACCCCCAGTTCTTCCGATGCGCCAATAATCTTGGTTATCCTGAGCACCTTGGATATGAAAAGTGGCCTGGCCCCAAAACTCAGGAAGCGGCGGGAACCATCCTCAATGCACCCTCCGGGATCGGGCAGGCGGTAACGTTCACCATCCAGGGAATCATGCGGGATCGAGACTGCCTGAATGGCGTCGCGGGAATGACTAACGGGATCATCGTCGAAGTTCAGTAGCAAATCATCTGTCGCTCGTTTTGCGGCAGTGGACTCAGACCGCGGGCGGATCGGGAGCAGTGGACATGGAGATTCGGGAATATGCCACGTCCATCGTCTGTGGCAAGACTCTTGCCGAGAAACTTACGCGGCGGCCAGAGGGACTCACCGATCTAGACCCTGGCCCGCCTCAGCCCAACTTGCGCCCTGCTCGCCCCGCCGAACTACAGATCATCCCCGCCATCGAGGCCCCTCCGGTCCCTCGACTTCCGGGTATCAGCAACCCTCAGCAACGACATCGCATCCTTCATGCGTTTGCAAACCATGAGTTCCAGGCAGTTGAACTCTTCGCCTGGGCGCTGCTCGCCTTTCCCGATGCTCCGTCGAAATTTCGCCAGGGGGTTCTCGGAATCCTCGCAGATGAACAAAAGCACTTCAGAATGTACGAGAAGCGGCTTCTGGACCTGGGGGTCCGGTTCGGAGACCAACCCGTCACGGGTTACTTCTGGAACAAGATCGATACCGTCAGGTCACCTCTTGGCTTTGTATGCGCCATGTCATTGACTTTCGAAAACGCAAACCTGGACCATACTGAAAACTACTCCCGTGAAGCCAGAAAGGGTGGCGATGAATCCACCGCCGTTCTCCTGGAGAAGATCCAGATCGACGAGATCGAGCACGTCAGGTTTGGCTACAAATGGTTGATGGAATTCAAAGATCCTGACTCCACCCCCTGGGATACCTATACCCAGAACGTGACCTGGCCCATCCGGCCGGCACTGGCTCGAGGATCCATCTTTCATGAGAAGGGTCGAAAGCTCGCAGGACTGCACCCCGACTTCATTGCTCTCCTGGAAAGAAGCGAGAAGCACCCGACGGCAAATGACGCTCGCTCGTCATGATGAACCAGCGGTCGCAGCGGCCCCCTCTTCAAGGAAAACGGTGGATCCGTGCCAACCTTGATTGCGAGGAAGAATTCGCCGGTCTTGAACAACCCCGGAATCATCGGCGAGCAGGACTCTCTCAGCAAGCAATGCTTACTCTCTCCGCAGCGGGCACCCTCCTTCGCGCCTTTGCCGGACCGGGAGATCTTCTCTGGACTCCTCTCCCCGTACCGCCCGAGCGCATTCCCCGCGTCCCCTTCCTTCCCGAAATCCAGCTCATCTCCGGACCGGTACCGCCCGAGCTGCAATCTCGTGAATGCCTGCCCTGGGGAGCGTTCAAGGAGACCCCGACAGGGGAGAGACCAAGGACGACCCAGGATGCCCAACCGGCACTTCACCAGAGCCTCTGGAGCCTCAAGACAGCGTCCCCGGAAGTAGCCGCCCTGGTGAATCACCGACGCTTTCATTTTGAAACCTCTCGGGCCCTGGAAGTCCTGTTGCCCGGATCCAGGTGGATCACTGAACCCCGTCAGCTGGAAGAATCCATCCACGGTGATGGTCTTCACGGGATTTCGGATCGATGGGTTACCAAGGTTCCTTTCTCCGCTGCCGGTCGCTCGTTTGTGATCGCGAACCGGGGAGACCCGATAGCCCTGAAGAGAGCGATGACACTTCTAGAGAAACACGGGGCTCTTTTGTTCGAACCCTGGGTGGATCGCACTCTCGACCTGGGATGCCTCGGGACGGTGAACGAAAGCGGGGTCACCGTCCTTGGCATTCACCAGCTGGTCGTTGACGCCGCGGGAAAATTCAGGGGGATTTCGATCCTCTCGAATCAAGAAGCCCGAAAATGGGGAGTGACGCCGGAAGAGGAATCAACTCTGACCGAGACCTGCGACAGCGTGGGAATCCACCTTTCTCGGCGAGGATATACCGGTCCCTTCGGAGTTGATAGCTATCGCTACAGAACAAGAAAGGGGGAATTCCTCCAGCCACTGGGCGAGGTCAATGGCCGGCTGAGTTTCGGATTCGTCGCCCGAGGCTTGATGGAACGGTATGCCCCCGACTCCACTGAAGTTGCCGTTCATCTGAGATTCGGGAAACCTCCCGTCTCTGACCGGCGACAAGGAAAGACCATTCCCTTGCTCCTTCCAACCCCCGAACACGAATACGGTGCCTGGATGGAGGTTCAGAATTGAGAAGACCTTCTCCTGGTCAGTCCTTCTTCGGAGGCTCAGCCGAGGGGTTCTTCTTGCTGCTTCCCGTTCTTGCCGGTGTCGGCCTGAACTGCTTTCGACTGAGGGTGGCAGGATCCTTGGCGTGCTGACGAACCACAAAACTGATGCTTCTGGCCCCCTCCACATTGGTCTTGATCGAGACCTCCAGGCCGTCTTTTCCGATCTTCAGATCCGGAGTAGCGGTAACCATTATCTTATACCCCCGCGAGGCTTTCTTCTCCCGAATGATGTTCACCCTCAAATGCGTGTCATCAAATTCAACGCCTTCAATTTTGAACGGCTTTCCTCTCGCGTGGCGCACATAGACAAATCTCTTGGTTGGCGCAACGACTTCTGATGGAAACCGGAGGTTCGTGGGGGTCACGGCTACCGGAAGCGTTACATGAGCAACTGCCGCGATCGTGATCTTCGGAACTTCCAGATCGTCAGTAAGGATCGTGATCTCAGCGTGCAGGGACGGATCTGTGAGAGGAGGTACCGTCGCCACTTCCAGCTCGAAGTTCTTTCCCTCCTTGACTTCGCGAACCGAGACGGAAAACGCCTCCGAATCGCACGTGACCGAAACGAGCTTGACGTCACGAGGAAGCAAGTTCTTGATGTTGATCTTCTTCGACTTCCTCCGCTTGCCATCGACGCGAGAAAATACCGCAGCGGAAGGAGTGACCTTGAAGGGCTGCCAGACTTCTCCAGCAACACGAAGTGTGATCGCAGGAGACTCAGAACTATTGGTCAGAACTTGAATTGGCTTTGAGACCTTGTGCTCGAGTCGCGCCGTATCCAGAGAGACCTGAATCTTTCCTGTCTCGCCGGGCTTGACAATCGCATCGAACTGTCCCATCACAACACAAGAACATCCCACCTTGACATCCCGAATCACGAAGTCCTCTTCGCCCGTATTCTTGAACAGAAAATCGTGCTTGACCTCAACTCCGGCTCGCAGCTTCCCGAACCGAAACGTCTGGGATTCGAACTCGGCCTGGGGCCCCTTCTTTTGCTTGGCTGGATCCTTCGCCTCTTTGAGCGGACCCTGGGCGGTTGCAACCGAAACGGGAAGAACAAGAGACAAAGCCCAAAAGATCATCATCAAGAAACGCATGATCACCCTCTTTTCTCAGGAAGCCAAAGAATGAAAAACAGTGAAAACGTGGATACGGTGCCTATTCGTTGGAACCCTTCGCGGGCCGTAGACCAAACTTCTTGCGCTTGGACTTACCCTTCCTTTCCGGCCGCGATCGCATCCCTCTCTTCTTTGCTTTGTTCTTGAGGATCGCGGTGGTGAGCTCGGGAAATTCAGGATCATCCGTAAAAACTTTCAAAGCGAGGGGTTTTCCCGGGTGCTCGAAGCCAGCGGGAACAGTGAGACGAATGATGGATGACCCCCCCAACTTCTTGCGCTCAATTGCAATCGAAAGCCGAGGGTCCGAGATACTCGCCGACACGACACGAAACGCTCCCTGCCTCTTGTTGCTCACCGAGATCGCAAACTGACGCACCACGTCCACTGCCGGCCCAAGAATCACCGAGGACGGAACAGCCTGAACATGAGCTTCCCGATAGACTGTACAAGGCAAGGTCAGAATCGGCATGCTCTCCAGGTTCGTGGAGAACCGCACCGCGCTCTGACTCGGCCCCAGTGGAATGGGCGGCCTGACTTTGACTTCGATCCGAAACTTCTCGCCGGCGACAAGCTCTTCAACCGACACTCGAAATCGCTGACTACCCGGATCAAGGAGCGAGAGCTCCAGACTCTTCCCCGAGAGATTCAGAACCTGAACGCTCCGGGTGAGCTCATCGTTGGTATAGCCAGAGTCCAGCATGAGTGCAGGTGGCTCCACACGAATCGGAAGGTCAAATGACTTGTCTGACTTTGCAACCGCAGGGGAGTTTCCAACCGTCTTCAAGGGGACTCGAAACTCCGAAAATTCCGGGTCGTCCGTTTGAATCACCAGCGCTGCTCCAGTGCCCGTTCCCTTGTAACCCTGAGGAATCTGCAACGTAATCGAGGCCGTTCCGGTTGCTCTCTCCACATCGAAACTCACCGGAAGGTTCTTGTCCGTACATCGGACAGCCAGAACTTTCATTGGCTTTTCCCCGTGATTGAAGACCGAAACCATTCGCTTCATGGTCTTTGGGATTTCCCGGGGCAGAACAAGCTTGGAGGGTCTTGCCTCGATCCTGGCAGGAACGATCGCACTCGCCATGACGGAGAGTGAACCCACGGGCTTGAAATTGCTTTCCAGTTCCAGTCGGAACCGATGACTACCGGGTTCCTCTGGCGCCTTGAAGGAGAAGCGAAGCTCGTATTCTTTTCCCCTGGTGATCGGAGTCAGAGAGACATCAAAGAACTCTTTCGTCACGTCTGGCAGCTTTAGCTCCAGCGGCTGATCGACCATGGAAACGAGGCGAATCTTTCGCACCACCTCTTCTCCCTGCCTGACCTGACCAAACGTCGCTCCGCTCCGAGGGAGCATGGACACGATCGAACGCACTCTCCCCGTGATCGACAGCGTTAGATCGGTCTGAGGCTCACGATCGGTGGTGACAAAGATCTTCTTGGAAACCTTACCCTGCAGGTTCTTCGTCTTCAGAACAACACTGATCTTGGTGCTCTTCTTGGGGAGCAGCATCTTGTCATAGGAATTTACAACGGTGCAACCGCAATTCGTCTTGATTCCCAGGATGCGGACGGGCTGAAGCCCTCGATTCTTGAGAACAAAGTCATGGCGGACCTCTTCGCCCGACCATACAGTCCCAAAGTCATGAGAATCTTCAAGCTGAAGGACCGGGGCTATGACCCTGCCAGGGGCCGAATCTTCGGATCCCGGATTCCATGCAACCAGAGTCAAAAGAAGTACCTGCAGATAGGACCAAGCCATGAGATCGCCTCGCGTTGGAATGATTGGAAAGTCCAGGCAAACCTACCCCAAAAGGGGATAGGCTCCATCGAGAAGGGATCGGCAGGAATGCAGAAAAGCTGGAGGGGAAACGAAAGTTGATGATTCGAGAGGAGCTCCCAGGATCAACCAAAGAACCTCACGAGATCACTTCTTAACCGAAGGAGGAGTCAGGCGGCGACGAGCTGGAGGAAGGCGCCAAAAGCCGCCTCATCTGCCGCATCTCCCGCTCAAAGAAGAACTCTCTTTCCCCCAGTGCGGGACGTAGGTCGGAGAGCCACGTAGCCTTGGGGTCGTACTTGGCAAAAAAGATGTGATCGACCCACGAAGGATCTCTACCCTGGGCAAACTTCAGAACGAACACTTCTTCCCCACCAACCCTGGTAATTCCCTCGATGAGGACTTTTCCTGGAGCTGCCGACATGGATGGACCACGAACCGTTCGACACAGACCCGACGTCTGTCGGTAAGCTCGCCGGAAAATCTTCCACGCCCTGGCAAGAGGAACTTCAAAGTAGTTCTTGGCGCCGGTGTCTCGCTCCACGAACATGTAGTAGGGAACGGCTCCCAGCCGCACCTGGTTGCGCCACATTTCGGCCCAGGCCATTGAATTGTCGTTCACATGACGGATTAACGGCGACTGGCACCGAACCGTTGCACCGGCATCGATGACTCGACGGATTGCCGTTTCGGCTACCGTGGGAGCCAGCTCACGAGGATGACTGATGTGTGCCATCAATGCGAGCTGCTTGCCGGCCGCTCGCACCTCGGAAAAGAGACGGAGCAGATCTTCTGCATCACGATCGGTGAGGAAGCGATAGGGCCAGTAGGCCGGCGCCTTGCTCCCGATGCGAATGTTCTGGACGTGATCGAGGGAGGGATGCAAGAGAGGTTCAATATAGCGGCGAAGTACCGATGTCTTCATGACCAAAGGATCGCCCCCGGTGATGAGAACATCCGTCACTTGCCGATGGTTTTGCAGGTATTCAACGAGGCCGGCAGCTTCCCGAGCAGCGAACTTCAGATCGTCAAGGCCGACAAACTGCGCCCACCGAAAACAGTAGGTACAGTAGGCATGACAGGTTTGCCCCTGGCTGGGAAAGAAAAGCACCGTCTCGCGGTACTTGTGTTGAATTCCTGGAAGCCGCTCTCCCTTGCTCATGGGAACATTGAGATCAACCTGACCAGCCGGATGCGGGTTCAGCTTCTCCTGAATGCGCCGAGCTTCCTCCTGAATCAAAGGCTCTTCTTTTCCTTCGTGGATTAGATCTCGAATACGAGCAAGATCTCCCGCATCGAGCATTTGTTCCTGAGGAAATGTGAGCTGATAGATGGGGTCGTTCGGAACGTCGGACCAGTCGATGAGGTCCTCAACCACGTAGTTATTCACACGGAACGGCAGGACAGCGGAAACCGCCTTCATGGTCAGTAACTCCTCGGCTGAGAGTCGACTGAGCTGCGGAATCCGGTCGATGTCTCGTCGACCGTAAGTCTTGAATTTGCGGTTGTGGTCCTCCATACGCCCGGTGATTCCTCCAAAAGACCTCAGATGTAACTACTTAGAAGAAAAACAACTTAGGGTCGCTTTCCCAGCTTGGATTCTTTATAGAGGCGATAAGCCTCGGGAGACTTGAACTCTTTGGGCTGGGAGTCGGCAAAGAACAGGCAACTACCGAGCGCCAATCATCGTTGAGCGTCGTATTCTAGCAAATGGAGCCTGTAAAGTGAAGGGATTTTTGCCAGCCCCTCGAAACCGACCAGGCTAATCTATAATATTATTGAATACTCAAGGTGCACTTGGGCCCACCACGATCGCGTTCAAAAGCAGGCGATCTGTCCCGCGGTAGTAGCCTCGAAAGCTCACATCTTCAGCCAGTGCGATGATCCTCCCATCACCGACCCTCTCTTCGTAGGCAAAAACGGCCCCACGAAGTCGATCGATTGAATCAGGCCACACATGACCCGACAGGATGAGCTTCGATGCTGCATAGCGCACCACGACCCGCTTCTTTCGATCCGCGGGACCTGATGGAGGAAGATAGATGCGATCTGAATTCACCAGCAACGGAAGCTCCGTCCCAAAACCCGCCCCCAGCCATTCCTCCTGGTGCACACGACCCCGGAGAATTGCTCCGGGGACATTGAACCGATAAGCCTTGCTACGCTCTTCCGTACTTTCATACCAGGATGAGAGGGAGAGAAGAGACAGGTCCTCGCGAGCAAAGTCGACAGCGCTTCCCAGAGTCACCAGGGTCCCTCCCTGGCGAACCCACGCCTCGATCTTCTTCATGCCCTCCACTCCAAGGAGTGCGGCAAGATCTTTTCTGCTTTCAAGAGAAGGAATGATGAGCACCTGAAACCTGGAAAGCCTGGTTTTGGGCAGGTGCTGGCTGCGCAGGACAGTCACCGGAATTTCATACTGCTGGTCGAGCACAAACCAGGTCCATCCGAATGAGTATCCCTGGACCGGGTGCTCCGAAAGGAGAGCAATCTCCGCCGGGCGAATGGGAATGACATCTCCCGACCCCAGAGAGGGAAAACCACTCTCCGCCAGGCCGGAGCCAAGGGCCATGACTCGCAGACCAAAGTGTCGCCTCGCTTCTTCGACCGCGGTGGCTAGACGGGCATCGTTCTGACCGACTCGAAGAATGACGCTGCCCGACGCGACGTCTTTCCCTTCGATTCTGGTCTTGCGACGGAGGAAGGCCGCCCGAAAGCCGCTCCGACGAAGAGAATGAAGAGCCGCCAAGCTCGCCACATCTCGCCCATCCAGAAAATAGGCATAAGGCGATGGATCCCCATCAGCCAAGGTCGAAGAGGTCTCCCCCCTAGCTTGACGCCTGCGCATTTCGATCTTGCGCGAATCGGACGTGCTGTAAGCGCGCAGATCAAATAGCAGCGGGAGGGACCAGGCGGTGATGTCATAGAATCGAGCCCGTTCATCCCGATCCACACGAGTCTTTGCTTCGGAAAGGAAAGACTCCGGGACGGCAAGAGAGGGCTCAAGAAGAGTCCGAATCAAAAGGTTTCGGGGTTGGGCCGCCTCCACAACGTACGTGCCGGGAGGAAAACTCATCTCCCCCTGCATCGATCCGCTGCGATCCTTGACCGAACCAAGCCGGATTGGAGCTGTCGTCTCAAAAACCTCGACTCCCCCCCGGGTCAAGAGATCCGCCATCTCTTCGATCAGGTTCCGGTCTCCCTCCCGCATGAGAAGATAGCGCCGGGTACCCGATTGACCATCCTGAATGGCCTTCTGGTGTTGCCTGACGTATTCGGAAAGGAGCGCCCCTCTTTCCCGCGCCGCCGTTTTCACCGCGGTGAGACAGGCAAGATACTGCTGGTCCAGGGCATCTCGAAGACTCCTTGATGATCCATCCGCTCGCTCCAAGAGGAGCCCGCGGGAGGAGCCCTGCTCAAAGAGCATCCCGACCGCTCCTTGATAGCTTCCGTAGGAAGTCGTATAGCCCGGATAGTAATAATTATATCGCTCTCCGGTCATGTACTCGTAACCAGCCCGATCAAACGCCCTGGCGTAGGCTCTCCCGAAGTGACGGAACCATCGTCTTGCATATTCAGGGAAAAAGGTCGGATACGGGCCACCGGGAGGATCGAAGTAAAACTCCGCATCAGAACCCATTTCATGAGCATCCACAATCACCTGGGGATGGTAGCTCTGCCAGGTCGCAACCCGCTGCCTGGTTTCCGGCTGGGTATGAGCAAACCAGTCTCGATTCGTATCGAAGTAGTAGTGACCCGTCCTGAACTTGATCGCCTCCCACCGGGAATAGTCGTTTTCCCAGGAATCCCGGGATGAAGAGGGGATCCGTCCGAGGTTCTCATGATTGCGGCGAGCAAAAGCATCCCTCCCGTCCGGATTGAGCATGGGATCGATCAAGACAACGACGTCGGACAGAATGCCTTCGATCTCATCTCCTTCCTCCCGAGTGAGGGTCTCCAGGAGGCGAAGCACGCCTTCCGTACCCGAAAGCTCAAACCCGTGAATCGAACCTCCGAGCCAAACAACTGCTGGTTGACCATCGATCAAATCACGGAGGTCCTGCTCACTCTTCCCTCGTGGGTCCGCCAGGAGGGACGCAACATCACGAATCTGAGCGATTCGAGCAAGGTTCTCCGGAGATGAAATAACAACAAGAGGGAGCTCCCGCCCCTCCCAGCTCCTCCCTTGCCCCTGGACCAGGACCCTTGGTGATGTTGCTTTCAGCCTTTCCACAAAGGCCATCATCTCGTGGTGAAGTGTGATCCTTTCCCCGAAGTCGTGGCCGACAACATCCCGAAACGTGGGGACCCTGGACGATTCGCTTGCGTCCGCGAAGGAAAAGGAGAGGAAAAAAGACGACAGAAATACAATGAACCCCTGCAATGCTGAGAAACCTGGTCTCATCAAGACACTCCGGTCATTTTCCCCTGGGTTGAGAGAGCTCCTCCATCTCTTGAGCAAGCTCCACGTCCTTCTCAGTAACCCCTCCGGCATCGTGGGTCATGAGATCGACCGAGACCCTGGAGTAAACGTTGGACCATTCCGGGTGGTGGTTCGCCGATTCTGCAACGAGGGCAACACTCGTCATGAAGCCAAAGGCCGTCACGAAGCTCGAAAACTTGAAATCCTTGTGGAGTTTCCCGCCGGCAAGCGTCCAGCCGGGTAGCCCGGACAGAGCCCGGGCAAGTTGAGCCTCCTCAAGACGGGGCGATCGTTCGGACATGAGGTCTCTTCTCCCTTCCTTTTCCCGTATATCGCGGGCGAGAGTGACTTTCTTCCCCAAGATCCCTTGATTCTCCCCGGTTTTGGCAGGCGATGATACCATGGGCGACCCGGTGACAAGAAACGGCTTTTGGGCCAACTCATGCGGGGGCTATCCGTATATTTTGCCGACCCGTGCAGGGCCCGAAATCTACTCATAGGAAAGGACTCTTGAAATGAACCGACCGCGGAATAGGCGCACAATGCAAACCGCAGGGATCCTCCTCGGCTTGACCCTGGTGGTGTGTGGTGCAAACGCCGCCAACGCCCAGTGGCCAGGTTGGGGTGGCCCCCATGGAAACTTCAAGGCTGATGGAAAGATCGCCGATTCATGGCCGGACGGAGGCCCTCGCCAGCTGTGGTCCCGCGAAATCGGAGATGCATACTCCTCGATATCGGTGGACGGAGATCGACTCTACACCATGTCTCGAGAGGGCAACAAAGAAATGGCCGTCGCCCTCGATGCCAGGACGGGAAAGACCATCTGGGAACATTCCTACCCCGAGACCCAGTTTGAGGGACTCTCCAAGCAATTCGGCGAGGGCGCAAATTCAACCCCACTCATCCACGGTGACCATGTCTACGTCGCCGGCATGGGCGGCCAGCTCTTTTGCCTGGAAAAAGAGACGGGCAAAGAAATCTGGCACCACAACCTCATGGAAGAGTTCGGGGCAACCCCTCTCATCTGGGGCTATGCCTCAAGCCCGTTCGTGTACAAGGAAACCCTCATAGCGCTCGTCGGAGGTGAAGGGGCAAGTATCGTCGCTTTTCACCTTCTTGACGGCAAGGTGATGTGGAAAACTGAATCGTTTGCCAATGGCTATGCCTCCCCGGTTGTTATCAACGTCGATGGCGACGAGCAGCTCATCGCTTTTATGGCCGAGCAAGTAGTTGGTCTCGATCCCTCGAACGGGAAGGTGAAGTGGAGTCATCCCCATAAGACGGACTACGGCATCAACGCGTGCAATCCGATCTGGAGCGAAGACAACACACTCTTCCTTTCATCGGGCTACAACAACGGAAGCCGAATGCTCAAGCTCACCCAGGTCGATGGAAAGACCATCGTAGAAGAGCTCTGGTTCAGTCGAAAGCTCAAGATCCAGTTCGGCAACGCCATTCGGAATGGAGATCACCTCTACTTTTCAAGTGGACACTCCGGCTCCGGCTTCCTGGTCGGGGTTGACGCAGAAACAGGCGCCCTCGCCTGGCGCAAGAGAGGAATACCCCGGGCATCCGTGATCTTTGCGGACGGCAAGTTCATCATTCTCGACGAAGATGGAAAGCTCACCCTGGCAAACCTCAACCCGGAGGGATATGAGGCCATCTCCCAGGTCCAGCTTCTGAAGAAAGTCGCCTGGACACCTCCTTCCCTTGTCAACGGAACGCTCTACATCCGAGACCGAAAAAAGATTCTTGCCCTGGACCTCCTGGAACAGGAATCCTGAGCAAGAAAACGGCCCTGACCGGCCAGAACAGTGAAATTCAATCGGGGAGTTGATCGCACTTTGATCAGCTCCCCTTTTTTCTATCACCTTACCGGACCAACTCGAGACAGGACTACCCGTTAGACACTCCCGACAAAACCCGGAGTTACCCACAAACAACCTTGCAACATTTGCCGCCTCCTTCCCTCCGAAGCGAAGACAGAAAATGCTCGCCGATAAAATTCCAACGATTCCCACACAAACCCACTCCGAGATGGTGGAATAGGGCCACGCCGCATCTGACTTCTCCCGCAGTCAGGAACACGGTCATGGTTGATTCCGTGTTCCTCCCGCTTTGTCGAGACTTCCTTTGTCTTCTTGAGCAAGGAGAGACCATGAGCACGCACCCCCGACGCATCCCTCTGCTCCGCCTGACAAGCCTTCTGATGTTTGGGCTTTTTGGACTCACCCAGGCTGTCCAGGGGCAAGGACCTGAACCCGTCCAGCTCAATCAGTTCAGCCCGAACAACCAGGTCATCAATTTCGACTTTGATACCTACAAGGGAGAGTTCATCAACTATGAAACCTCTCCTGAAGAACCGATGATTCGATTCCTGGATCAAGGTCGGGAGTTCCTGGCGGTCATCAACGAGCCTGGGTGCTCGGTCGTGATCCTTGAGCTCGACCTCTCGCCGGTCGCAACCATTCCAGTCGGTCAGGGACTTTGTTTTCTGGCGCAAGTTCCCGGCACCGGGCAAAACGACGGCCGGGGCGAGCTTTGGGCGGCCTGCGAGTTCTCCGCCGGGATTTTCGTGATTCGCAGAAGCAATCACACGAATCATTTCGAAGTGGTTCGAATCGTTCGCCCCACAATCGACCCGAATCAGATCGGCCTTCAGGACGCATCGAGTCCGGTGGGCATTGCCTTTTCGCCGGGAGGAGACAAGGCATTTGTTTCCAACCCACGCACCGACTCCTTCTGGTGCGTGACGATTCCGGGTTACGACGTTACAACGTTCTCATCGGAGTTCACCTTCAATGGAGCCGATGCAAACGTACGGTTTCCTCGTTCGATGACGTTTGATCCCGTCACGAACAAGATTTTTGCCTCCGTGCGATTTTCCGGAAACAACACAGCTGTACCCTTTGCGACTCAGGTCGGTCTCCTCTCCGGCCTCGTCTTCGATCTGGCGATCTTCGGCCTCCAGCATCACGATCGTGACCTTCTCGCCATCGACCCTCTGACCAACACGGTTGATTCAAGTCAGTCAAAAGCGACGGTGGGAACTCTGATGTTCTGCGCGAAACCTCACCCCGAAACGGGGAAGCTGGTGGCAACCCACATGGATGCCCGAAACGGAGAGTTCATCGGGGAAGGCTCCTTTCCGGATGGACGGGTCACATTCAATCGACTGACGATCATGGATGCGGCCGAAACAGCTCCTCCCTACACTCGCGTCGTGGAGCTCGACACCGAACTTGGAACTCCCATTGCGATGCCGACCCACATCGCCTTCGACAGTCGGGGACGCATATTCGTCGCCGGATTTGCTTCCAACAACGTAGCCATGCTGGAGCCCTCAGGCGACCCCATCGTAGCTCTTGGCGTCGGAGCAAATCCCGCCGGGTTGCTGGCGGCCATCGACCGACAGGGTTCAGAATGGTTATACGTGTACCTTCGGGGCAGCAACTCGGTCGAGCGGTATTCCCTTGGCCCTGGCCCCATCCCGACAACTCCGAATCACTCGATCAAGCTTTTTGACCCCGCGTTCATCTCGGTGAAGGAGGGGCGAAAAATTTTCAACGACGCCTCCAACTCGGGTTTTGCCTCCACCGGATGTTTTTCCTGTCACCCCCACGGACAAAGAGATCTTCTTGCCTGGGACCTCAGCAAGTCCCATGACATCGGAACTGTGTCCGCTCCTCCCGCGTTCTTCAAAGACGAGAAGCGCGCCATGACCACCCAGACCTTGCAGAGCCTGGAAGAATCGGCGCCTTACCACTGGAGAGGTGAGCAAAAGGACCTTGAGGACTTCAACGGAGCATTTGTGGGTCTCCTCCAGGGCAATGAACTGGGCGATGGTCAGTTTTCCCTCATGAAACGCTGGGTGTTCAGCATCGTCTTTCCCGCGAACTCCTTTCAAAACCTCAATCGAACTTTCAGCGACGCGGCACTGGCCGGCGCCAATTCGTTCGAGAACGAGAGCTATACGGGAGACAAGGTTTTTACAAGCTGCACGACCTGTCACTCTTTCCCTCACGGCTCCGACAATGGAATCACCGAGGGGACTCTGCTCCTGTCGACCGCCCTTCCTGGTGTTTTCAGCATGGAAACCGCCCACATGAAAGGCTTCGACTGGAAGACCACGAAGTTCACGAACGTTGGTGAGCTCAATGGAAATCCCATTGAATCCAACATCGGCATCGGTTTTCTTCATTCCGGTGTCATTCGAGATGGGGATGAATTCGCCGATGCATTCACGGTTCTCTCCCAGCAATCCCGTGACAACATCAAAGAATTTCAGAGGGAGTGGGATACGGCAACACCTCCTGCCGCGAATTACTCCGAATTCCTGGCCCGAGCCTCGGCTCGTTCTTCCAAGATGAACCTGCTCGTTTCCCAGGCGGAACGAGGGTGGATCGATGTCGCCGTTCGCGGGAGAATTCGGGAGCAGGCAGATAGCGAATGGGTCCAGGTCGGCTTCTATTATGACCGGGATCAAAACCTCTTCATCTCGGACCGAGTGCGCACAACTCCTGGTATTCCGCCCTTCTCCTCGGACGGCCTCGTTCAACACGCCCAGCTCGGAAACTTCTTCGGCGTCGTCCACGGCGTTCCCTACGGATCAGGACAGAGAATCGGAGTCGATCAAGATCGAGATCGTTTCTTTGACGGAGATGAACTCGCCGCCGGCCTGAATCCATTCAATCCGGATACGGACGGTGACGGCTTATGGGACGGGGAAGATCCTCGGCCCAAAGTGGCTGACGATGTTCGTCCCACAACACCTCCTCTGGTCGTGCGGGGCCCCTTCGTTGACTTTGCCACAACCAACATCATCAAGATCAGTTACGAGACCGATCTTTTGAGCTCAACTCATGCCATTTTCGGGACGGGAGGCTCCATGAACCGAAGCGCCGGAGACCCCATGCAACTTCCCCACCGCTACAACGAGTGGAAGCGTTACCACACGGTCTATCTACGGCTCCTGGAAGATGGCCAGCCCTACAACTATCAGATCATCACTCAGGGACAAGGAGGTGGACGCGGGGATAGTGCCGTCTTCACCCAAAACAGCGCGGCGGACCCGGCCGCCAAGATCCGGGTGACCGAATTTTCGGCGGCCCCCAACGGCTCCGGGGCAGCGACAACTTTCACCATCAGCGTCAAGGTGCTGCGCAACAACCTTCAGCCATTTGAAGGGGCCACCGTCCACCTTGAGGCTTTTCATCTCGATCCCATCGGGGGCGGAGTTCCTCCCGTTCCCATCGGTCGGGCTCCGATCGACACCGCCCTATCGACCGACGTCAACGGCGACCTGACCTTCACCTGGACCCCCCCGGCGGAAATGGTTCTCGCCCCGGGAGATCTGGTCCAGATCTCCCTTCCCATGGCGCGAAGAGATACCGACAACTCCCAGGATCCACCGGAGATCACCTTCCTACCCGGTCTCGAGGACACGGCAGGGAACATCCTCTTTTCGTTCCCCGAGAGCACAAAGTACGACGTGACGATCGTTGTTCCGTAACTACACATGCTAGAAGTCTTTCCGGGCGCGGTGGGATGAGTCCCATCGCGCCTGTTTTTCATTGGAGAGGCGGATGAGGGAATGATAATGTCCTGTGTTTGCAGCGTTGAACGACGTTGATCTGCCGGGGGCAACCCGGACTTATCTTTTCCCGATCTAAGGAGAAAACCAGGATGGTCGACAGCACATCCATCATCCAGAAGGATGAGGCCTTCGGCGCCCACAACTATCATCCCCTGCCGGTGGTCATCGCCACCGCAGAAGGAGTGAGGCTCACCGATCCGGAAGGCCGCAAGTACATGGACTTCCTGTCCGCGTACTCTGCCGTCAACCAGGGGCATCGCCACAAGAAGATCATCGACGCCCTCAAGAACCAGGCCGATCGGTGCACCTTGACGAGCCGCGCCTTCCACAATGACATCATGGGCGAATTCCTGGAAAAGCTCTGTGACTACACGGGCTTTGAGATGGCCCTCCCGATGAACACCGGTGCCGAGGCCGTCGAAACCGCCTTGAAACTCGCCCGCCGTTGGGGAGCCGAGGTCAAGGGAGTTGAAAACGGAAAACAGGAGATCATCGTCTGCGAGGAAAACTTCCACGGGCGAACCATCGCCATCATCTCCTTTAGCACCGATCCGGATGCTCGTGTCAACTACGGCCCCTACGCTACCGGCTTCAAAATCATTCCCTACGACAACACCGAGGCTCTTTCGGGCGCAATCAACGAGAACACGGTCGCCTTCCTCGTTGAACCCATTCAAGGAGAAGCAGGAGTCTTCGTTCCGGGTGACGGCTACCTCAAGGAGGTCCGTCGAATCTGTACCGAGAAGAACGTCCTTTTCATCGCCGACGAAATTCAAACCGGCTTCTGTCGAACCGGAAAGAAGTTTGCTGTCGATCACGACGACGTTCGTCCGGACGTCATGACCCTGGGGAAGGCACTCGGAGGAGGCGTCTTTCCGGTGAGCGCGGTGGTTGCTGATAAGGCAATCATGGGGCTCTTCACACCGGGTACCCATGGATCCACCTTCGGTGGAAACCCTCTTGGAGCGGCCGTCGGTATCGCGGCGCTTGAAGTCTTGGAAGAGGAAAAGCTCGCCGAGAGATCGGACAGGTTGGGCGCGTTTCTCCGGGAAAAACTCTCCCGGATCGACTGCCCCCGTATCAAGGAAATCCGAGGTAAAGGACTTCTGAACGCGGTGGTCTTTGATGACGGATTCGAGGCCTGGGACGTCTGTCTGGCTCTTCGAGACAAAGGACTTCTCGCCAAGCAGACCCACGGAAACATCATCCGCTTCGCACCTCCGCTGGTCATCACCGAGGATGAACTGAATGAGGCGATCGGCATCATTCAAACCGTCTTTGAGAGCATCCCTGCGGCAACGATTGCCTGAAAAGGAAGCTACAAGAACCGTTCATGATCGAGAGCAGGCTGCCCGGTGCAGCCTGCTTTTTTTTGGATCACTTCTCTCCTTGGCGAAGGCCCTCAACCGTGACTGGAAGCCGCCCCTTCGCCTTGAAATCTCCGAGGATGGCGGATGCCCCTTGCCGGTCGAATGTCTCTCCCGTATCCAGCCCCAGAATGACGGTGTCAAAGCTGGACACATCTCCGATTCCGTAGGGATTCCCAAACCCCAGGAGGATCGCTCCCCTGGCTCCCAGCTGATCGATAGCCTGCTCCTGATCAGACGTCAAACCGGTTCTTCCCCGAAACGCGGCGAGCCCCATGTATGCGGTGACAAGAACCTGATCCCATTGATCGACCCGAGCAAGAATCCGAGGAAGAGAACGAGCCATCGGCCCCAGATCCAGGGTAAGAACCTCGGCTCCGCGACGCCCGAGTTTATCTGCAAAAGCAACTCCGGGCTCAAACGCCCACCAGGTTTGACCTGGATCCAGAACCCGAACGTGAAGGAGCCGCTTCTTCTTGGTGACATCAAGCGGCAGACACCCCGTGTTGTTCCTGAGTTCGATCAAGGAGGATCGTGCCGCTCGATCGGCCAATGACAGAGCCGCCTGACCTTGCAAGGAAACCGAAGATGGCTGCGAAACGCCCTCGAGCTCCCTCCGATGGAGTCCCAATCGTTCCTTGGCAGCGAGAATACGCAAGACCGATTCATCCAGGCGCGACTCGGTCAATCGACCGTCCGCAACTGCTCCCATGACTGCGGGAAAAACAGTATCAACCTCGGCAAAGAGAAGAACATCGGCTCCGGCCATCAGAGCCAAGACGGCTGCTTCCTCGAGGGGAAATCGATCGGTGATTCCCCGCATCGTCAGAGCATCCGTAAAGATGATCCCCGAAAACCCCATCTCCTCCCGGAGGATCCCGGTAAGAACCGAGGGATCCAGGGTCGCCGGTAGATTGCCGGAGTCTTTGCTGACGACGGGCCAGGCTATATGGGCCGACATCATGGCTCCCACACCCACTTTCACCGCTTCTCGAAACGGAGGGAGCTCGACCCGATTCAATCGACTCCGGTTCGCATTCACCACCGGAAGCTTGAGGTGAGAGTCAACGGACGTATCACCGTGTCCGGGAAAATGTTTTCCGGTGGCGATCATCCCTTCCTCCTGCAACGCCTGGATGTAAGCGGCCCCAAAACGGGCAACTTCCTCCGGGTGCTCCCCGAAAGACCGGATGTTGATGATGGGGTTGTCCGGGTTGATGTTGACGTCGAGAACCGGAGAAAAATTGACGTGAATGCCAAGAGACCTCCCTTCCTTGGCCGTCATCCGGGCGACGTCCGCAACGAGAGAAAGATCACCCGAGGCCGCAAGAGCCATCGGCCGGGGAAAACGGGTGGCCCCAAGAAAGATGTACCCCGCCCCTCCTTCAAGATCCGCGGTCAACAAGAGCGGGACTTTGCTCTCCCTTTGAAGCCTCTTCGTGAGGCGAGAGACAACATCGGCCTTTCCCCGGAAGATATGGATTCCGCCCAGCTCTCTCACTCGAACCTTCCGCCGAAGAGCCGGCCACGCGCCACCTTCTTCTCCCAGCTGCGCCGGGGTCACGGAAGGAAAGAGAAGCTGGCCCACCTTCGCAGCCAGGGTCATCGAGTCCAAAGTCTTCCTGGCCCAGGAGGGCTCCTCGGAAGACAGGGAGCCGGTGTCGATGAAAAAGACCAGGACGACGGCCGCGATGAGGCAG
>JAJDCM010000017.1 GCA_029260825.1 Planctomycetota bacterium | reverse complement strand
GGGGACGACCGAACATCGAGGGAAAGATCAACGGCCAGGGGCCATTCCGTTTCATTCTGGACACGGGCTGTTCGTTTACCGCGATCGTAGATCCGACGGTCCTCGATGAGCTCGGAATTGAGATGGGTGATGACGTGGCTGTTCCAGGGATGCCGGGAAAGGCCGCGACCATCGATAGCCTTACTTTTGGCGACGTGCACATGTCGGGGATTCACGCGGTTGCAAGTGATGTCGGGAAATTTCTCGGTCGCGGCAAGACATCGCCTCGGGGGATTCTGGGAATCGGGATCTTCTCGTCCTGTCTTCTTACTTTTGACTTTCCCGGGGATCAGTATCTCGTCACGAATGGAACCCTCCCGGAGCCGGGTGGAGAGATCGTCAAGTACGACCCGGAGAATCTCATTGCCTTTGAAGTTGATATCGCCGGAAAGTCGGTTCTCGTCGGGATGGATACGGGCTCTCCGGGTGAACTCATGCTTCCGACATCGTATGAAAAGGAAATCCCTCTCGACGGCATTCCTTCCGCGGCCGGAACGGCGCGAACTCCCATGGGAAACGCCGAAATTCGAGCTTCTACCATCGACGGGATCCTGACCATCGGTGGTCACGAGTTCAAGAACACCTCGATTCGTTTTGCCGATCTTCCTCAGATGACTCGATCGAACAAGGGGAACGTGGGATCGGGACTCCTGAAGCATTTTGCGATCACGTTTGACCAGAAGAACGCTCGTTTGCGATTTGATCTTGCCCCGAAGAATTGATCAGTCGGGTCGAGGAATGGAGAGCTTTCCGGATTCACGAAGGAAGAGGTCCAGCAAATCGTCCGTCCATTCGGAAATTCCCATCTCGATATTTGCGTCTGGATCACGGACCCGAAGAAGGTCGAGGGCCTTTCGCACCCGGGAGCGCTCGGTTTTCTTGATGGCTTCTTCCGCTCCGAGAGTTCGGATCTCCTTGATGGTGAGAGGGATGATGTGGTCAGGGCGAACGCCGTTTCGTTGAAACTGGAATCCTTGCTTTTCGGTGAGGTTGTTGAACCCGAACTTGAGGGTTGACCCATCCGGTCCTTGTACTTTTGTCACTGCCCCTTCGGCACCTGAGGTGACTCCGCCGACCAGTTTCGCCCGTCCGTAATGCTGCATGAATGCGGGAAACCACTCGCCTCCGCTGCCACTGAACTCGTTGGTAAGAACGATCACCTCTCCGTGGTAGTGGGGGTCGAGAGGCTCGAGGTCGAAGGTCATTGTTTTCATGCTGATTGTTGCCGGCTCGTTGAGAAACCGGTTGAGTAGGACTCGTACGAGGTGAAGATGACCTCCCCCGTTGTAACGCATGTCGATGATCAGCTGCTTCGTTGACTGGATCTTCTTGATCTCGTCAAGAAAGACCTGCCGCATCTGAGATCCCGAGTAGCCTTCCTCCGTCATTTTCGGGTTGAAGGAAAGAAGTGCCAGGTAGCCCAGATCTCCGAAGGTCCGGCTGCGAATCCATCGGTTTTGAGGAACCTTCATCCGCCTGTGGGGCGGGGAGCTTTCGGGGCGAATCAAGCGGTGATCGGTCTCGGTGCCGTCGGGCCACTGGAGAACGAGATCGACGGGAGTCTTCGGGGGCCCGGCAAGCAGAATGAGGCTAACCGCCTGGCCGGGAGGTGTGCCGTCAATGGTCCGTAGAACCGGAAGAACATGGGGACTGTCCCGGTATTGCTCGGGGGGGCGGGGGGCCTCGTCGTCGGGCCAGTCGATGATCACCACACCTTCTCGCAGGGGCACCACCTGAATCTGCGGGATGGTCCAGCGCTTCCCTTCCTTTTCCCAGCGTTCCAGTGGAGGATAGAACATGAGGTGGGGATCGTTTAGTTCGGCGAACATCTTGGCCAGCTCGTGAACAAAGTCATCCTGGTTCTTGGCGGCCAAGGCCTTTTTCCGATGCGTCTTCCGGCTGAGGTCCCAGTCCACACCTTGAAGTTCAAAATAGGGATACTTCTTGTGCAACGTATCCCAGTAAAAGTCAAACGTCTTCTGCTTGGTTCTTTGCGCAGATTCCTTGCTGTACGCAGGGATTGGGTTGATCAGGATGAGGCTCAAGAGCAGCAGGCGGATTCGTGGCATGAGGGTACCCTTTCTGTAAGTAGTGCTAGTTTTGTAGCACATACGAGTTCGCCTCACAATAGTTTCCCAAGTGGAAATTTCTTCAGAGTCGTGCAGCGAATCGAGGGCTTATCGCCCGATGCGGATTGTAGTTGTGGAGAAATCGGTGCGGGACGATTTCCAAGAATCTCCGGCGTCTCCCTTCCGATTAGGGTAGAGTATTTACGGCGGCAAGGCGGCACTATTTGAGCGGCGGTATGGCTGACAGAATCGGGAGGGTCAGGTATGGGGCTGTTTGACGTCTTCTTCAAGAAGCAGCGTCAGATCGAGTCCAAAGTCTTGGAGTACTTGGAAGTCTGGGAAGAGTGCTTGAGGCTGTTTCAGCGGGCGATGGATCAGTTTCTCGATCATGGAGCAGACAAAGACTTTGACTTTCTTGTGGAACAAACCCACAAGCGAGAATCTCACGCCGACGATCTCCGCCGGAAGATCGAATTCCGCATGTACGAGGAAGCTCTCCTTCCGGAGTCTCGCGGCGACATCCTTGGTTTTCTCGAGGCGTTGGACACGATCCCCAACCGGCTTGAGACCATTCTCTTCATTATTTCCCTGGAGAAGGTCACGCTGGTGCCGGAATACGTGGATGACATCGGGCGTCTTCTCAAGGCGAGTTACGAGGGAGCGGAGGCGCTGCTGGAAATAGCCCGGGGAGTCTTCAAGAAAGACCGGGATTTACGGGCGCAAGTTCTCATCATTGACGAGAAAGAGAGCGCTTGCGACCGCATTGAACGGGACCTCATTCGCAAGATCTTCGCTTCCGACCTGGACGGCTTTCGCAAGATTTCTCTCCGAGACTTGATCTTGAAGATCGGCGATATCACGGATATGGCCGAGAATATCGCCGACCGCATCACCATCATGAGCTACAAGCGAAAGGTCTGATCGTGTTCCAATACATCGCTCCTGCATATCTGGGGTGGTCGGTGGGCGCGAACGATGCTTCAAACATCTTTGGAACCGCGGTTGCGACCAAGATGATCCGTTTCTCCACCGCTGCCGGCCTGGGAGCCCTCTTTGTTTTGGTGGGCGCTCTTGCCGAGGGGCGAGCCGGCATGGACACCATCAGCAAGCTCACATCCTTCGACCTGGAAGCAGCCGTCCTGTCGTCTCTTGCGGCGGCTCTCACCGTGACGGTGCTGACGGTTCTCAAGATTCCTGTCTCCTCATCCCAGGCGGTGCTCGGGGCGATTCTCGGGGTGGGGCTCTTCACGGGCGGAGTCTCGGGAGCCGGCCTCTCGAAGGTGTTGCTCTGCTGGGTGGGAACTCCGGTGGGTGGATTGCTCTTTGCCATGGTCCTCTACCTTCTCCTCGGTCCGATCTTCAATCTTCTTTCTCATCAGCTTGTTGCGTATGACATCGTTCTTCGCGCCGCCCTGGTCGTGGTCGGCTGCTATGGCGCTTACGCGCTCGGGGCGAACAACGTAGCGAATGTTACCGGTGTCTTCGTGGGGGCAGATCTCCTTTCTCCGTGGGCCGCATCTCTTCTCGGAGGGCTGAGCATCGGGGTCGGAATCATGACCTACAGCCGACGTGTCATGATGACCGTGGGAACGAGCATTCTCCGGTTAAACGCCTACTCGGCATTCATCGTGGTACTCTCTCAAGCCATTACGGTTCATCTGTATGCGAAGGTCGGGGTGCCGGTGTCTTCATCCCAGGCCGTTATCGGTGCGGTTCTGGGGGTGGGAATTTTGAAAAGCGTTGCCACGGTTCGATATCGGGCCCTTTTGCATATCTTGATCGGCTGGGTCGCCACTCCTCTCATCGCGGCTCTTTTTTCGGTGGTCTTGTATTTCATCTCTCACCTGCGCTACGTCCCCAACTAGGGCCCTCTTCAAAGCGCTTTCCAAGAGGCTAGTCTTTGGAAACGGAACTTCTTGATTCGGAGGCCCTCCTCGTTGGCCTGGCTTTCATCGTGGCTCTCGGTATCGGAGCTCAGTGGCTGGCCTGGAGGTTGCGTCTCCCATCGATCTTGCTGCTCCTTCTTTTTGGTTTCATTGCCGGCCCGGTGGGAGGCCTGCTGGATCCGGACGCGATGTTTGGTGACGTCCTGTTGCCTCTCGTCTCTCTTTCGGTGGGGGTCATTCTCTTCGAGGGTGGATTGTCCCTGAAGGTTCGTGAGTTGATGAAGATCGGGTCGGACGTCCGGAACCTGATCGGCATCGGGGTTCCCCTCGCCTGGGTGCTGATTTCAGCGCTTGCCTACCTCGTTCTCGGACTTGAGATCGAATTTGCACTCATCATTGGCGCCATTCTGGTCGTCACCGGGCCGACGGTTGTGTTGCCGATGATTCGGTTCCTGCGTCCTCGGGGGGATCTTGGACCCATCCTCAAGTGGGAGGGAATTCTCAATGATGTTGTGGGGGCGACCCTTGCCGTGTTGACTCTGGAAGGCGTGGTGGGGGGACGAGGCGAGAATCCGGTTGCGGGTGCGGCTCTGGGGGCTTTGACAACATTGATTGCTGGCGGTGGTCTGGGAGTGGCCGCTGGATTCTTGTTGACCTTCTTGCTTCAGCGCTACTGGATTCCCGATCATCTTCACAGCCCGATGGCGCTCATGCTGGCGGTTGTTGGTTTTGCGGCCGCCGACCACGTGCACCCGGAGTCGGGGCTTGTGATGACAACGGTGATGGGGATCGTTCTCGCCAATCAAAGAAAGGTCAGCATCCAGCATGTGGTCGAGTTCAAGGAGAACTTGCGGGTTCTTCTCATTTCGTCTCTCTTTATCCTCTTGTCATCCCGGCTCGACCTTCAACTTCTGGAGCAGATCGGGTATCGAGATTTTCTTTGGGTCGGATTGCTGCTCTTTGTGGTGCGGCCGGCGACGGTCTTCATCTCGACCATGCGGTCCAAGCTTTCCTTCCGGGAAAAACTCTTTCTTTCCTGGATGGCACCTCGAGGCATTGTGGCCGCAGCCGTGTCTTCGGTGTTTGCGTTGAGATTGCTGGAGGCTGGCTTTGAGAACGCGGAGCGCCTGGTCGCTCTCACCTTCTTGACCATCGTATCGACGATTACTGTCTATGGTCTCACCGGCCCGTTCGTTGCGAAATGGCTGCGGGTGTCGGACGCCCACCCCCAGGGTTTCTTGCTCATCGGTGCCCACGACTGGGCACGGAAGATCGCCAATGCTTTGCAGGAGCAGGGAGTGAGAGTCCGTCTTGCGGACACCAACTGGGGCAATATTCGTACGGCTCGAATGGAGGGCCTTTCCACGTACTACGGGAACGTTCTCTCCGAGCATGTCGTGGAGGACCTCGATTTCACCGGAATCGGCCGCCTGCTTGCATTGACTCCCAATGACTATGCGAATTCCCTGGCTACATTACACTTCACCGAGTTTTTTGGCCGGGAGGGTGTCTACCAGCTGGCCACGGAGTCGGCTGATGGGGCGGATGATGTGGAGAGCCCGTCCAACCTTCGTGGCCGATCTCTTTTCTGTGGCGGGAGCGATCACGTAGAAATCTCCCGCCGTTTTTCCTGTGGAGCGGTGGTGAAGACGACGAACCTCACGGCGGAATATACTTTCGAGCATTTCAAAGAGCGTTACTCGGAGGATGCCCTGATCCTCTTCGTCCTACCCGACGACAAAGATGTTTGGGTCGCCACCATGGACCGGCCTTTGGATCCCCAGCCAGGGCACCGGATTGTTGCTCTGGTCAATCCGTAGGAACACCGTTGAAAAGTCAGATTCCGTCGCTACAGCCCACGCCCCAGAGCTTGCTCGAATCCTTTTCGATAGGTTCGGCTCAGTGTCAGTTCCCGTCCGGACTGAAGTCGGATGACGTGATCTCCCGTGCCGAGACGTTCGAGCTCGGCGATGGCTCCGATCCGGACAATCGTCGAGCGATGGACCCGGGTGAACTGGTGAGGGTCGAGTTGAGCTTCCAGTTTGCCCACGCTCTCTCGAATGAGATGCTGGCCGGTTTCGCAGTGAAGGTAGACGTAGTTCCCCGCAGCCTCGATTGAATCGACAGCGTCAACGGGAATCAAGAGAATGCGATGACCATCCTTGACGACAAAGCGTTCCAGGAAAGGTCGATTTTTCCGGATTCCCTCGATCAAGCTTTCGACTCGACCGAGGCTTCCCTTTCGGTCCTTGCATTCTTTTCGAGCGCGACCAAGGGCCCGCTGGAATCGATCCCGGTCAAACGGTTTCAAGAGATAGTCGATCGCATGGGCATCGAACGCCTTGATGGCGTATTGCTCATAGGCTGTGACGAAAACCAAAACCGGCATGGTTTCTGGAGATATCTCGGCCACCACTTCAAAACCGTCGAGTTCGGGCATCTGGATGTCGAGGAAGACGATGTCTGGTTGGTGAGCGCGAATCGCTTCCAGGGCCTTTACCCCGTCTCCCGCTTCACCGACCACTTCGCAGTCACCTTCTTCGGAGAGGTATTCCTGGATCCCTTCTCTTACTGCAGGTTCATCGTCGACGACCAGCACTCGAAGAGGACTCCTCATCGGATCTCCCGTCGTGGAATCTTGACCATGGCTTCGACGCCCCCTTCCTTCATGGAGCGTAGTCGAAACTCTTGCCTTGTGCCGTACAGGATTTGCATCCGTTCCCGGGTATTGCCAAGGCCCACCCGTTCGGTGAAGGCGTCGTCTTCGATCCCGCTCCCATCGTCGGTCACCCGAAGGATCAGGAACTCCTCATCGACCGTTGCTGCGATGCGAATGGACCCTTCGCCTGCTCGCTTTTCAATCCCGTGTTTCACTGCGTTCTCCACCAGGGGCTGGAGGATAAGAGTCGGTACGGAGCAATCGAGGGCCTCTCTTGACACGTCGAATTCTACCCGAAGCCGGTCGCGAAACCGGACCTTTTCAATCTTGAGAAACGTCTCGAGAACGGAAATCTCCCGTCGAAGTGTGGTCTCCTGGGTGTCTTCACTTTCAAGGGTTGCTCGCAACAGGTCTCCAAGGAGGGTGATCATTCGTCGTGACTCTTCGGGCTCTCGCTTTGCCAGAACGCCGATGGTGTGGAGGGTGTTGAAGAGGAAATGGGGTTGAAGCTGCATCTTCAGAGAAGTTAGCTTGGCCTGGGCTAGCTTTTCTTGCAGGCTTGCCGCCTCCAGTTCTCGCTCCTTCAGACTACGACTCTTTCCTGCGGCAAAGAAAACAACGAACGAGATCCCGTAGATGAGCGCTTCCAGGATCCAGGCCCTCCCTGCTACCAGAAGAATTTGATCGAGCCAACTTGCTCCCTGACCGACCGCATCCCAGATCCGGAAGACATAAGTAACGGTCCCGACCAGGATCTCATGGGTGATCACGAAGACGATGCCGAACCCGATGGCGCGCGTAAGGTCGGAGAGGAGCGTGGCGCGTTCGAGGCGCACGGATCCGGCCAGCCGAAATAGGGGAGGGGTCAGCGGAGTGAAGAATACCCAGAAGAGCATCTGTCGGCGCCACATTGCCGGATCGAACGGATCCCTGGTACTGGCATAGGAAAGATCGGCAATCAGGGTAATGATAACGCCGATTGCACACCAGAGAAGACAGCTGGCTCCCCAGGATTTCCAGAGGGGAGTCGAGGGTTGATTTTGCTGATTGTCGATGATCACTTTTCCTTCGAGTGGAGTATCCCTTGAATCTACTCCAGGTTCATCCCTTGCGCCAGAGGAGACTGAATTCCGGCTGAGTCGGATCGCAGAACGAGCGACAGACCCCTTGCGGTTCGTCCTGGAAGGAGACTTCTCGTCCCTGTATGGCGGCGGCTCGTCACAATTCGATTTCCTTTGAATTGCCCGTGCCGTAGAGAGATGGGTACAAATTTCTTTCACAATCAGAAAGGGTTGCAGATGACTCAACCGATCAACAGGAGACGATTCGTGGGATCTGCTCTGGCGGGAATCCCGCTGGTGGCGATTCCAGGCATGATCTTTGCGCAACCGGATTCGGCCGGTCCCTTGGATCTGGACATGGTGAATGAATTCGTCGGGGCCGCTCACAACAACCTCGCCAAGACCAAGAAGATGCTCGCGAAGGTACCCGCCCTCGCCCGGGCGTCGTGGGATTGGGGGCAGGGCGATTGGGAGACCGGACTTGGAGGAGCTTCCCACACCGGTAGCCCCGACATTGCTCGATATCTTCTGAATAACGGTGCGCGGATGGATCTTTTTGCCGCGGCTGTGCTCGGTGAGCTGGAGATCGTCAAGGCCGTCGTCACGGCGTTTCCTGGAGCGCTCGATGTTCCTGGTCCCCATGGGATCCCTCTCATTGAACATGCGCTGGCCGGTGGAAAGGGGGCAAAACCGGTGGCGGACTATCTTTCGAGCCTGGGGGAGAAGAAGCGGGAATCCGAGCACAAAGATCTTCCGCTCACAGAAGAAGAGATGGCCTGGTTCCTGGGCATCTACGATGCGGATCATCGAAAGGGATTGAGTCTTGAGGTGACTTTGAAAGATGGCAGGCTCCATGGTCAGCCGACCGGCAGCCCTCAGTTGCCGCTTCACTACCAGGGAGACGGGGAATTCTGGGCGCCCGATGCGGAAGCGACTCTTTCCTTTACTCCAGTTGGTGGGCGGGCCATGAAGGTTCAGCTCGCCCAGTTCTCTTCCAAGGTGACGGCCACGCGTCGAAAGGAATAGACGGGGAAAGGTGCTTATCCTTTTCGAGGGCGGCTGCTTTATGTGACAATTCGCCCATGGTGATCCCGAAGGAAGGTGGCGATTCGTCCAGGTCTACAGGGGAAGCGGTGCCGAAAGAGCGGAGGTCTGGAACGAAGTCGGCTCTCAAGATCTTTTGCACGATCTTGGGAGTCTTTCTTTTCTTCTACTTCTTGCTCATCGTCGCCTACTGGGGAAAAGAAGGGTCGTTTGGCCAGAGCGTTCTTTACGTCTTGATGTCACTTGCCGTCGGCATTCTTTGGATTGCTCATCTCCGCCGATACGATCTTCATGAGCGTGAACCGTGGCGGATGTACATCTTGACAACGGCCTGGGGCGGTGCCGCTTCGGTAGCTGTTACCATTCTTGTTTCTCTGACGGCCATTCCGTTCCTGCCAGACGCCCTCGAGGGGAAGAATTACCTTCATGCCTTCCTTGTGGTTGCTCCGGTCGAGGAGCTGGCGAAGTTGCTTGCCCTGCTTCTTTGCTATCCCTTCTTGCAAAAAGAACTCGATGAGCCGACTGATGGCCTCATCTATATGGCTTGCGTGGCTCTGGGATTCTCACTGATCGAGAGTTATGGATATGCGATGACTCATTCGGGAGAACTCTTGTTGTGGCGAGCCGTCATCTGCACTCCGACTCACATCCTTGACAGTGTTTTCATGGGGCTTGCGGTGTACTTCCTCTGGAATCATCGCGTTGGTTGGAAGCTCTTGCTTGTCAGTTATCTCTTTGCGGTTGGCATGCACGGTTTGTGGGACGCAGTCATTTTTGAAGGGTGGACCGCCTTCATCTTGATTGGTGTCATTGTCGTGTCGAGGCGTGTCTCTTTTACCTTGATCGAACTTGGCCATGCGATCTCTCCCCATCGCAGGTCGTTCAAGAGTGTCGTTGAATCCACAGGGCCGCGAAAAACCGAGAAACATCTCTTGTGTCCTCGATGTGGAGAAACCAGGGGAGTCTTGCTCTACAGGAGGGGGAGCATCCGGCTCTGGCGATGCCTTGTTTGTCATGTCTTCCTTACAAAGCATAAGACCTTGAAATACCTCTTGAGACGATTTGGAGCCCAGTTTTTAAAGGGGGTAAAGGCCCGCCTGGACGTTGTACGGGTGAAGAAGAGGAAGGAAGTCAGAAGTGAAGTTCTATCCCAGGAACGTCTGGAGCAAGAAGTGTTCTATTCGCTGGAGGATGGGCTCGTCGTCTTTCATCTTGAGACTCTCAGTCGAATCCTGGACGGCGAGGCCGATCAGGTCGTCTTGAAGGTTGAAGAGGCCGGCCTGGTCCGGACGTTTTTCAGCATGCTTGATGGTCAGGTCAGGGACATTCTTCGGGGGAGTCAAGATCGGCAAGAGACGACTTGAGAAGTGCCATCTGTACTCTCTTCTCGGTCCCGAGTAAGATTGACATCCCGGGAAGATCATCATGAATAGACGATGAAGCAGGAAAGAGGATAGCTAGATGCCATCTCGACCCGATTTCAGACCCATTCTTGTTCCGATCGCATTTCTCCTTGCGATCTTTCTTGTACTGGTCGTGACTCCTGAATCTCGCTCTCTGCCAAAGGGTGAAGCTCACGATGCCTCGTGCGCCGTGTGCGCCGGCTCGGAGTGGATTCACTGTGGACGCTGTGAAACCTCCGGGAAACTCACGGTTACCTGCGAAAAATGTTCGGGCGGCAAGAAAGTTGACTGCACTTTTCAGGGATCCATCGGGAAAGAAGATAAGTTTTATTTGCAGTGCGAAAGGGGGAAGGTCGCGTGTATCAATTGCCTGGGCAAAGGGAAGGTCGTCTGGACCGTCGGTCGTCCAGATCCGTGCAAGGTGTGCTCTGGGGGCAAGCTTTCCTGCCCGTATTGCGTTGGGAAGAAAAAGCTCAAATGTTCTGATTGCAAGGGGAAGGGAAAGATAACGGGTCTTTGTGAGGCTTGCTTCGGCATGACGGGTTTCCCCTGTCCTCTCGCGAAGAGATCCTCTCCCTGTCGCGGTTGTGACGGGCGAAAGAAGATTGCCTGTACCTCCTGTCTTGGTCATAAGTTCATTCGGGCGACCTGCAAGGATTGCTACGGGATCGGTGTCGATCTTTGTGGAGATTGTTACGCCGGGCGCAACTCATGCAGGAACTGCTCTGGAAGCGGTAAGGTTCGTTACGTTTCGGGCCAGAGCTCTGCTGGAACCAAGAAATGTCTCGAGTGCAGAAGCCGCGGTTATTCGAAATGCACCACCTGTAAGGGGAAGGGGCACAAGGTGTGCAAGCCCTATCAGGAAAAAGAGCGCTGTCCCCACTGCAAGCCCACCCCCGGTCGTGTTGCCTGCCCGGTTTGCCAGGGGTAGTAGCCGGTTGACAAAGGCAGACGAAAAGCGACTTGGTCAACGGACTGCAGGCCCATTCTATCCCCCGATCACGTAGGCTGCGAATCGAGACAGGGAGGATTCCTTCGGGGTCAAGAGAAGGGCCCGATCGAAGAGGGGGCGAGCGTAGGCATGCTTCCCAAGAACCGAGTAAACCGTCGCCAGGGAAGCCAGCCGGATGTCATCCGGGTCGAGCTGAACCTGGAACAGCAGGTGGGGGAGAACTTCTTCTATCTCTTTTGGAGCGAAGTCCAATCCTAGCCAGAGCCATTGACTGCAGGCAGGGCGATGACCCGGATCTTTCTGAAGGGCAATCTTGCAGGCCTGCGAGCAAAGTGTGATCAGGTTTTCGGCCACGTCCTTGCTAAAGCTGAGGTTTGTCTTTTCTGTTTCCCCCATTGCTCGGGCCAAATTTGCGGTCATGTCAGCAAGGAGATCATAGGGCTGCTGGGAGTCGGGCTTGTATCTCCCTGTATTTCGGATGACCTGAAGGGTCTGGTGGGCGACACGGGCCACCTCGTCGGCAAGGTGGTCGTTGCTTGGATTGGAGACGAATTTGTCCAGACGGGAAGCAACCTCGGCGGCTGCGTGACTGGTTTCAAGCTCGTTGTAATCCAGGCACGCCGCACGAGCCAGATAAGAGCGGATTTCTTCGAGGCGAGCCCGAGATCGAATCTGGGGATCTTCCGATTCACACACGGACCGGAGCCAGCCTTCGGACTCGCGAAGAAGAATGGTTTTTTGCGCCGGTGGAAGGGTCTTTGGATCGAAATACAGAATGCGTTGAAGAGCGTTCAGGCCGGTATGAAGCTTCTGGTTTTCCGTCCGAGGCTCCAGGTCTTTTTCTACGAAGTTGCCGAAGCCAGCTTGCAATCTCTCCGGATGGCCGACCACTTCTTCGAAGAGTTGATTGGAGGCTTGTTCCCAGTCCGAGAATCTCCATCGATCTGTATTGCTGTCTCGGGTTTTCTCTCGAAGCTTCAGAAAGAACTGTGTAAGACTCCGCTTGAGCTGGGTGTCGGTCGAGATGTAGCACACCCAGGCCCATGCGGTTGAGTAATGTCGTCCGGTGAAATCCTTGTACGGAGTGTTGATCAACTCGTGAAGAGTCATTCCGGTGTATGTGCGCATTTCCTGTCGCACCGTAAGAAGGCAGTTCGCCGGGTAGCTTCCCAGGCGTTCGAGCCCGTTGCCAGCGAGAAAACAGGCCGCCCCTTCGTTGAGCCAGTGCCCGACATCGGCTCCTCGAAGTGATTGTTCGAGCAGAAGGTGGGTGCATTCGTGGCGAGCTGTGTTGAAGACGTCTTCTCTTTCGTAGGCGTCATCATAGAAGCAGAGGAAAGGGTTCCCGTGTCTATCTTTGGTGTAGAACCCGGAAATGTGTTCGCCACTTGACCCGGTTCTTTGTTTGTAGAATTTGAGATAGTCACTTCGCTTGGAATAGAGGCGGACCGGAATCCCTGATTTGGTCTCCGCGCCTCCGAAGAAACCGCGGGTGTGATCGTAGTACCGATTCATGACCGCCGCGTAGTCCGTTACGCTTTTGTTGTTCAGATCGCTCCAGAAAGTAAAACGAAAGGCCTTCTTTGCTTTCTTGAAGATGCGCTTTTTGTTTTTCTGGAGAAGTTCGGTTCTTGCCTCAACAAGGTCGGTCTGAGACTGGGTCCGGTCAAGAGCGCTCGGGGTGGGAACAAAGTTGACCCATCCTGTATCATCGCGCTGCTGGTTCAGGAGTCGTCTGGCACCGTCGTTGTCGGGTGCTTCGTTCAAGATGCCTTCCACCGAATGCAACATTTCCCGGATGAGTCCCTGGCCCCGGCACCAACGAGCGAGGTCAAGGGAGGACGGGATGTCCTTTCGGTCCATACCTTTTCGCCGCTCCACGTAGCTTGGCTCGAGCTTTGACTCGTCAACAGCGAGAACCTGGGAAGGCAGGGCAAGAATGATCGCGAAAATGGCGAGGCTCGAAGTGGCCATACTCGACCGTAGGTTGGCGCTTAGCGTGAAGATGTGCATTTCTATCCACCATAATTAAGTTACCTGGTGAAGGTTACACTAGCGAATCGCCGGCTTGTTCGTCAACCCTCGTGGCGGGGTGAACCGGGCGATCGAGCTCGTATTCGGCATGGTGTGAGGCGATTGGCCTTCTCCTGGGAATCGGGTAAGATGGAAGAGTAGGGAACGTCATTTCGGGAGAATCGCTTCGCGGGAGAAGTCCTGGAGCATCGATGAACGACGGGAATGGAAGACGCACCGGTTCCAGGCAAAAGATCATTCTTTGTTTCCTTGCGTTTGCTTCTGTCGCTTCTTTGGTACTCGTCCTGGTCGTGATCTTCAGTCGATGGCCGGATCCGGATCCCGGACGCGGTCTTGGACACGATCTGGGACGCGAAAAGGAAGTGCGGAACGCTCCGGTTGAAGAGCGAGTACGGCCGGAGGTTGAACCGAAAACGATCGTCCCTCCTGCTCCCGTCGTTGCTACGAATCCAGATGTTCTACCTGACCCGATCCTGGATGCGATCCAGTCTTCGAGCAATGATGATGAATCGGGATTCCTTCTCCATATTGTCTCTCGAAAAACCGGCGAAGACCTGGACGAGATCGTGATTTATCGCCCGGTCGGTGTTCTTCCGGGGGATGCGCTCCATCCCCGCGGGTGGCGAGGGGAGTCCGTGGTCGACGGAGGAAAATCTCCTCTCGTCCTTCCAAGGACGTATGCCCAGGACCGGCCCTACTGGATTCGGGCATCGGGCACCCGATGGAGAAGGCTCGATCTTTCCCTTCCCGAGAGGGAGGATGAGCTGGTTTTCTCCGATCTTGAGCGATGGATTGTTCTTGATCCCGGAGGAGATATTTCCGTGGTTGTGACCGGGCCGGAGGGGATGGCGGCTCCGGTATCGATGGAGCTTCGTGCTGGGGGCCACAGTTTGCGACGGGATTACGTTCCTGTGTCGCCTGGAAATCGCCGATCCAGTTCCTCTGACGATGTCCTGATCAAGGTCCGTGGCGTTCGCGATGAACCGATCGTGATCGAAGGGCTTCCCCTTTGGGACTTTTTGGTCACTGCTCAAGCCGGGAGGAAGGTCATGGCGGAAGGAACAGGTCTTGTTTCGGTCACGGCGGGGGAGAAGGCTTCGCTTCTCCTTGAACTCGAAATGAAACGAAATGAGCGGGGGACCGATCCGGGGGAGGAGTCCTTTGGGCCTGGACGAAGACGGCTTGATGGGCTTCTGATCTTGCCCGAAGAACTAGCTCATGCACCGGCGAAAATCCGAATTCTCAGTTCTCGGCTTGGAGATGCAAAGCTTGGCTCTGGATGGGTTGGTCGAAAGTATGAACTGGCCCGTTCTGTCATGACGCCACGTCCCGGCCGTTTGAACGAACTTCAGTGGGAAGTCCCGTCGATACTACCCCAACGATATTCTCTCGAGGTTTCGTTTCCGGGTGCCGATCCTCCTATCATTGGTTGGGAAGCGCAGTTTCAGGTCGAGTCCTCGATGAAGACACCTTTGACGATCAGGGCTCCTCGATACGGAACTGTTCAGGCTTCGGTGATGGATGCGGCCACGGGCAAGAGTCTTGAAGCAAAGGAGCTGCGGCTGCGTCCTCGCTCGAGATTGTTGAGTCCGGCGGCTCTTTTGCCAGCGGATTCATCGAACTACAGGTTTCATGCTCCGGTCGGGTCCTTTGCTCTGTACTTCTCAGGGGAATACGCAAGTCGGAGGATCACCTGGATCGAGAGACTTCCACACCCGTCGGACGAAGGGTCGGGGAAGAATACGGGGGGGACGGATTCGTCTTTTTGGAGTGGGCGAGGTCTTGAGCGGTATCTTCGGGTTGTACCCGGGTTTCAGTCAGTGCGAATCTGGGTGGCTGCCAGTCGTGTGGCCGAGCAGAGCCTCCGGGTGATTTTTCTGGATGGTCAAAAAGAGATTTTCATGCCTCTTGGATTCTGGCGCGCCGCTCGAATCGAGAGGGCTGGTGGTGGATCGTCTGGAGTTGGGTTCAAACATCCCGACGAGGAAGCGAGTGGCCAGCTCATCAAGATCCCCTCCGCGGATACGTGGTTACTTCACCTGGCAGGAATCGCCGGGTACGAGAGGTTTGCTCCCCAAGAAATCTATGTTGGCGAAGGAGAAGTCGTTGAGCTGAGAGTCAGGCTCGTGCGTCGCTGAGGACGAGCGGTCAAGGGGATGGCTTGTGCTCATCGCTCTTCCACCGCTTCTTGATTTTCTTTTTTTGAAGTAGGTTCGTGACGATTCCAGGTGGTAGGACTTCTGATCGATTCCGTTGGCGAAAGATGAGTGATCGGTCATCCCGATCCAAGAAGGGAGAGGTCCAGAAGTGAGCGCATCTGTCGAAACAAAAGAGACGATTCTTCGGGATCGTTTTGGATTCTCGGAGTTTCGCCCCGGTCAAGGTGAGGCGATCGATGCCCTTCTTACCGGAGGCCGTCTCATCTGTATTCAGCCGACCGGGCATGGAAAGTCCATCCTCTATCAGCTTCCCTCGGTGATGCTGGAAGGGATAACCCTCGTGGTTTCCCCGCTCCTTGCACTGATGCGTGACCAGGTCGGCCAGCTGCGGAATCGATTCAAGATTCCTGCGTCGGCAATCAACTCGGACCAAACGGACGAGGAAAATCAAGAAGTGATCGAGGATGCGCGCTCGGGGCGGTTGCGCATTCTTTTTGTTGCCCCGGAGCAGCTCGATAACCTGGTCACCCGCAAGTTTCTGGTGAGCCTGCCCATCGATCTTTTCGTGGTGGATGAGGCTCACTGTATTTCTACCTGGGGTCACGATTTTCGCCCGTCTTATCGCCAGATCTTGCATACGGTTCACGAGGTCGAGGCGCTCAGGCCTGGAGTGAAGGTGTTGGGGCTTACCGCCACGGCGAATCGGCGCACCGAGGAAGACATGGTGGAGCAGTTTCGTTCGCGCAACGGCCAGGCGCCCGAGATTCATCGGGAGGCGATGGAGCGGGCGAATCTATCTCTCAGCGTTTCGGTCACCACCGGGCTGGATGCAAAACTTGCTCTTTTGTCCGGGCTCATGAATGAGCTTTCGGGATCGGGTATCCTCTACTGTGCAACCCGAGAGCAAACCGAAATTGTGGCGGGTTACCTCGCTGCTCTTGATCACGATGTTGTGGCGTACCATGCGGGTCTTCCGGCGGAGAGAAAGCGAGAGTTGCAGGGGCGGTTCACGGAAGGTGGGTTCCGGGCCATCGCGGCGACGAATGCCCTGGGAATGGGCATCGACAAATCGGACATTCGCTTCATCGTTCACGTGGATGTTCCGGGCTCGATCACGTCCTACTATCAGGAGGTCGGCCGTGCGGGGAGAGATGGAGAACCTGCCCGGGGAATCCTTCTCTTTGAGGAGCGAGATCGAGCGGTTCAGGAATACTTCATTCATTCGTCCCAGCCGGATGAGGCCGATTTTCAGAAGATTCTTGAAGCAACCCTGAGTCGAACCGGTTCTCCCGAGCGAGGGCCGACACGAAACGAAGTGGGGATTCACTCCGGCCTTCACCCGACGAAGGTCGTGGTGATTCTTGCCGAGCTCGTGGAGCAGGGATTCGTAGAAAAACGAACGGCCAGTCGAAAACAGGTGTACGAGCGGAGCGGGAAGGAAGGTGCCCCCGATCTTTCTCGTTATGAGCAGCAGCGTCTCGTCCGCACCAACGAACTCGAGGCGATTCTCAAGTATGGAAGACAGGACGTTGCGTGCCTGATGCAAACCCTCCGGAGCGCTCTGGGAGACGGGGATGCAGACCGTTGCGGTCGCTGCAGTCTTTGTGAGGGTGTGGGCCAGGCGAAAGAAGTCCCTCTTGAGGAAGATCTGGCGGCGGCCCGTCGTTGGATCGTGCGGCGGGAGCTGGTGATCCAGGCCTCCAAGGTTCCAAAGATGTCCTCGGGGATCGCTCTTCTTGACGGAGAAGTTCGGAGTCCGACCTTCGTCAGCTTCATGCGAAGGAGAGGAGTGGTCGGTGCGGATCACCTTGATCAGGAGGTCCTGCAGCACTTGACCGAAAAGCTTCTTCCCTTCGCGAAGAAGGGTGGTTTCGGGGCGATCGTTCCTATTCCCAGCCGAACATGGAGCCAGCGGCAATCGGTTTGCGAGTGGATTGCAGATCAGCTGGGAATTCCTGTGCTGACGGACCTTCTCGTGTGGGAGTCGGAGCCGGCAAATCGTCAGGGTGAGCTTTTCAACAATGATCAGCGGCGTAGCAACGTGAGTGGAAAGATGGGGGTGACGATCCCAGCACCAAGAGACGTGCCGATTCTTCTTGTTGACGACTACATCGGTTCTGGAGCCACGTTGAAGGAAGCAACCCGTGCCTTGCGCAAGAGAGCAAAGTTTGACGGGGTGATCGCTCCTTTTGCCATTGCCCGAGTTCGATGGAGGCTCGGAGCGCGAGGAATGATCTAGCCCGGATTATTCACGAGTTTGGCGAGAATCGCCCCAGGTCGCCACTGGCTGCGTCGTTACGGCAATTTCGATCCTCGATGTGTCTCCAAACACGCCTGCGGTCGAAATCACCTAGACTCCTTGGCAGAAACGACCTAGAACAATTCTCCCTCAAACTCGTGAATAATCCGGGCTAGCTCTGATTGCTCTCTTTACCGCCTGAATCGCCTCTCGAGCTGGCCTTGGGAGATCCCCACCCGTTCGTTAAGTTCCTCTTGCTTGACTGTTGCAGTGGTCCCCAGCGGGTGTAGATGGGGATCGTTGAAAGTCATCCTGGGTCACAAGCTCGATTCTGCGTTTCTGCCCGGATGTATTCTCGGGCAAGTTGCGATGGACGGTGTTCAGGTTCTGGGGCCGTCTAGATTGCTCTCAAGTTCGAGTTGTGTTCTTCGCCGGAAGGCATGCCCTCGCCTTGGCGAACGACTCGAACGGCGGGGCGGGAATCTGCGTCTTGATTTTCGCTTCGCCACCTAAAAAGAGTTGAGTTCTGTTCTGTGTACTTTTGAGTGCGTGGCCGAGGATGGCTTCCTCGAGGAGTTCCCGATCGACTGCCGAAGGTGCTTGGTCTTTTGGATCGAGTCTCGGTCGGGATCTCCTCTTTTTTTGGGGCTTCCGACTTTCGTGTGGGCAGAAACGCCCATGAGAAAGCCCAAAGGGAGGAAGGCCATAAGACGGTCTGCTCCCTCTCCCTCCAGCTCTGAGCATGATTTGGGGCGCCCCCTCACACCCTGTCGCCGTCAGCGTCGATCCCACTCGCTTCGCCTCGGGGTGCGATCGACACTGACGGTGACAGGGCATGAGGGGGCTCGCAAGGCTTTCAGGTGATTGTTTCTCTTGTTGCTCTTGTTGAACTTGTTGAACCAATCGTCGTTGATGTGGTTTCGTAATCGGGTTGGATTCTCTGGCCCCGAAGATTGAAAAACATGGGGCTGCCAGCATCTCCTTTGACGGTGAGGAAGCCATCATGGACATGGCTGTGGCAAGTTGCGCAGAGGGAAATGAGGTTTGACAGAGTGGTTCTTCCTCCCCTTCCCCGGAAATGAATGTGGTGAGCGCCTAAGGCTCCTTGTTCGACCACAGCATTTGCATCGATTACTGTCTCGAGCGAGAACTCGGTCTCTCATCCACTCTGGGGTTGCACGGTCGATTTCACGTTCACTCTCTTTGACTTGTTT
>JAJDCM010000160.1 GCA_029260825.1 Planctomycetota bacterium | reverse complement strand
TGGTATAATCCCTCCTCGACGTAGACGACAGAACCGATGAAATGAGCAGATTGACGTTCGTCCGCGCTAACCCGGAGAAGATCGTCCCACAGTTGTTCACACTGTTTGGCGCCCCAGCTATAGGTTCGCTGATAGATCGGGATGAGATACTGCCGTGGACCCCTTAACAAATCGACGAGAGGAGATTCCTTAGCCTTCATGAAATCGTCGACTCCCCTCTCTTCGGTCATCGTCTTCTACCGAAGACTCGTGAATCCTCCCACCTGAGGTCAGCGCAACATGAGAGTACTGACGTAGGTTAAAATAGGAACTCATACCGTCGTTTCGGAGAATCCGAGAGAACGGACCAGGCCCGAGGTCTCCGTTGGGTAAGATTCCGAGATCCATCCGAAGGCGGTCTCGATCAGCGCCGCAGCAATAGAGTCCACCCTTGACCGTGTTGAGTTCGAAGAAGCCGACGTTGAAGAAGTGAATTCGGTCCTCCCCGATCCGAGCTCGTATGTGATTAGTCGATTCTTCGATCCACGGTGGGTTCTCAATCGCGAAACCCTCCTGGACAGAAAATAGAATTACTACAATAGATCCCCACTTAAGCATGGACGCCCGTCCTCCCTCAATCCACCGGTGGTCGGCCGAGTCTCGTACCGGCAAACTACCGTTTTGGCGCAACCGACCAGCCACGCAATTTTCCTAAGTAACGATCTTTTGTGTAACAACACTCACCGTTTCCAAGATCAAGCTGAAGAAGCCTCCACGCCTTCTAAAGAGCCCCAAAGAATCATAAGAAAAGATGACACAAAAAAACATTCTTGATAGGTAGCCCGACCGGCAAGCTGATCTGGCCAGGGCGGCTGCAACTGCCCCAAAAATAGTCCTTGCGGCCGATCCTTCGACCCATATGATGGAAGTTGGCACTTTTCAGTTCAATCGGGACAATAGGCCCTCTTATGTAACGAACCATACCTGTAAGCGCAAGGTAGTAGGTCGAAAACGTCGCACTCGAATTCGTTCATTCCGACGGCTGGGGAGGTGCTCACCACAGTGATGCGAAGCACTTGCGCCTCAACGAACTTTATATTGCCTCCCTACGACATTCTGGACTCGTTGGGAGAAAACACACCAGCTCTGTCCTACGTCTAGCTGGATATAAGTGTACCCAGCACACCTAATCCTAATCTAGCGACCTGATAAGGCTGGCCCGACCCCGATAAAGAATCCAGGCCCGATAAGAGTGTTGTCACATTGCTTTTGGCGGCCCGAGCAAGCCGAGGCTGGAGAGATTCCGGATCCAACTCGGCGGCACGGTTCAACTCGCCGATTGCCTTCATTGTCATTTGAGGACGGTTGCTTGTACGGCTCAATGCCAACAGGGAAAGGCCGTGGGAAGCGAGTGCCTCCGCATCTTGAGGCTTTCGAGCGACGATGCACTCGAACTCATGGCGAGACCGCTCGAAGACGGACACCACATCGTCGGCGCGAACCCCTGACTTCTTTCGGGCAAGGTTCAACGCCTGGATGAGATAAGCGTTTCCAAGCTGCTGACGGATCAAGAAATCCTCCGGATCAAGACGCACTCCTTTCTCGAGGAGAGGAACGGCTCGCTCGACGAGCGGCAGGTCTCCGTCGCGCGCCTTGTAGGAGTAGGCAAGCCCGAGTCGGCTCAAGAGACCCACGTTTTCCGGGTCCTTTGCGAGCCTGGCTTCCAGACGCTCGATGCGCCCCGGCGTTTTGTCTTTGGTCACCTCAGGCGCTTCTTCACTTCCTGCGTCGAAGCTGGTGGCGAGGATCGAAACGGTGCCAACCGTGGACAGCAGGATCCAACCTCTTAGTCTCTTCATTTCGTGAGCCCTCCTCGGAATCAAATGGGTTGCGGGACTTTCCCCTAGATTCGGGGAAGAAGGGCATGAATTGATCGGAAACAGGCGAGCGCGGAAAAGGAGGCTCCGAACGCGGGTCGGGGCGCCTCCGCTGGGTCATCGTCGAATCGGCCCTGTTGCCAAACACAGGAGCAGACTTGTGTGGCAGCTGCAAACCATCATCGCTTGCCCTCAATTCTGGAGTGGAGGATGCGCTTACGAAAAGATGACTCTCACTCTCCTTTCAGACGGTCTCCATAGAACTCGGCAACGGCGGGAGTTGACCCTGACAGTCTCACTCCCCCCTATCCTCTGAACCCACCGACGCCTCCCTGGGTACCCCAAGCGTACGGCGCATCTCTTCTTCCGGAAAATCACCCAGATTCCCACCTGACCCCTTCCACGCGTATTCGCAAAACAGCGCCTCGAGGAGCTCTCTACCCTCTGGGGTCCGTGCTGCCTCACGGGGCGTTTGATCCCGAAGCATTGGGATCGTCGTGTCGAGCCAGACTGCCCAGTGCTGCCGCATGAACTCCTTCGCTTCAGGAGTCGAGGCAAAATCGACTTCCTGCTCCTCGCTCGAGGAAAAGTCCTCATCGGTTGGCTCGGCCCGGTCACCCCTCGCCTCCAAGATTTCCTTGAACGACTTGATCGACTCCCGGACCAGTGTTGCCCGCTTGCCCAGCAGTTCTCCGATTTTCTTCTTGATTCCCGCCGCCCGCTCCTCCGAATTCACCTCGACGGTCAGGTCTTGTTGGGAAATCCGGAGATGTCCAAGAACCGTCACCTCCCAGTGCTCATGCTTCGAATTGCCAGGTCTTAGCCAGGCGAATTCGACGGCCTCAAAACGACCCTGATCATCTCGCTCAACATCCTCGAGAATATCAGCCTCGCTCCGCCCGGTAGCAAGTGGAACCAGGTCCCTCACAGCCTCATCGGGTTCGCAATGAAGCTCATATTCGATGCTGCTCAAAACCAGCGCCTCGTCGTCGGTATTCTGCATCTGCGGCGCGGAAGGATGCAAACAATGGTTGGAAAGCGCGAGATATGCCTCCCGGATCTCGATCTCGAACTCCATCAAAGCTCCAACCTTCACCTCACCCGTTCTTGATTGATTCCGGATCCCATTTCGAAGTTCGACGATGTGGGTCGTAGAGCTCGGGGGTAACGCAATGGGTGCACAACCCTGCATCAAATTCATTCCATCCAGAGGAATAACGCGTGTATACAAGATGGCACCGCGTTGCACTCCGTGAGTTGCGCTCCTCTCCGCAACCTCGACTTCGTATCCGGTGAGAAGATCCCGAAGACGGAAGGACTGATCGGGGATCACGTCCGTGACGCAATAGAAGCTAAATGGACTCGCGCTAGCATCCCCCATGAAATCAGAGGCCTCATCGCTCAGGCCCCGAAGATTCAGGGAATCGCCAAAAGCCAACGGCGTCTCGTAAAAACCATCTTCCGAATCGGGATCCCACGTGAAGAGCAACCAGGAAAGGAACACTGAATCAAATTCGAGGGGCTTTCGCTCCGCAACCCTGTCCAGCCCCTCCTGCCCCTCGGGCCAGAGATAGAACTCATCCATGACCGCTTCGATCATCTCCGGCCCCTCAGTATTGACAAACTCCTCCAGAAGTCGCCCGCACGCTTCCGACTCGACCATTCGAAACGCTCGCCACTCCTCGGCAGCTTCCGCAGAAAGACCAAGAGGAGCATCCTCGACCTCAAGCCCGTGACTGTTGAGTCGATATCGACCAGGTGAGGATTCCATCTCCTCATCCAACTCTTCGAGAGGAATGAAGTGGAAACCATCCGGCCCGACTTTCTCCTCGAGTTGGCTCAGGATTCTGGGAATATCGTCGGAGGGCCGGGCCACAAACGTCGGCCGCCCTTCATCACCACACTCGACTTCCTCAGAAACATCTGACAATTTGGCGTCACCAAAGAAGTCACGCACGGCGGAATAGTCCCTCGCCGGAGGAAATCCCAACTCACGGGCATAGACCAATCCGCTTTCGAGCACCTTCAAGGCAAACTCGAGTGAGCAAGGAGTTACCGGTTGGACCTCGGCAAGCTCCTCCGACATGGCGAGGAATTCTTCACGGGTGATCGCTTCGTGAAAAAGAGCGTCGGTAACCCCCAGACACAGGAGATCCACCCGGAAGAAAGCGACCGCCACGCCACGTCCACGCTCCCGCGCAAGAACAATCTCGGCGACCTTCTCTTCCCTCCAGCCCTCGGTGATGAAACACTTGAAGACCGGCCAAGAACTCGCTCGTCTGATCCGACTGACCAAAGACCGTGATTCATGCTCGCGGCGAGACACCTCTCGCTTTTTGGCCTTTCGCTTCTCGTCCTTCTTCGCCTTCCCTTTTCCTGAGGGGCGCTTCCTCTTCTGATTACCAGCCATGGTTCCCTCCACTCGAAAACAGAGATCAAGCTCCGAACAGCCTCCTGCGGAAGACTCCCGCCAACCAACCGCTTCGATTGGACTGCTCACGGGATCCCGCAAAGCGTCTTGAACGCTCCGTCAAGTATAGAGATTCACCCCTCCCGGATCAAAGGTGTCAAAGGATCCGAGTGTTGAAAATATTCGATCTTATGAAAAACTTCCTCCAGATCAGTTTCCGGTCAACGGCAATGCAATCCGGAAGTTCTCGACCCCCCTCTTTCCTACTTTCATCAGGGAAAAACCATGACGCTTATCATGGAAAGTATCGCTCACATCGTCAACTCGGTAAACGCGGGCATTCTTCCCCGGTCTGACCCGAACACGCTGGGCCCATGCTGGCGGCTCCACATCATCCATCGTTGCGAAGAGGTGATAAATATTGCGAAATACCTTCATATACCAGGCGTCTTCTTCGTGCGGCTCATAAGGGTCATCAAGGAGATGGCGAGACTGGGTCTCCCGAAGCCAGTGACTCTCCAATGGAATGTTGTTGTGGGCAAAGAACACCCCGGCAATACCATCCCCTCGGCTCCTCACGCTCGGAGACTGCAAGTGGTCGTTGATCACATTGATCAACCACGATGCTCCATAAGCAGAACTGTCCCAGTAGCACTTGCGGGACCACTCCCGTGCCCCGAGACCAGCGCGCGACCCAACAGTCGCACGATATGTGAATTCCAGAAATGGGGAAACAAACGGCAAGAAAATTGAGGTTCTCAAGCCATAGCTAAACAAACCTCCATATCCAAGAGTAAGGACGTGGACAGGAGTATCCAAAGTCTCATAGATCCCGGCGTAGCTTTCGTAGCTCGGGTTCCCGGGAATGGGCTGAAAAGCGCGCGGATCGTGATGCATGAAGACAAATTGGGCACCGTTTCCGGGGCCTATTTTCTTTCTTTCCTGGGAGCTTTGAAACGACTGCAGCATCAAGCGAAGCCAGACAGAATCAGACTCCTGCACGCCTCCTCCCGTATTCATGGCAACGCCACCGATGGTCGCACGATGGACCCGGTCCAGATTGAAGCTGTTCAAGCAAACAAACTGAAATCCGCGATAGTCAAAAGCGAGGTTCGTGGGACCAAGAACGTACTGCCACTCGACCAAACCATCATACCGAGGCGGACAAACCCCAAAGGGAGAGAAACGAACCAAAGGTGGAATCCCATTGTTAAGACCGCGAACAAAACGAGCGCCGTCATTCCAGCAGGTCTGGAGACTGCAAGTGAGGATATCCAGAGGAACATTGGTAATTCCGGGGTACCCGACCCCTCCATCATGATTTCCCGGAACCGCAAAGACCGGCTTGGGGCATCTTCGAATGAGACTGCGAAGCCTGAACATCTCTCCCCCTTCGACATAAGGAGAACGAACGCCGGGAAGACCAGTGATTGCGTTCAACGACCAAGACAAAGGATTCTGTCCCTGGGCACCGTCCACACAATCCCCCACCAGAACCACAAACTTGGCGCTTCCCAGTTGACCCAACAACGCAGGTGACAGGCCGTCAACCAACTCGATGGCCTCTTGCCGTGATGTTGAGGCAAGAAGCCGTTGCGCAGCCTTTTCACCCAGCTTGCGAATCAGAGGGTCGCTCGAAAAGGGAGGACAATCGCGCGGGTTCGCTTCCAGCAAAGCAAAGAAACGGTCGGCCGACGCAAGATCCTTGTGGAGCTGAAGATCGGCAGCAACGACAAAGGAAAAGTCAGAACATTGCTGCTCATCAATCAGAACCGGTACCGACGAAAATCGATCCGAGGCCAAAAGCCTCATGCTGCGAAGAAGATCGCCCAACTCCTGGCCGCGGAAAAACCCACGACAAACAATCCGCTTGGCGCTGCTCCTTATCTCCTTGAGAGAATCCTTGAAAGCAATCGATGACCACTTGCAGAGACTCGAAGTGAAGCACTCAAAGAAATGCAGATCGGTCCGATTCATTCGCCCAATCTTGACGATCCTCCCCAGGAGATCGGCAGCTTCTCCCCACGCTCCAGCAAACAGAGCCTTCGAGACGGGAGAATAAGGGTCGTCTTCCTCCAGCGGACCTACGCACAACTTTGGAAGAACTTGTAGCGCATACAAATTCGGCTTGATTGCGCTCTTCCGGATCTGAAGAACCACGCTTCGAGTGTCCGAATGGAGTTTCGGATACTCGAGTTGCTCGCCATCCTCCGTTTCGAAATCGCAATCGGTTGGAATCCGAACATGATCGCCCTGAAAACAGAACTCCACATCCCCCGTCTCCCAACCAATCAAACGAAAAGAGAGTTCACTTGGAGCACACTTAACCTCCTCGAAAACGGCTCTGTTCAAGACAACGGGAATGAGATAGTCAACACTGTTGCCCGCTGCAGTGGCCAGATGGGGCCACGTCAGACGAGGGTAGAGGAAGAGAGGCATCGGAGTAGCTCCAGATGCGCCCAGCGTTAAAACCGAATCAAAGTTGTCCTCCCGATCGTGCGTCAGGGAAAGCAACGGAGAAAGCAGCGCCTTCTGAATATCTGAATCACTACTTGCGCCAATAGCCCTTCTCAAACGACCAAGGTCTTCCCCGATTGCTCGCTTGGCCTTATCGGCGTCGTAACTTGTAAGAACGTGGGATGTCCGACATTGGACTCCAAAAATGACAAGGGCCAGTAACAAACCAAGTCGCAAGGTAAGGATCACGGAACTTCCCCCATAGCTTCCCGTTGTTGGTCGATGTACTCCTACCCCTTGGATTCTGGCAGGAACATCGTAATCCTTACTTTCTTCTTGGCAACAGGTCTTTCCTCAGACAGCCCCCAAGCCTTCGGAAGTCCTCAAATATTTTCTAGCCCACAAAATGGCCAGGTGGGAGAAGACCAAGCGGCCTCCTCCCACCCAATCCTGGATTCCGCAACCGACTGCGGCTACACCTTCGGCATGACACAAACGGTTTCTTCGGTCAGCGTATCAGAGCACTGCGTCGTTTTGAAAAAGGGTTTCTTGACGTCGGTCCAAAGACCCACGATACGCCACACTCGCTCCCAGGTAGTAATCTTGGTTTTGACCACAACCCAGACCTGTTGGCATTTTCCTTCGGGGGGGTTGTTCGTGTAAGTAATTGTCCCCGACAACCGCCCGCCAACATCCACCTGAATCGGCCCCGTCGCAAACAATTTGATTCCCAAGAAACCCCCAAAGCTGGCGCTATACGTCTGAGGATTCTCCCCAGTTCCCGGAGGTCGACACTTGGGAGAGCCGATCTCGTACACCTTGTTCTTGAACTCATTACTAACGGGTTTCGGCCCACCGCAATTCGTATCCGCGGGCACAGGCGGATCGCAGGTGGCATTCGAAATCTGGACGTGACAACCTGATGAGCCAGGCTTACAGGGAGGACAATCCTCAAACGCGCCACTTCGATAAATCGGACCCCGGGAGCGGAGAGCAGGGCGAGCAATCAATCGGAACCGAGGTCCCTGAGAAAATGGACCGGGCGACTCTTGGCGCGAGATGAACTGCTGACTCTCCTGGAGGATCAGCACGTTGTCTCCTGCACGAAGCTCACCGGTAAGCTCAAAGATATAGTGCCCTGCCCCGGAAGTGTCTATCTCAGAACCATAGTACGAGGCAGAAATGCCATTTCCGCCAACATGCGATCCAAAGTATTCGGTCATGGGAAACGGATCATTGACGAAGGAAACGGCTTCGGTCGACACGTAGATGAACATCTGTCCCTGATCAGCAATCGCCACATCTTTACCCGTACGCAGCATGACTGCTGCCTCGGCTGTCACAGATGTCGATGCGCCATGAAATGCTCTGTAGCGGTCGATCGCCTCCAACTCGGACAGGAACCCAAGACCTCCCACAAACGTATCGTCCGACTCCGTAAGCTCCACAAGAACACGATCGTCTATGCCATCTGACTGAATACCGTTATAGGGAGGACTCGTAACGCCTCCCGGATTTCCACCGCCAGAGTTAGGATTACCCGACGACGGAGCAAAAGAGATCGACCGAGCAACGGGCGAGGCGTAGATCAAAGAGACCAGATCTTCGTTCGTAATATGGTCGGGAGAGAAAACAAATCTCTGTCCCATCAAGGATCCGATTTGAGTCGGCCCTTCCCCAATATCGATCGTTATTGGGTGACCCACCAGATCTCGATCAACCGGTACTGCATCTGTCTTCCCCGCGTTATCCGTCACAAGATTGTAGACAGACCCATCCTGCTCGATCAAGACTTGAATATTGCTCCCCTTCAAGAGGAGCTCGGGGGCAAGTGTGACTTCAAACTCAACTGCAACTTGGGCATTCGCACCGAAGGCGCAAATGAGAAGCACAAAAACAGAACTGACATGGAATCGCATGATAACTTCTCCGGTGGACGTGCAAATCTCAACCAATTCGCCAGAGGCATTCGGTCCCTGGCAATAACAGCTTGGCCGGCCACAGAAAGAGTCGTTTCGAACCACAAAAGTTGCCAGACGAGTTCATTTTTTTGTGCGAAATGCCGGGACAACGTCGACAAAATGAACAAAAGCCACGCCACCCCCCGAGTGACGCAGCTTGAAGGAAGACCGCCAAACAATCCAGCGAGTTCGAACGTGCCGCTACTGAACCCGAATAAACACAGCATTGGTCACGCTAAACCCACTGCTACTTGACGATCCACCGTCTTCCACAAGCCCCTGGAGACACACCGCAATCGGGCTTGAAAAACCCCCTCCCTTGGTAATGCTCCACGGTACAGCAGTAGGCCCATTGATCTCCAGGACACCAAAGCAGAGCGGGTCCAATGCGGGACTATTGCTTCTCACACACCGGAACGGTTTAGGGTTCGCAAGAAAGTGAAGAGGAGTTGGAAACATCGTGCATCCAAGATCGTCCTCCCCGAGTACCGAATAGCGTCCCCCGGGAGCCGCGGTAGCCCACGCCCAGAGAACAAACTCCGTTCCTCCCCCCGACGCCCCGAAGAAGTCCACCGTAATATCCGCATCGAGAGGAATCAGAACCGTTCCCAAGCCACCGTTCACGAACAACACATTCTCGATCGCCCCCGCCCCTTCGTTGACCGTACCACCAGCACTGAAGGCATCGAGAAAGAGAACCCAAACCCCTCCACCGGCAAGACCTCCTGCGCCAACGGCGCCAGACGCGACATCCTCGTTTCCATCTCCATCAAGGTCGCCCAGAAATTCCACGGAGTTCCCAAGCGTTTCAAAGTCGTTCAAGAGAGTTGAAAATCCACCCTCCGTATCACTCACCTTCTCAATGGCTTTGACCGATCCATCACGATTCAGGAGAAGAAACCACAGGGCACCACGATTCGTTCCCCCATCGTCATCGTGAACCGAACCAACAACAAGATCAGCGACACCATCCCCATCCAGATCTCGAGAAGCCGGCGAACTGAGAGAGGTTCCAAAACGATCTTCCCCATCGAGAGATCCCAGGGGCAAGTTGCCCGCCGTTGAGCTGATCTTGCTCGGAGACGACGCAACACTACCGTTGCTACCAAGAGAGAGGATCCAGACCGCACCGGTGTTCACTTCCCCGTCGTCATCAAAAACGGCACCAACCGCAAGGGTATGAGTCCCATCGTTCGCAAGATCCCCAAGAGACTGCACGGAACTTCCAAATGCATCAGACGTGTTTAATACGCCAGGTGGAAATCCTCCAGCATCATCGGTGATCTTGACACTCCCCGTGACCGTATCCATCGAAGACAAGAAAACGATCCAGACGGCACCAACACTCCCCATTCCCTCGTTGTGCTGGTTTGAACCCACCGCCAAAGCCAAAGCACTTCCCCCGGCACCGTCAAGATCGCCCAGGCTTGAGAGATCGATGCCAAAAGCGCCATTGCGAGTTGGGATCGAGCTACCAATCTCCCAGGCATTGTTGACCGTCCCGTCCATGTTGAGTGAAAGAATCCAGACATTACCAACTGCCTGGGCACGGAGAGCGCCGACGGCAAGATCAAGCCTTCCATCCCCATCAAGATCTCCCAGGGATTCCGCCGAGATTCCAAACTGATCTCCGTCGGCCAGCGCAAAGGGCAACCCGCCAAACGTATTGCTTATCTTCTGATGGGAAAGGACGGTGCCATCGGAAGCTAAAAAGAGAATCCACACCGCCCCGGTATTACTGTTAGGGCCAAGAGTGCCCCCATCATCATCTCCCGAGGAGCCTACAGCTATCGCAAGAGTGCTGGGGCCGACTCCATCAAGATCCCCAAGAGAACAGATCGTGATGCCAAATGCGTCAAAGCTATCAAGATCGCCCGTAAAACCACCGAAGTTCTGGCCAATCCGCTCATGGGCCAGAACAGTGGCACTCGCCGTAGCCGCACCACCGAGGAAGCATAGAACCGACAGCAAAACAGAACAGACAATCCAGGATCCAAACAATATGCGCATGATGAACCTCTCCTCTTCACAATTCGTCAACAAACGATGACCAACCGACGATTGAGAGAAGAAGCGCAAACGGGACGTCAACCCCGCACCGATCTTTGAAAGAAATGATGGCGCCTAACGTCGGAGTACCGATCGCCTACTTCGTGCGAAGCTCCTCGACGAGATCGTCCGACTCTACCGCAAGGAATTCAACCAGGTAAACCCAAACCGGCGTGGTTGAAGAGGCGTGGAGTTGAATGGTGACCTGACATGGATCACCAGATGAAAACTGGTTTCCAACGGGAAGCAAGATCTCAGAAATTGCCCCTCCATTAATGGAAATCATGGCTTCTTGACCCGCGTGATCACGAATCAAGAGGGCCGCCTCCCCCTCATTCGGGAAGACCGTTCTACGCGCTTTTTGCACCAGAAGGCGACATCGAAGCAGGTACGGCTTGGAGCTCTTGGGCATGACAAACGAACACCGAAGCTCGGACAGTCCCGCAAGACCCAAGCTAACGTACGCATCAAATCCAAGCTTTCCGCCCTCTCCATCTCCCGGATCCTTGAGTTCGAGAAGGTGCCCCTCTTCCATCGCCTGGGCCTGGCGCCAGATCATGCTCCAGCGGGCAATGATACCTTCCGCTTTCGGCCTCCCAAGATCCCAATCCAAAGACCGGAAGGCAAGACTCTCGGCGGTAATCAGCTCACCAAGATGAGTACCCGCATCCAGCTCGCCATCCTTGTCAATCCCCTCGAGAGCTCCGATGGCCCAAGAGACACCCGCACGGAATCCATTCTCGTACGCCTTTTCACTCAAACCAAGATCTCTTGCCCGTGAAAGGAGTCTCCCTCTGACGTCCTCCGTCAACACCTGTTGATCATACAGTCCAGTCAATCTCCCCCAGACGAAGGCATCCGGGATCCTATCAGCATCAAATCTGGGCTCAAGAGCCAAAATCCTCTCCTTCAACGCGGGATCTCTCTCCGCTGCCAATGCGCTGTGAGATCTCTGGACCGGAGAATCAAAACGGGAAGACAGAATCGGTGATAATGATGATTTTCGGCGAGCCAGATTAACCACTCGCAGAAGATCCCAAAGTTCATGACGAATCAGGGCCTCGGTTCGTTCCTGGGTCGTGTCACGAACAATGGCACCCTCGATCTCCAGGAGATTCTTCGCGTCTAACGCCCGAACAGCCTGAGTCAGGTCCCCGATCTGATGACTTCTCTGCACGATTTCCTGAAGACACCGCATCCCCAACCGCAACGTCTCCACTCGATCTTCATCCCTCGCGGGCAAGACTCGCGACAAAACCGTCGGAATATCTTCCGCAGAACCACACCCGGAAAGCACCAATAGAGACAGGCGGAATGACTCGACATCCGTGTTCGAGCTCAAAACAAATCTCTGAACACAGGCCTGGAATCGCACGGTAGCCTTCTTCTCCTCAGCATCCCGAGCCGGCCGTTCGGCAAAGAGACGAGCCATGAGAGAAAGCGGATTCAAAGACCTCGAATCAGCGGATGGGAACCG
>JAJDCM010000159.1 GCA_029260825.1 Planctomycetota bacterium | reverse complement strand
TAGAGGAATCTGGGCTTCCGCCAGCACCACCTTCGCTCGATTCTCGGTCACAACCGCCGCCATTTCTTGCTCGATGGCGACCGCAAGTGCCCGACGTTCCTCGGCCTTGGCCTGAGCGATTCGTTTGTCGGCTTCGGCCTGGTCCGTCTGGAGCTTCGCACCAATATTCTCGCCGACATCGATGTCGGCGATATCAATGGAGAGGATTTCGAACGCCGTCCCGGCATCGAGTCCCTTCTCGAGGACTTTCGTGGAGATGAGGTCCGGGTTCTCCAGCACATCCTTGTGAGTTTTTGCAGAACCGATGGTCGTGACGATCCCCTCACCAACTCGAGCAATGATCGTTTCTTCCGTGGCACCACCGATGAGTCGACGAATATTCGTACGAACGGTCACCCGAGCCTTGGCCCGAAGCTGAATCCCATCCTTGGCAATGGCATCAATCGTGTCCTTCCCTTTGTTGGGATCAGGACAATCGATGACTTTGGGATTCACGCAGGTTTGAACCGCATCCAGCACGTCTCGACCGGCAAGGTCAATTCCTCGAGCCGTCTTGAAATCGAGATCGAGTCCGGCACGATCCGAAGCAATCATTGCCATGACCACGCGAGGCACGTTTCCCCCGGCCAGGTAATGGGCTTCTAGCTCCTGAGTTTCCATTTCCATCCCGGCCTGGACCGTCATGATCTTCGCCTGAACGATCACCCGAGATTTCACCTTTCGAAGGCTCATCCCGATCAGATCCATGAGGCGAATCCCCGCCTTTGACATGTAGGCCTGAACCCAGATGGCGGCAAACTTGATCATGATCAAGGCAAGGACGAAAACGACGAGGAGCGCCACCGCTCCCAAGATGAAGAGAAGAACGTTTCCGTCTTCTCCCTGGGCCAGCACATAGTCGCTCATGATTCTCTTCACTCCACTCGTTCTACGACGATTCGATTCCCCTCGACGAGGATGACTCGAATTTTCTCGTTTGGACCGATCATCTCACCATCCGAAAGCACGTCAACCCGCTTTCCGCCAATGTCAGCGATTCCCGACGGACGGAGGGGGGTCAGAGTCTCCCCCGTGCTCTCGAGAAGTTCTTGATTCAAAAGCATGGAGGAGGGTATTTCGACTTCATCCGCTTCAGGGCCGGAGAGAATGAGCCGCTTCCCGATGCTTGTTTTTGGCAACACACGAAATCCCCCGATCACGAGGACTGGAACCGAGACCACGATGCCCCCAAGAAAACTGAAGCCCAGGGTGCTGCTCTCACGAAACGCAAAGATCAAGCTTCCGAGAAAGCACGCGGCTGCGAGCACCGAGAGTAGTCCAAAGGATGGAAAAAACACCTCGGCCACGACGAGCATCAACCCGGCCAGTAACAAAAGGATGGCCCACTCCAAAACCAGCTCCTCACTTGTGAGAACGACTTGATCAAGATGTGAGGATCATACCATGAGGTCAACAAGCCACGATCCAGAGGGTCCAATCGATCAAGATTCTCCCGCCATCGGACCGACCACGACTCGATTTCCTCGAATCTCCACAACCCTCACCGCCTGCCCGGAGGGGACAAATCCGCCCTCGGTCACCACGTCGACCTTTCCGGATGCGAACCGCGCTCTACCGGAAGGACGAAGGGGGCTGATGGACTCACCAACATCTCCCAGACTGACCTGCGCAGCCGCCCTCGGGGTGGCCGTCAGTTGGCCATGGAGGTGGCCTTCCGGGCCAGCCGGCACCAGAATGAGTCGGTTGAGATAAGGAAAGCGGGGAAGATATCGACTCAGGACGTAAGCAAAGATGACCAGCACGATCACCGAGAGGGTGAAGTTCAGGAGAAAGATCTTGGTCATCTTGATCTGGAAGTCGTAGGCCGCCGCATCATCGGGGAGGGGCAAAGGGGCCAGCGGCACAGCCGAAAGGAAAAGCCCGGTGATCACAAAGACGACCCCCACAATTCCTGGAACCCCGAATCCGGGTATGAAGAAGATCTCCACGGCAATCAAAGCGAGCCCAACAAAAAAGAGAAGGATCTCCCAGGATTCGGCCAGGCCAGCCACATAACTGCTCATGAAGAAGATGCCAAAGAAAAGAATCGAGGCGATCCCGGGAAGACCAAAGCCCGGAGTCTTCATTTCAACGAAAATTCCCAGGAGCCCGAGCATGAAGAAGATCCACTTGATCGCTCGGAGCTTCCGAGCAAAGGTCTCCGACCACGAAAACTCGAGCATGATGGGCGCAATTCCGGCGGCGGAATAAAGAGAAATTGCTTCCTCGACGCTCTTCACCGTGGCTCGAGAAAATCCGAGGGTCAGCGCCTCGCTATCCGTCATGGTCAGGAGTTCACCTTCTTCAACCACGACTCGAAGAATCTCAAGGTTGGGCGGAAGCACCCGCACTCTTTCCCCGTCCTCTTTGCCGGACATCGAACTTCTGGGACTGATGTTGGAGCCGAGCTTGTCACGATTCGCCATTCGAACCTCGCCCGTCTCGATGTCTCTGATCTCGACGACCTCAAGTTCCTTGGTCACCATCGCCTGACTGAGAAGAACCGGATAGCCGTTCTCCTGAGAAAACGCACGGAATTTGGCCCGGATCACGGTTTGAATCTTTTCGGGGGCGGTGGTAATTCCGCCGGCGCTGGGATAGATGGGCTCGCAGTCACCAATGGTCGTCCCCGGCGCCATGACGAGATCGTCGCAGGCAAGAGCAATGAGTGCACCTGCAGAAATGGCCATCTCAGACACGTAGGCTACAGTGGGGATGTCATCGATTCTCAGGATGAACTCACCAATTTCGAACGCCGCGTAGAGTTCACCACCGGGAGTGTCCATATCGAAAACGAGAAGATCGGCCCCACCTTGCCTCGCAACCTCCACCCGGCGAATCACGGACTCGAGCTGGACCTCATCAATCTCATCGTGAATGTTGATGATGAAGACCTTGGAAACCGGCTTTTCGATTTCCTCTTCAGTTCCCGCTGAGTCTGAATCGGGAGTTGCTTCGGGGGATGACGATTCGATCGGATCGGTCGGAGAAGCGAGGCATTCTCCCGGGAATCCAAGCTGAAAGAGGAACAAGAACCCGAAGAGAAGGGCGAGACCGGAGCGCCTGAGGTGAGATGACGGTGGTCGGTGCTCGGCAGGCTCGAGATTCAAGCCTGATTGGCAGGAGCCAGCTTGAGTCAGACGGGACTGCGACCCGGTTTGACAACATGGTTGAAGACAGGACGAATCATCAACGGAAATGGTGGAGGATAGGGGATTCGAACCCCTGACCTCTACACTGCCAGTGTAGCGCTCTCCCAGCTGAGCTAATCCCCCGCATGAACCGCTTGCCCCGAACATCTGGTGTTTGGGCTCTGCAGAATAGTGCAAGGTTTTAGATCCCGTGGGAAATGAGGTCAAGCCTTTTCTCTCCACCTGAACCGACTCGGGAGCTCGTCGGTGGCGATCGGACATTTTTCGTTCCTCCACCTGTGTGTTCGTCGCCGGGTTTGCTCTCCGGCGAATGGATGCTTTTTCGATTCGAATTTCCCCACATTTCATTATAGGACTTCCCGCAAAAATGCTGGCGGATCTCCTCTATTTCTTCCGATTCCTTTGACGATGCTCTCATTCGATTCAGGCCGATAACCCCAATGATTCACGGCGCTAGATCAAGACGAATCCGTCCAAAACACCCTAGAAAGGGTGTTTTTCCTGGGAGTTGGCCTTTTCGATTGCTAAGCTTGCGGGGTTTCGACTCGCGGGCAAGAGTTCCAGCCTCAACACTTCAAACTCAGAGGCACACCCCCGAGCCCAAAGGGTCGTTACGCGAAATACCGGGCGGTATCTCAAAACTAAAACGACGATGAGAGTAAAGAGGGAGGGACTGATGAAGAAGCCTTCGTTCATCTCGCGCCTGTTCCAAAAACCGGAGCTCGGCGAAGGAGACATTCATCCTGCCGAGAAGCCGTTGATGGATCGGCCACAGGAAACGAAGAGCTCGTCGCAGCAGCCGGGCAAGCGGGAGACACCACCGTCTCCCCAACAGCAACCAGATCAAATCAAGCCTCAGGCAGCCGAATTGCGGGCATTCGTGGAAAAAAAAGACGACAAGAACACCGAAGGGAAAGGGCGGAGCGACAGCTTCCTCACCCGATCTCCCCTCGATCTTGGGCGTAAGGAGCGGGAGGACGTAGCATCCCGCTTTCAAGAAGGTTTTCGAGAACTGGGAAGCTTGCTGAAGAACGTCAACGACAAGCTTTCCGATCACAACGAAACCAATCGAGTCCTGGTGGAGAGCGTCAAACCTCTTCCCAAGCTACTCGACAAGGTTACGGACCAGCTCGAGGAGCATCGGAAGACCTCGGCCGACCTGCGGGACACCCTTTCAGACATGAGGGACACTTCCGAAAAACAGATCGTCCTCATGAAGGGGATGGGAGAGAGTCATAAGCTGACCGTCGACGCCTTCCAGCAGACTCAAACACGAGCCTTGAACGCCTTCTACCGGGCGCAAAAAGAGACTTACGAAGCCTTCAAGAAGGGTCAGGCGAACCAGAGCAAGCAATTTGAATCGGCGATTCTCAAGACCCAAAAAAGCTTCACTCGCATGCTGATGATCTTCCTTGCCGTCGTCATGATTGCGGCAACCGGAGCCGTCATCATGGGACAATCGGGCCTGGTCACAGATGCGGCCAGCGGTGATCCCTTGACGGGTTCTGGAAGTCGTTCCGTCGAGGCCCCGATTCCCGCCCCTTCGGAGAAGATCGACTCCTTGAACATCAAGGATTCTCCCATCGAAGTCGAGGGAACAGGCCTGCAGGACCCAGAATCAAAAGACGAGTCAAACTGACAAAAGGCTTCTGACCCGCTCAAGTCCGCTATCAGCACAGTTGACGATCCTTTTAACTCTTTGGCTCAAAAAGGCTTAAGAAAGGAATCTGTCGACTGTTCGGGTGACGATTTCAGCTCGCCGAGCTCGGGAAGCAATGCCCGGGCTCGGCTTGTCATCCGAAACCGACACCGATACTCTCTCCCTCTT
>JAJDCM010000158.1 GCA_029260825.1 Planctomycetota bacterium | reverse complement strand
GCCGCGGCCGATCTCGGGATGATCAGGTATTCACCGACGGTCTGTCCGAGGGTTCGGTCTCGCGGCTTTACGTCGGGCGGCACGTCTTTTCCTGGTTTCAGGTTCTCGAGAAAATCGATCGCTTCGAGCGTGGGGGAGTTTGTCTGGAGGCACGGCTCGTAGGAATTTTTCGAGATCTTGGAAGTGGATGCGGTATTCATGAGAATTGGATGGAATTCGCTACAATTCATAGTTCAATTTGACCAGATTCGGTCCCTGTCCGTGATCCAGTTGGTCCCGTTTTCCTTGGGAGTCTTCGTGGGTAAAGAAGCAAACGACTTTGTGCGAGGAGCTGCAGCCATCCTCGTTCCGTTCCTGGTCGCGAGTGATGGGCGAGCCGAAGGGGGGCAAACTCTGGAAGAAGGGATCGCACGCCTCGATCGATTGATCGTCGTGGGTGGCATGTTTGTTCTTCTCTTATCCTTGGTTGGGCTGATTGTCTTCTTTATCCGTCGTCGGGAACGGAAGAGTTCGGGGTAGAGCTTTCAAGGGAGGAGACATGAAGCAGATTTTGGTACTTCTCCTTGCGGTAGGGGTGTTGGCTGGAAGTTTGTTCCTGGTGTTTGCTCCCGACTCCTCGGATGAAGACGAAGGGTAGGACGGTTAGTAGGCGCCCCTGAGTGAGGATAGTTATGAAAAATCTTTGGTCCTTGTGCCTCGCTCTGTTGCTGTCCGGTTTTGTCCAGGCACAGGAAAGGCAGGAAGAGCTAAATGGCCGTTTTCGGCCTGAGTCTGGCACGATCCACTCCTACCAGAGCGATGTAATCATCACCCAGAACATCAAAGTCGGTGAGATGGCGATCGAGAGCGTTATCGAGATCCACACGGAGGAAACGTACAAGGTTATCAAGGCGAACGAGGACAAATCGAGGACACTCCACCTTACCTATGGACGTCAGTGGGGCAAGATGGACGGCGCCAACGGCAAGATAGACTTCGATTCCAAGGGCGCCAAGCCGACTGACCCCATGGTCAAGGAACTCCTGAAGGATGTCGGAAAGACCTACGAGATCAAGGTCGACACCTACGGGAAGATCCTCGAGGTTCGTCCCTTTCTCGCCGAGGACAAGTTGGGAGATCGAGATGAGCACAAAGAGGAGACCCTGCAGGCTGTGTTCACCCAGTTTCCCCAGAAGCCGCTGTCCGTTGGCGATTCATGGAAGCCTGTCGTCCCCATGCACGAGTGCAAACCCGGCGGCTGCGTCGAGCTCATAACCAAGTGCAAGCTCGAGGAGATGGACGACTTGAACGTTTTGATCACCGTCTACGGCGTCGATACCGACAAGGAAGGCGTCAAGCCTGCGATTCGGATCGACCAGATCGTGAATCTGTCGCGAGCCGATGGCATGCTCATCTCGATGAGCGGATCGGGAAGCATGAAGGCTGAGTTTCAGGGAATGGACATGGACCAGAAGCTCGAGTTCAAGATGACTCGAAGTGGGAACGGAGGCCCAAAGTGACGGGGCCCACGCCAGTCCAGTCGAGGTGGGACCAACCTCTCGGATGTCCCGGAACCCTGCTCGCTCAACGCGATCGGCGGTGTTCTGTCCGCGAGCCCCGCGGGGAAGAGGTGATGAGTCGCAGTTGAGTCGACATGAGATCAGGGGCGAGTGGATGAACCCCACTAGGGTTGCAGTGTGGACTCAACCTTCTAGCACCGAGACGTTGTATTCATGAATCATGGCGTCTCGAGAAATCATCGTCAAATTCTCGACACGGCACTGGGCGATCAGGATGCGGTCGAAAGGATCCCGGTGGTGCAGAGGGAGGTTGCCCACCTCGGTTGCATGCTCCCAGGTTACCGGCAACGAATCGAAGCCTTGTGCAGCGACAACTTCGGCGAAGCTCTCTGGGACTTCGATTTTCTTGAGAGACCGTTTGATCACGATCTCCCATAGGGTCGCAGCGCTGACGCAAACCCTGCTTTTGCCTTGGGTGAGGACGCGTCGTGCGGAATCCGAAAGAGTCGGATCGTCGACGAGCCACCACAGGAGAACGTGAGTGTCGAGGAGGTAGCTCAATCCGGAACCACTCCGAGCGATTCGGCGATGTCGTCGGGGAGGTCATCGAAATCTTCAGCGATTCGGATCTTCCCCTTCAGGACTCCAGGTTTTCGGACTCGAGCGGTCTTGGGGTATGGCAACAAGATCACGGCGGGCTTTCCCGCTCGAGCGATGACGACCTCCTCTCCTGCGAGGGCCAGCTCGATAAGCTTTGAAAGCTGGGCTTTCGCTTCCGTCACACTCTGGACAAACATCGCTTGATTCCTTTTGCTTATATCGAACCAGACCAGACCTGGTCTTAGTGTAGCCCGAGTTGAGCCCGATGGCAAGGCGTTTTTTGAAGGGAAGGAGAGTGATGGGTTCGGGTCCAGCTCTATTGCTCCTCGCGGCCGGCCTGAGTTCTTTCAAGCAAGACGCGCAGAGCGGCCCGTCGCTCTTCCTCATGGAGGGATGCATCACCGCGCAGAATTTCGGCGACACGGGAAAGCTCGAGATGTTCACCAGCCAGACGATCGACCCTCGGCTTCATCTTCTCACGAAGCCTTTTGGCTGCTCGGGCCTGCTCAAGACGCTTGACTCTTGAAATCGTGTCCCAGATGCGCACGTCGTGGTCGCCCGATGCACTGACGAGCTGGGTGCCGTCAGGACTGAAAAGCACCGAGTGCACATAGCTGCCGTGCCCCTTGAGCTCCGCCGCCAGCTTGTACGAACTGGTGTCCCACAAGCGGATGACCCCGTCCTCACCCCCGGTGACCACACGCGTGCCATCGGGACTGAAATCGAGGCAATACGTATTGCCCCCGAGGCCGCCGAGCCGCGCGATTTCACGGCCGCTGGCCCTTTCCCAGATGATGACACTCTCTCTGTCCGCCGAGGCAATCAGCGTGTTGTCGGCGTTGATGGTCACGGCGTGGATCTCGGTCTTGGGCCCCTCGAGTGTTGACAGCACCTCCATGTCTTTACGCGCGACAATGTCGATTCCACCGTCCCGCATACCCACGATCAGCAGCGTCCCATCTACGCTGATCGCCTTGGTCCACTTCGGACGGTACACTGAACGAGCACCGCCACCACCTTGCTCATCAAACAACGTGGTGAGGAGAGCAGACTGGGACCGGGTTTGCTTGATCTGCTTCTGTCGGTCCGACATGGGGCCTGGGGTTGTCGTTTGGCGTATTCTCTGCCCCGTGGCCACGTCCCAGAGGGCATACGTTTCGGGCGTCATCGCAATCACGCGACTACCGTCGGGAGTAAAGGCCAGACCTTGAGGCAAAGAGCGGGTCTCATCGCACGACATTGTCGCCAGTGGTTCTCCTGTGCACGCGTCCCACAGGATCAGCTTGTGATCATAGGCGTAGGAGGCGATCATGGTCCCGTCCGGGCTGTGGGTCGCGAAGTAAACATAATTACTGTGGCCGTCCAGCAATCTGCTGGCACCCGCCTCAAGGTTCAGAAGGGACACTTCGTTGCCGCTTGACGACAGAATCTGCGTGCGGTCGGGACTGGCGGCGACGTAAGCGAGGGAACCATCGGTGGTGCCAGCGATCACAGTCTGCGTCGTCATCTGGCGCATGAGATCCCAGATCCGCACCGTTCCATCCCGGCTGGCGCTGGCCAGGACGTTGTTTTGCAAGAACAGCACGTCTGTCACGTGCGAGGCATGCCCCGAGAGCGTTGCCCCGGAGCTCTCTAGTTGTCCGTCCAGAAGGTGAATGACGCGCTCACCGGTCCCCACGGCGATCCCGTTTCCATCAGGGCTCATGGACAGGCAAAAGATCGTTGCTCCCCGCAATACCTTTTTCATCGTCGAGCCGTCCTGCAGATTGATCCGGTCTACCTGATGGTTCCAGCCCAACACGAGAGTCGAATCCTGGCCAAAGAAGGCGGCGTCGCCGGCATCCTTGAAGCGGCTGAACTGACCGGACTGTACATCAAGCAGGCCGGCTCGCCTCCCGCCCAGGGTGTAACAGAATCGACCCGTTGAGCTGAACCGTAGCCTCCAGATGCCGCTCAGGTGGCTCCTGAATACTGACTCGCCCTTGTTGCCGCTGAACACACAATGGCCGAAAGAGGAACGACCTTCACTGAGAATCGTTGACTGGGGTCCGACATTCCCGAAGAACCCGCTGTGCCTGACAGAAAGATCGGTGTTCTCTTTGCAGTAGATGGCAGCGCCAACATATCGCAACCCCCTGTTGTTGAGAAACGTGGTCTCGGTGACGCTACAACTGCCCCCAGTGTCCACGAACAGTGCCGCGCTTTGACATCGGGTCAGGGTGAATCCATCCAGGGCGAAGGAGGACCCCGGCTCGCAATAGACAAGACAATTACTGTTGTCACTGATGTCGCCCGTCACTGCGTCGTCGCCGTTGAGGTCGCTACTCAGGATGGTCTCGTAGCGCTTTGGATCGCGAGCGGCAAGAGAAGAGCCTCCTTGCGGGAATCCGCCATACAGCTCCATACCGTCGCCTGGTTTGAAGGATGGGTCGTCCGAAGTCGAGGCTCGACCGGGTGAAGGCCTATAGACGCCTTGGGCGACCAGGACTCGAACGGCGCCCTGGCTGTGGTTCGCGGTTAACGCGCTCTGCAAGTCCGTGTAGGCATTCGCCCAGCTCTCACCCGAATTGTTTCCCGAAGCCGCTTTGTCCACGTACACGGTCACCATGCCGGGCGCCGGCTCGCCGGGAAGTGAGTCGGTAGTCCGAGGGCGAGGCAAGGCGCCAAGAACCCGATCCCCCAGTCGGGCCGGGGAATCCGGTTGTAGCCGAAGATCATCATCGGGAGTACCCAACAGGCCGTCCGGGCCATGAGGGTTAACGAACAGGGGATCCACATCGATGATTCCCGGGGCTATATCAGCGCTCAGCCCCTGGATCAATGAGTGGTTGACGGTCACGTCACGCTCTGAGCCGAAAACGGGCGGCCGATGCTCGGCGCGTTTGCCATCGGCGTTGGCATGGTTCCAGACAATGGTGTCCGTCACCTCGATGCCGAGCACGCCAAGGGTGTCGATACTCCTGGAATCGTTCCCGTCAGGCGCACCGTTGTTGCTGAATGTGCAGCTTGCAAATGTCGCGACCGGCGGGACAGGAATGCGATTCACCAGAAGACCTTCGGTCACGTCCCAGATGGAAATCTCTTGCCGGTCGATGTCGAAGCCACCGAGCCACGCACCGTCTTCTGAAAGACTCAAGAATGCGAGGTTGGGTGCAGATCCGAAATCTTTGAGCACGTCGCCGGTGTTCACGTCAACCAGGGTCACCACACCGCCCTGGATCAGCGCAGCCACCGGCGTTCCATCTCCAAGAAACGCCGCGGACGAGATGATCCCCTCTCCCTTGCAGCGCGCAAGCGAAGCGTCCAGTTGCGCGTGTAGGTGGTGCCACTCCCAGTTGCGCAGCGATTCGGGTAGGCGGCCGAGATGGCCTGTCGCCCCGTGTGGATCCGTGATGATGGACGATTGGGCGGCGCTGATCCCAAGGGTGTAGGCCGTCCATTGTGTCTCAGCCGCATTGCGCCTGGCATCAAGGGCAAAGTTGATCGAGAAGACCAGCCCGGCAACGAGTGCCAGCATCGTCGCCAGCACGCCGCCCACGACCGCCTTGTGGCGTTTCGCAAACTTGCGTAGATAGTAAAACGAACTGGGAACCCGGGCGACAATCGGTTGGTCGGCAAGGTATCTGCGAATATCATCGGCCAGCTCTGCTGCCATGCTGTACCGTCGGGATGTTTCTTTTTCCAGCGCCTTCATCGTGATCGTCTCGAGATCGCCACGAAACGACGTATCACATTCCCCGAGATGGGTCGGTTCGTCTTCCTGGATCACGCGTGCCGCGTCCGCGATCGATCGCTTGCGTACATCATAGGGCAGCTTGCCACTGAGCAGCTCGAACAGAAGCACGCCCAGGGCATAGACGTCGGACCGCATGTCCACGTTGCCGGATCGTCCCGAAACCTGCTCCGGACTCATGTAGGCGAGGGTTCCCATGATCGCGCCGGTAGCGGTGACCATTGATTCGAGGACGGTCGATCTCTCGGTGCTCATGGCGATCCCGAAGTCGAGCACCTTGGGACGACCCTGTCTGTTGACGAGGATATTCTCGGGTTTGAGGTCCCGGTGGACGATGCCGCTCTGATGGGCGTGATCCACCGCGTCACAAACCTGAGCAAGTAGCCGAAGCCGGTCTTTGATGTCGAGGTTTTCCCGATCACAATATGTGCGGAGATCCGCCCCATCAACGAGTTCCATTGCAAAGTAGGGCTGATCTCCCCGGCCCAGATCGAAGGTGCCCGCCTCATGGATCTGGGCGATGCCGGGGTGCTGGAGGCGGCCGAGGAGCTCGGACTCCTGACGAAACCGGCGCAAGGTCTCTTCGGTGACAAACAGTGGATGCAAAACCTTGAGGGCCACTTTCCGTCGCGGGGATTCCTGCTCCGCCTCGTAGACGATTCCCATGCCTCCCATTCCGATTCGCTCGAGGATCCGGTACGGACCGATCTGTTCGGGTACCCAGGCGGATCGTGGATGCACCGCTTGTTCGGATTCGGGTGAGGCGGTCTTCCTGGCGACGTCGTCCAGGTTCTCGCGGGAGGCCTCGATCCTCTCCTCGGAAAAGGCGTCTTCCTGGTTCTCGGAAAGCCCCAGGGAGAGAATCGACTCCACCTCCCGCCGAAGTTCCGGATCACCGGCGCAAGCCTCCTCGAGGTAGGACGACCGCTTGTCTCCCTTGAGCACCTGGGCGGCGCCGACGATCTCGCTCACCAGGGCGTATCGCTCCGGGTTCATGGGAGAGTGAAGTCTGAAGTTGACGATCGGAAATGGATTCCTCGACTCATTTTGTCTCCAGCTCCCGCCGCAGCCATCCCCGCGCCATCACCCATTCGGTGACGACCGTGCTCTCTGCCACTCCCAGTGCCTCGGCCGTCTCCTTCAGGGTCAGTGAGCCGAGGATGCGCAGCTCGACGATCCGGGCATGTCGCTCGTTGAGGGCGGCGAGCCGGGTCAGGGCCTCGTCGAGTTCGACGAGATCAAGGCCGTCCTTCCCGCCCGGAAGTGGTGTCACCTCCTCGTGAAGGGTGACCGCCCGCTTGCCGCTTCCGCGCTTCTGTCTCCGGATCCGCTTGGCGTGGTCCCGGAGAATCTGGCGCATGGCCTTCGATGCGATGGAAAAGAAGTGGGTCCGGTCTTCGGCCCGGCCGAGCCCCCGAGCGAGCTTGATCCAGGCCTCGTTGACCAGGGCGGTCGGCTGAAGGGTGTGGCACCGGGGCTGGGTGCTGAAGAGGACCTCGGCGAGCTTTTTGAGCTCGTCGTGGACCAGGGGGGCCAGGGAGGCGGCGGCGGAAGGGTCTCCGTCTCGGATCTCGCCGAGGAGGCGGGTAACGTGGTTTGGCCCTGGGTCGGTCATCCCCATCAATTTAAGGGGTTTGGGGGAGACCAGCTCTCTTTTTTTCACTTTTTCCGGTGTTCCTGCCGGGAAACATCGTGTGGGGGGACGGTCAGCCGTCGCGAGCACTCGCAGCGTTTGGCGAGAAGGCGGATAAGCCCGCCTGATCCCGGCGATAGCAAGAAGCAGGTCCGAAAACGAGTCCGTCGAAAACCTGGCGGGCGCAGAGCGCTGAAGTTCGCCGCCAAGGCAAGCGAAGGCAGGGAGATCGATATGAGATGGAACAAGGGTCGATGGAACGGGAGTTTTCTGGAAGTCTTCACCGGACGATCGTGGAGGCCGGTTGTGTGCTTCCTCGTCGGGTTTCTTGGGATCGCCTGGGGGGCTCTTCCGGCCCGGGCCAGCTCCACAATTGCGGTGGGGGATGGGCCGATTGCGGTAGCAATCAACCCCGTCACCAACAAGACCTACGTCGCGAACGAGGTCAGCGATACAGTGACGGTGATCGATGGGCGTGACAACTCCACCCAGACCGTTGCCGCTGGAGCTGATCCGTCTGCGGTGGCAGTGAACCCGGTGACCAACAAGATCTATGTCGCGAACGCCGGAGGCAGCGGCACCATGACGGTGATCGATGGGAGTGACAACTCCACCCAAACCGTCCCCGTAGGGATTCTCCCGTATCGCGTGGCGGTGAACCCGGTGACCAACAAGATCTACGTCGCGAATCTTGCCGGCGGCGACGTGACGGTGATCGATGGGAGTGACAACTCCACCCAGACGGTTTTTGTGGGAGGTCTCCCGAATTCTCTGGCAGTGAATCCGGTCACGAACAAGATCTACGTCTCGAGCGGGAATACCGTGACGGTGATCGACGGAACCGACAACTCGACCCAGGCCGTCGCCGTGCCGAGTCCGTGGGGCATCGCGGTGAACCAGGTCACGAACAGGATCTACGTCGGGAGCGACAACAGTCTGACGGTGATCGATGGGAGCGACAACTCCACCCAGACGGTGGCGGTGGGGGATGGCCGGGCGGCTGTGTCCGTGAACCTGGTGACCAACAAGATCTACGTCGCGAATGAGGATAGCGCTTCCGTGACGGTGATCGATGGGAGCGACAACTCCACCGAGACCGTCTCCGTTGGAGCTGTTCCGTTTGCTGTGGCGGTGAACCCGTTCAACGACAAGATCTACGTTGTGAATCGGGATAGCGACACCGTGACGGTGATCGATGGGAGCGACAATTCCACCCGGACCGTCGACGTGGAGGGGACCCCGTTTGCTGTGGCGATGAACCCGGTCACGAACAAGATCTGCGTCGCGAACCGAGGCAGCGACAGCGTGACGGTGATCGATGGGAGCGACAACTCCATCCAGACCGGACCTTTGGGGGATATTACATCTGCCGTTACGGTGAACCCGGTCACGAACAAGATCTACGTGGTGAACTGGCTCAACGATAGCGTGACGGTGATCGATGGGGTTGACAACTCCACCCAGACCGTCGCCGTGGGCGATGAACCGTTGGCCGCAGTGGTGAATCCGGTCACGAACAAGATCTACGTCGCGAACCACGTCAGTGATGACGTGACGGTGATCGATGGGATCGACAACTCCACCCAGACCGTTGCTGCGGGAGCGAGGCCGCTCGAGGTGGCGCTGAATCCGGTCACCAACAAAATCTACGTCTTGAACGCCGGCACCCAGGACGTGACGGTGATCGATGGGATCGATCACTCCACCCAGACCGTCGTTGTGGGAGGGTTTCCAATTGCAATTGCGGTGAACCCGGTCACGAACAAGATCTACGTCGCAAAAGAACTTGCAGGTGTGATGGTGATCGACGGAACTGACAACTCCACTGTGGCCTTTGGTGACGAGACTTTCGCGATTGACATTGCGGTGAACCCGGTCACGAACAAGATCTACGTCGTGCACGAGGTGGCAGGTAAAGTGACGGTGATCGATGGGGTCGACAACTCCATCCAGACAGTCGCCGTGGGATCTTCTCCGGTTGCCATCGCGGTGAACCCGATCACCAACAAGATCTATGTCGCGAACTCCGTTAGCCCCACTCTGACGGTGATCGATGGGAGCGACAACTCCACTGAGACCGTCGCCTCGTCTTTCCCAGTAGCTTTGGCAGTGAACCCGGTCACCAACATGGTCTACGTCATGAATTCATCCCCCGAGAACCTGACGGTGATCGATGGGAGCGACAACTCCACCAACTCCACCTGGACCTTCGCCGTGGGCGGCAATTGGAAAGCCATGGCGGTGAACCCGGTCACCAACAAGATCTACCTCTCCAACGGAGTATTTCAGGACCCCCTGACGGTGATCGACGAGCAAATCGAGCAGGACATCCCGCTCGATGTCACAATCACTCCTCTTCCGAACAACGTCTCGGTGACTCGTTGCCCCGAGTTCATGTTCGAGGCTTCGAGCACCTACTCTCCCGGCATGCCCGCCATCTCCCGGATCTACTACCAGATCGACACCTGGACCGGAGAGTGGAAGGAAGCAACGCCTGCGGGTTCGACGGCCAGCGCCACGACCGAGCAACTCACTCAGGGCTACCACGTCATCTACGCCTTCGCCACCGATGGCCAGGAGGCCTCGATGAGTGCGGGCGCCTCACCAGTTCTCGGCGAGATTGCGGCCTATCCGTTCACGGTGATCGACTGTGTGCAGGGGAACGTGAACGATGGAGGTGGAGTACCTCAGGGAGTGTTGAAGGTCAACGGAGGAACGGGGGGAGCCGCTCGCACGGTGAGCGTCAATACGAACGAGACGTTTTCGATCGCTCTCGATGCAAGCGCAAGTGGACCCGTAGCCAGTGTTCGATACGTTTTCTGGACCTGGGCCGGTGATTTTTCGAATGCGTCGGGCGCTTTGCTTCCATTCAATGGAAGGCGAGTCGGACGCTTCGTCAACCCGACGCCTCTTCATCCGGGGCAGTCGCCCCAGCCGCTCTTCTGCATCCGGTCGGACAGCATGCCCGACGACGTCTGCGTGATGACGGACGAAAGACCGGGGCCCTCGTTTGCTCCCTTCTCCTTCACGAGAAACGGGGGGTTCGCGAATCCGATCAAGCTCATGTTTCAGGGTTTGCTCCAGGATTTCGGGGGTAGCGGGCCGGTGAACTTCAGCGTAACGAATGCCGTGGTGCTTTCGGTGGAGTGATCCGCCGTAGCTCGCCTCGCGGCGAGCTGCGGCGGACTTTGTCCGCATCGGTTGCGGCCACGTCTGAGATTCCGTTGCCGTCGCCCTGGAGGACGGTCAGCCGGGCTTCTCCACCGCTAGCTGCGCTTGCGCGGCCGACCAAAATGTCCGGGTTCTCGTCTTGATTGAAATCCGCCACTCCAAGGGGGCGGGGGTCGAAGGCAACACCGTTAGAGATATCCTGGGGAGGAAGGGCAAATGTCCCGTCGCCATTGCCATAATACAGCCTGATCTGATTTCCTCCTCGCTCGAGGACGACGTCAAGGCAGCCGTCCCGGTCAAAATGGAAGATCAGCGGCAGGAACGGCCGAAGTCCGATTGATCATTTGCCACGTTTAGGTGGCGCAAGGGCTGCGCAGCAGGCCGTCTGGCCGCTTTGAGCGGCTCACAAATTACAAAGCCCCCGGCTTTGCCGCGGCTAGGACGCCATCACGCCAAGCCGCTTCGCGCGTAGGTTGCCGCATGCCCAAAAGGCGAGCACGGCCGTCGCGGAGAGGATGCCGACGATCCCCAATCCGACACGGGTCATCCAATCGCTTGCGGGCTCTTCACTGAAGACGAAACGGGGCATCCGATCGAACTCCTGCAGCGTAAGCGGCTGTTGTTTGTGGATCTTCGGGGAGTAAAAATCCGATACGGTCTGCTTGAACGCGTTGACCTGCTCGCGGAACGCGCGGTGCCTCCAATAGCCCGTGCCGGCCAGGTCCGTCAGGGCCTCGTGAGCGGCGATGGCCGGTGAGACGAACCGCCATTGCGCCACGGCCGCCTGTTGCTGGGCGAGCTGGTCGTCGAACTTCTGCTGCACCGGTTCGATCACCTTCCCGATCTCCGTCTGCTCGGTCAGGCGAAGAGCGTACAGGTCACCGCGTTGGCCCGGCGGTGCGAGCTCGGGATGGTCCTTGTAGAACGAATCGAGCAGCTCGCCGCCTCGCTTTTGCGCCTCGGCTGATGCGTTGCGGCTCACGGCGACGAGCTCTGAGCGAGACGGCGTCGGGTGAAGTGCCTCGACTGCCACGTTCAGGAGAGTGGGCGCCACGAGGACAAAGCCCACCCACGCGGCTCCAAGGAATGTGGCAGAGCCGGCGGCGCTTCGAGCGAACGCGTTCACAGCCGCTGACAGGGCAACCCAGAACAATCCGTACGACAGAACCAACCCGATCGCCAGCAATAGACGCGAGGGATCACCCTCCGTCGCGTCGACGGAGTCGCCGATCAGACCTGACATCAGCGTGGCCGCCAGCGCAAGGAGCAGGATCGGAGATGCGCGAGCGATCGCCCGGCGCCCCATCCATCGCCACGGGGCGATGCCTTGCGACAAGGCCAGGCGTAAAGTGCCGGATTCCCGATCACCCGCCATGAGGTCGTACACGAGACCGAGGAGGAAAAGGGGATACAGCCAGACGAGAACGAACGCCAAATCGAAGCGTCCGGTCAACAGATGGGATGGGTTCTCAAGCTCGGCACGTGTTCCGCGGGGCGAGTTGAGGCTCCAGATGACGACCGATTCGTGGCTCGGAGAAACGTCGGATTGTCCCGTCGCCAGAAGCGGCAAGGGCGCGGGTGGCAAGACGGCGACCGTCCCACGACCGGCGATCGCTTTTGGGTCCGCATCCTGCTGCACGAGCCAATCGCGAAGCTGGGCTTGAAACACCTCCGTGCTCTGGACGATCGATGCGGCGGACTCACGTTGCCCCTTTGCAATATGGGCGCCATTCCACATGCCGTAAGCGAGTGCGGCGGCGAAGAGTGCGCACATCACCCAGGCCGCGGACTCGCGGGTCAGGAGTCGTAGCTCGAGAATGAAGAGTTGCTTCATGAGGGTTTCAATTCGGCTTCAATCGGGGCGCCACGGCGATCAATACGATCCACGCTCCCAGGGCCCACAAACAAAGGACGATCAGCCCCGGCGTGGCGGAGCCCAAGGCTTCCGACGGCGTCGGCGGTCTGTACTCAAAAGGTGGCAGCTTCTCCCACAGCTCCCGACCGGCCGAGCCTTGCGTTGCATCCATCATGGCCTTGTTCAGGACTCCCACGAATTCCAGCCGATGCTTCTCGGCGGCTTGGGAGAAATGCCGGTGATGCGCAAAATCGGTGCCGGCAAGGGCCATTGAGGCCGAGCGCAGACCCTGGAGCGGTGCGATGAGACCGCTCCATGTCACAACGCTGTCTTGAGACTCGAGTCGATCCCAAAGCCTTGCGTAATGCTGGTCGTAGATCTCGCCAGCTCTCTTTTCGGCCTCCTGCATGAGGAGCCCCTGGAAATTGAAAGGCAGCTCTCTGATGCTTGTCTTGCCGTGTTCCTGAAGCGTGCGGCGCGCGAGATCCTGCACCCAAGGTCCGCTGGGATGGTGGCCGAGCAGTCCCTTGTTTTTCAGCTCGGTGTTCATATCCGTCTCGAACTCGGTCAGCTTGGGAGTTGGCAGGAACCTCTGAGCAAGGTCCGAGGCGAGACGCGGCACTAGCACCGCGTTCCCCGCCCAACAAACAAGAAGAATGACCAGCGCCGAGCGTGAGGTCGGAGCGAGGGCGGATACCGTCAGGCAGATCGCCAGAATCGCGATAAGATAGGTAGCGTAAGCTCCGCACATCCAGGCGAAGCGGGCCCACGTTCCCTCTGCGTCAGCTCCGTAGAGGTCACTCCCGGAGATCTTCGATAGGGCTATGCCTCCAAAGACTGCGGCGGGAAGCAATAGGGAGGCCAATGCTGCACCCAGACCGATCGCCTTTCCCAGCACGAGATCGCGCGGACGGATCCCGAGGCTAAGAACCTGTCGAAGCGTGCCCCGTTCGCGCTCGCCCGCCAGAGTTCCAAAGGCGAGCAGAATGATCAAGAGGGGCGCGAGCAGCTGGAGACTCGAGGCGGCGGTTAGCTCGCCGAACCGGCGCATCGATGTGGCGTCCTGCGCGGGAAGGAATGCTGCCTGGTTTCGTCGGTGTGCCTCCAGGAAGACGGTTGTCCCGACAAATGGCTCGATCCCTCGGTCGAGGACCGCCAGCGGGGCAATCGGTTTGAAAACATAGACCCCGTAGTGTCCGGCCGAATGGGAGTTCTTCTGGCCCTGGTTCAGCCAGTTGTCTCGCTCCATGTCGGCGGCCGTCGTTCGTTCCTCGCTCGTGCGCTCGACTTGCTGCCACGCAAGCAACACGGCGACTCCTAGTAATACGAGCACGATGGCCGCGGCAAAACGGAAACGACCGTCCCGCCACGCGTCTCGAAACTCCTTCTTGGCTACAGAGATGATCATGCGCGGAGATGCTTCAAGTAGAGTTTCTCGAGATCGACGTCCTTGATCTCGTCTCTTAGATAGTCGCCGGCCAGCTTGCCGTCGATCAGAATCCCGATGCGGCTTGCGTCCTCTTCGGCACGGAACAGATCGTGGGTGGCCATGAGGATGGCGACGCCCTCGCCGGCTAACTGGCGCAAAAGCTGGGAGAACTCGTGAGACGCGGCGGGGTCAAGCCCCGAGGTTGGCTCGTCGAGGAGCAACGCTTTGGCCTCTGTCGCCAGGGCCAGGGCGATACCCACTTTCTGGCGCATGCCCTTGGAGTAGGTGGAGACTCGGCGGTCAGCCGGTCCCTCCTGAAGGCCGGCGCGGTTGAGGAGCTCGAGCAGCTCGGCCCGGCTGTGCTTGCGATCTCCGAGTCGACTGAAGTAATCCAGGTTCTCCACGCCGGTGAATCGGGGGTAGAGCATCACTTGCTCGGGAATGTATGCGATCTGTCGCCTGGCCGCGATCGGATCGGCCGCGACGCTCCTACCGTTTATGAGTGCTTCGCCGGAATCTGGAGCGAGAAACCCGAGGAGGAGGTTGATCGTCGTCGTCTTGCCCGCTCCATTCGGCCCGAGAAGAGCATAGATCTCTCCGGACTTGATGCACAGACTTAGCTTCTTGACCGCTACGTGGCTGTTGAACTGTTTGGTGAGCTTGATTGTTTCGAGCATGTTTGGAGCCGAGTTAGCAATACCGGGACGGAAGGTCGAATTTCGAATCGTCGGGAGCTTACATTAGAGGGCGCTGGCTGGGCAACAGTAATCTCTGGTTGGAGAGCTGCTTTGTCACCGAGCTCTCGTCCTCCGCTGGTCATTCCACGCACAGAACCAGCGCATTGGTCACGCTGAAGTTCACGGGCCCGGCGCTCCCGTTGTCCTGAAGCAATCCCTGGAAGGTGAGCTTGATGGGATTTGTGAGCCCCCCGTTTTTCGTGATCGAGAAGGGAGCAAACGACGGACCCTGTCTCTCCTGCGTCATCTGGCAGACCGCGTTTGGCATGTTGTCTGACCGGATGCAGTAGAGAGGCTGCGGCGACTGACCCGTGTTAAGAGGTGTCGGATTGACAAGACATCCGATCAATCCTCCGTTGAACGAAAGTGGTGCACCCGACGCATTCGAGAAATCACCGGCCCAGGTCCAGAAGACGTATCGGGCATTTGATGCGGGTCCGCTGGCGCTCGTATCGAGGGAAATCGAGAAGGTTTCGTTGGTACCGAGGTTGACCGTGCGATCGGGTCCCCCCGTTCCGCCATTGACCCTCAGTACTCCTTGAGGAAGGCCAATGCCTCCTACGTTCACGTTCCCTCGGACACAATCGATCACCGTGAAGGGATAAGCCGTGATCTCGCCAAGAACCGGGGAGTAGTTCGGACTCGTCGACGTCTCCTGACCATCCGTGGCGAACGCGTAGATCACGTGACTGCCTTCGGTGAGCTGGTCCGTCTGGATCGTCGCCATCGAACCCGCGGGCGTTGCTTCCAGCCACTCTCCCGTCCAGGTGTCGATCTGATAGTAGATCCGGGAAATGGCGGGAGTATTGGGAGAGTAGGTACTCGTGGCTTCGAAAGTAAACTCCGGACGACGAGTCACCGAGACGTTGTTGGGAAGTGGCGTGATCGTGACGTCAAGTGGAATATCCTGTTCGTCTTGTTCGTCGATCACCGTCAATTTGAAAAGAACCCCACTTCCCACGTATGCCGTGTTGGTGACCGGGTTCACCGCCACGGATACCGGAAGGCCCGATACGGGGACGGTTTGAGTCGCATTGGTGATTCCGTCGATCACCGACACGGTGTCGTCGTTCCTGTTCGTGACGTAGATCTTGTTAGAGACCGGGTTCACCGCCACCTTGACAGGCGCGGCCCCGACGGACACGGTCTCCGTGGAGTTGTTAAGACCAAAGATCACGGTTACGGTGTCATCCAATAGGTTCGTGACGTAGACCTTGTTGGTGACCGGGTTCACTCCTAGGGCAAGTGGAAAGGGGCCCATGGCGACCGTGGTATCTACCGTGTTGTCTCCACCATCAATCACCGTCACGGAGGCGTCTCCCTCGTTCGCTACGTAGATCTTGTTCGTCATCGAGTTCACCGCAACTGCACAAGGACTCGTTCCCGTGGTCACGGTAGCTTCCACCGAATTGTCGTTTCCATTGATCACCGTCAAGCTGTTGCTGGAAGTGTTTGCTACGTAGATTTTGTTGGTGACCGGGTTTGCCGCCAACTGGCCGGGGTCATCGCCAACGGGCACGGTTGCTTCCACAGAGTCGTCGCTTCCATCGATCACCGTGACGCTGCTCACTAACTTGTTGGTAACGTAGATTTTGTTGGTGACCGGGTTGACAACCACTCCGCCGGATGCCGAGACGACAGGGATCGTTGCTATCGAGTTGTCATTCCCATCGATCACCGTGACGCTGTTCCCAAAGAAGTGGCTCATATAGATCTTGTTGGTGACCGGGTTCACCCCGAAAGCAGCAGGACTGTTGGCTGTCGGGATGAGCGTCGTTGTGTGGTCGCTCCCATTGATCACCGTGACGCTGTTCGCGAAGTTGCTCACGTAGATTTTATTGGTGACCGGATTGACCGCTACGATGGCGGAAGTCGCCTGCAATGCCACTGTTTCCGTCTCGTACTCCGCTCCGTCAATCACCGTCACGGTGTCGGACTCTTGGTTTGCTACATAAATTTTGTTCGTCACGGGATTCACACCCACCGCACACGGCTCACTCCCCACACTCTCGGTCTCGGTCAAGTTGGTCGCACCGTCGATCACCGTCACATTGCCGCTGACTTGGTTCGCAACGTAGATTCTGTTCGTTGCCGCGTTCACCCCAACTGAAGATGGACCATCGCCTGCCGGAATCGTAATGAGTACGTTGTCGCTGGTCCCGTCGATCACCGTGACATTGTCTCCGCCCAGGTTCGCGACGTAGATTCTGTTTGTCACCGCGTTCAGCCCAAGCGCAACGGGAAAGCCACCGACATTCACGGTTGTCGCCGAGTTGTCGGAACCGAAGATCACCGTCACGGTGCTATCAAAGAAATTCGAGACATAGATCTTGTTCGTTACCACGTTGATCGCGACATCGCCCGGAGCATCCCCCACGTCGACGGAAACGGTGGAGTTGTTGTCGTTCCCATCGACCACCCAGACCTCGTTCGCGCTTCCCCTACAAACGACGTAGATCTTGTTCGTTACCGTATTGACCGCCACACTCAGGGGCGAGTCGCCGACAGGCACGGTCTCCGTGGAGTTGTCGCTTCCATCGACCACCGTCAGCGCATTGATGTCGTTGGTCACCACGTAGATCTTGTTGGTGACCGGGTTCACTGCCACCGCCACCGCACCGGCCAGACCGTTGATGGTCTGGGTCGTTTTGGTGGCCCCGTCGATCACCGTCACGCTGTCACCGAAGATGTTGGCGACGTAGACCTTGTTCGTCGTGGGATTGACCGCTACTGCGTTCGGGCCATCCCCAGCCGGGACCGTCACCGTGGAATTGTCGGGACCAAAGATCACCGTCACGTTGTCGCTTCCCCGGTTGGCAATGTAGGTCTCGTTCGTGATCGGGTTCACCGCCACGGCCTTGGGGAGGTCTCCCACCGGAATCGTGGACTCGGCCCGGGCCCGAACGCCCGAAAGGCCGATGGTCAAGAGGAGCAGGATTCCGGTCAGGAGTCGGGCTCCCCGGCAGGCGGTTTTCATATTCGGTTCGTTCTTTTGACCCTTGTTGCGTCTCACGTCGATCTCCCCGCCTACGCTCGACTGCGTCGAGCTACGGCGCGCTTCGCCCGCCTTTCGTTGCGGACTGGGTTTGTTCGTTGCTAGTCACTCATGTTTGTTCCCCTCTTGGCGGACGTGTCCGCCAAGCTCAGTGCGAGGTGAGCGTGGGTTGGCCAAAGAACGACGTTTCGGGGAGAAACGACCGGAAAAGGATGGAAAAAACTTTGCGCGAGGAATTAAGATAATGCTCGGTAATGATTTAGATCAGAAGGCCGGGAGAGCTCGATTCGAACTCTCCCGGCCTGACACTTGTCCGGAAAATTGACGGTTTCGTTTGAGCTTCCTAGAAGAGTTCGAAGATCACTGCGTTCGTTACGCTGAACGGGAGGGAGTTCTCCGACCCGAAATCTTCGATCATCCCTTGAAGAGTGAACTTTGCGTTCGGGTTGCCAATCCCGTTGTTGCTCGTAACCGTAAAGGGGGCATTTGCCGGGGCGGTGATCTCTTGAACTCCACTGCAGACTCCGGCGGGGATGCCGGCGGAACGAAGGCATCGGTAAGGCTGAGGGCCTCCACCTTGCAGCGGACCCGGGTTGACGAGGGTACCGAAGTTGATCCCGCTAGCTTGGAACGGAACCGATGAACTCGAGTCGCCAAGCCACACGTAAAGGAAATAGCGAGCGCTCGCCGGTCCGGCTTCCGAAGCTTGCATCTCAACGGTGATGGGTAGATTCGTGCCGACCGAGACTCTTCGGTCCGGGGAGCTACCGGCGGATCCATTGACGAAGAGGACGTTCTGGATCGTGGAGCCAACCCGGTCGCAGACCCGAAGGTCGTCCACGGACCAGCCTCCTCCGATCTCAACGGAACTATCGCAAGTGAGGCGGAATCGGATCACGACCTCGGATCCGGCGAAATCGGCGAGATCCACGATGACCTCATCGCAAGGAGTCCCGGTGCCGGTCCAGGCCATCTGGCCTCCGATCGGGCTGGAAGTGGTAGAAGACATGCGTCGGTCGTAGAGCCCCGTTGTAATCAGGTTCTCTAGGTCCTGAAAGGCGCCTCCGTCCGCGGAGATCTCGATGACTGCACCGTCGAATCCCGATTCGAGATGGTAGGTTTGATTGAACTTGAGAAGTGCCGGGGTAGCCGGAAGCTGGACGGGCAATGCCTCGAGATGATCGTCTTTGACGGTAGGCAAGTCGCTTGAGAACCAGGCTGACCCGGGGCTGCATGCTTCTGTGGTAGCGAGGATTACCCAGTCACCGTTGCCGGTGGGAGAAAAAGTGGTGAAATTCCCGCTTCCGTTTTCCATGTCGCCGGCGAAGACAAGAGAGAGTCCGGCGGCGTTCACGTTTCCGCCCCGACAATCCCGATATTCGACCGCACCGATGTCTCGCTTTTCAATCGTGTCACAGTTGCCGTCAAGGGTGCGGGGGCGACCGCGCTGATCGGTTGTGGGAAGAACGAGGGAGTTCGTGAACGTATTGTCGATCGCGATCGAGTCAAAGGCGGGGACGTGGGTCGGTGTGGGGCCGCCATGATCACCCAGGACTCCGAGCTCGGGATCAACGGGTGAGGTTGCGGTTCCGACATAGTTTCCGCCGATGCTGGGCATTCCGGCCGGGAATTCGGGTTCGATCCCGGTGTTGACGCCAACGATGTTTCCACCCGAGCTGAAGAACAGAGCACCGGCGATCGTGATGTCGGGTTCGGCAGATCCGGTGTTGTCGGCGACGATCGTTTCGGCCATCAAGAGAGTTCCTGACTGGGCGTTGATGCCGCCGCCCAGGTCCGCAGTATTGTCTGTGATGGTGCAGTGAGTGATCTCGAGAAACCCATGGGTGCCGGTCGCTGAAATGCCGCCTCCTTGGCCGGTTCCCTGAAGTCCGGCAGTGTTGCCGCTGATCGTGCACTGAAGCAGTTTACTTTGAACATCGGGAACCGAATTCTGGATGTAGGAGATCGCGCCACCGTCACTGGATAAGGTGAGATTGTCGACGAGGGATGTATTCGTGATGAGGAAGCTTCCTGTGTCGGAGGCGGCAACGGCTCCCCCGAGGAACACGGCCCGATTGAACTGGAGGACGCAGGAGTCCATCTCCAGATGACCTTCAACGTTGATGGCGCCTCCGTCGACGGCGAAGCCGTTGGAGATGGTGACGCCCGACAGCGTGAGTTGGACTCCCTGCTTGACGTCGAAGATTCCAAAGTTGGTGGAAGAAGCGTTATCCCGAGTGATCTCGGAGCAGTAAGCCCCTGGCCCGGAAAGCTTGACGTCTTGCGTCAGATCGGGAAGGACGTCAAGGAGGCTGATGGTTCCACAGGTCTTGATTCGGATCAGGCCAGGTCCATTGGCGTTGCTGTCGAGGATGGCCTGTCGCAGAGTGTCCGCACCGGCGTTGGCAAGGGACGTCACCGAGAACTCTTGGACTTCATAAGCGCCAACATCGGTTGCGCTGACCCCATCGCCATTACCGTCCTCCTCTCGGGGAAGGTATCGCTGATCCCTCGATACGGTGTCGAACCCGGAGTCGATGGCGGGGGAGTCGGATCTGAGGGCGTAGCAGGGAGTTCCGCCACCATAGAGTGATAGGGGAAGAAATTGCGGGTCAAAAGGATTGGTTGCCGTTCCGACAAGATCTCCGTTGACGTTCGGGATGCCCGCGGGAAACAGGCTCTCTGCGTTCTCGTTCGAGCGCACGAGGTTGTTGCCGTTGCTAAGAAGGGTCCCGTTGCTGGAACCGATCGCTCCATCGGTGTTGTTGGAAAGGATCGTGTTCTGGATGGAGACCGTCGCGTCGGCTCCGGCGGACTTGATTCCCGAGATCGTGTTATCGGTAATGGTGCAGCTTCGTACGGTTAGCTGGACGACCATTCCACCGATGGACAGGGCTCGGAGGGATCCGGCGGTTCCGGAGGTCGCTCCGTTCAAGGCCACGGTTGTGTTACGGACTTCGGCGCCAAGAGCATGCCCTCCTCGGTGCTCGAGGGCGGCGCCCTCTCCGCTGGCCGTGTTGTTCAGAAGGGCGCAGTGGTTGACGAGACACCCGGCCGCGGGATCTGATTCGACGAAGATCCCTCCTCCGAGGACGAGGGCCGTATTGTCCGAGACAACGCAGCGCTTGAGGGTCAAGTAGGCGGAGGTGATGATGCCTCCCCCGTTCGATGCGTTCCCGTTGGAGATCGTCATATCGTCGATCGTCGCGTCTTCATCAATGTCGAAAATTCGGAAGTTAGATGCCCCATCGTCACGACGAACGGTGAACAGGTCGGCTCCGGGGCCGTCAAGATGGACTTCATCGCTCACGGACGGCAGGGCCGTCAGCAGGTTGACGGTCCCGGTTGCCGAGATCTCGATGGTGTCGGAGCCCGAGTTTCCATTGGCGTCGTTGATTGCTCTTCGAAGCGATCCGGCGCCGGAGTCGTTCGTGTTTGTGACCTGGAATGTTGCGGCACTAGAGGGTGCCGTGAGCGCAGTCAAGAGGAGGCCGAAGAGGACGGGGAGTTTGGCTCGTATCCGGGTGTTTGATCGGGTGTTCATGGGAGATCTCCGTGACAATGAAGGTGAATCGGATTGATGAAAGCCCTGGGTGGGCTCTCTCTTCACCTCTCTCCACACGGAGCGGGTTCGGATCGGTCGGAGAAAGATATTTTTTTTTAGAGGATAGGGGGGATGTCAAAGCGTGCGAGAACCAGAAATGGGCGACAAGAACCCATTCTACTGGGATTTCCGTAGCTCAGGAAGATCCAGCGAGTCGAGCAAATGTCGTCGCCAGCTTCTTGCAAGAACCGGGCTTGCCAGGAACCGTGCTCCAATCGATAATGAGCCCATGCAAAGCCAAAACACTGCGTTCGTGAGAGTCTGGCTGGTCCTGATCTTCCCTCTGATCGCCTTGGCCGGGAGAGCGACCGGGCAAGAGAAACCGGAGGGCAAAGACCCTACCGTTACTGATCTCGAGACTCGTCTCCTCAAGGTCGGGTCGGGGAAGCCATCGAGGGTGAGATCACTGGTGATGATCCGGTCGTTGTGACGGAGAATCTGAAGAAGAATCACTCCAATGCCCCTGTCCGGGGCAAGACGTTCCGGATCCAGGTTGAAGAGAGGGGTTCGTTCTACATCGATCTGACGTCGTATTTCTTTGATGCATATCTGGTGCTACTGGATGCCGATGGGAGCGTGCTCGCGGAGGATGATGATGGGCTTGTCGCAACCCACGCGCGGGTCGCTCACGAATTCGAGGTGGGAAGCAGCTACAAGGTCGAGGCGTGTGCGCTTCAAGGAGAAACGGGACCCTTCGAGATCTTGTTGCGCACGGGAAAGCCCAAAGAGCTCTCGGCAGTCGAGAGGGGAACTTTTGCGATTGCGGACGCTCAAGAGGCAATTCAGCGAGTCGAGGCCTTCCGAGGTCCCGATCACCTGGATCTGGCTGATTCGCTGAACGCACTGGGAGAGCTGCTTTGGGGCCAGGGTTCTCACGCTGAAGCGCAGTCCTTTCTGGAGAGGTCCCTCCGGATCCGGGAGAAGGGGCTTGGTCCCGACCACCCGGAGGTGGCGACATCCTTGAACAATCTGTCGAGTGTTCTCCAGGCCCAGGCTCTTTTTGTTGAGGCGAGGTCCCTCCTCGAAAGAGCCCTGAGAATTTACGAGGAGTCTCTTGGTCCCGACCACCCCGATGTGGCCAACTCGCTGAGTTACCTGGCGCATGTCCTCAACGCCCAAGGCCGCATTTCGGAAGCGGTGCAGCTTCTTGAGAGATCACTCGAGATCACCGAGAAATCTTTCGGTCCCGACCACCCGAATGTGGCTCGAGGGCTCAATGGCATGGCCCATCTCCTCCTGGTACAGGGCCTCTTTTCAGAGGCGCGGCCGCTTCTCCAGAGGTCGCTTGAGATCACCGAGAAATTTTTTGGCCCTGACCATCTTTATGTGGGTATTGTAACCAATAACCTGGCACGTGTTTTCAACGCCGAGGGGCACTACGCCGAGGCTCGGTTGCTCTTTGAGAGATCGTTAGGAATCCGAGAGAAATGGCTGGGCCCCGACCACCCCAAGGTGGCCACCGGTCTGAACAACCTGGCGAATCTCCTCCAGCTTCAAGGCCACTTCACCGAGGCGAGGCGGCTTCTTGAGCGATCGTTAGGGATCCGGGAGAAATCTCTTGGCCCCGACCATCCAGATGTCGCCACATCCTTGAACAACCTGGCGAATCTCAACTCGGCTCAGGGCCTTCTTTCCGAGGCGCGGCCGCGGTACGAACGATCATTGGCGATCCGGGAGAAGTTCCTTGGCCCTGACCACCCGGATGTCGCGACCGTGCTGAACAACCTGGCGATTCTCCTCCAGAAGCAGGGTCTGCACGCCGAGGCTCGGCCGCTCTTCGAGAGATCACTTGCGATCCGGGACAAGTCTCTTGGCCCTGAGCATCCGGATACGGCGATCACAATGAAAAATCTGGCTGGTCTCCTCCTGGCGCTGGGTCTTTACGACGAAGCGAAGCTTTTCTACGAGAGATCCATGGTGATCCTGGAAAAGTCCTTCGGCCCGGACCACCGCAGGGTGGCCAGTGCGCTGAACGGTTGGGCAGCTCTTCTCCATACCCAAGGTCACTATGCTGAGGCCCGGCCATTCTTCGAAAGGGCACTGGGGATTTACGAGGAGAGTCTTGGCCCTTCCCACCCACTTGCTGCCAGCTTGGTAAACAACATGGGAGGCCTTCTTGAGAGCCAGGGTCTCTATGCGGAAGCTCGGCATCTTTACGAGAGATCGCTCGATATCTGGGAGAAATCTCTCGGTCCCGACCACCCAGATGTGGCGAGAGCGCTGAACAATTTGACGTGTCTCCTGAGGGCTCAGGGGCTTTACTCCGAGGCTCGGCCGCTCTGCGAGAGATCGCTCGGGATCTGGGAGAAGTCACTTGGCCCTGACCACCCAGATGTGGCCACCTCGCTGAGCAATCTGGCAAGTCTTCTTCATTTTCAGGGGCTTTATGCCGAGGCGATACCCCTTTTCGAGAGATCACTGAGAATTTACGAGGAGTCGCTCGGCTCGGACCACCCGGATGTGGCCAACGTGTTGCACAGTCTGGCATTTCTTTTTCAGACCCGAGGATTCTACGACGAGGCGCGGCCCCTTTTCGAAAGAGCTCTGGGAATCTATGAGAGGTCGCTTGGCTCCGACCACCCTCATGTGGCCCTGGCGCTGAACAACCTGGCATTTCTCGAAGCTGACGTCGGCGAGTCCGCCCGTGCTTTCGAGCTGAGCAGTCGGGCTCTCCGTTCTCTCGGTTCCCACTTCAAGTTTACCCTATCGTCCCAGACCGAGAGTGAGAGGCTGCGTTTTGCCGCGCTCATGCGAAAGAGTCTGGAGATCTACCTGAGCGTTGCCCGGGAGTTGACTGGTGCAGAGTGGCGGGACGAGGTCATCTCCCTCGTTCTTTCCTGGAAGGGTAATGTGGCACGGAGTCTTTTTGATGGTGGAGATGCGCGGGCTAGCTCGCCCGAAGAACGGGCGATTGTCGAGCAACTACGCTCGGTGCAGAAGCGCCTTTCGAATGCTCTCTATCTGCGAGAGGTGGCCGACCGGAAGGCCCACGGGCAGCTCCTCGAGAGTCTCCGCAAGCGGAGAGGGGAGCTTGAGCTTGCCCTTGTGCGGAGCCGGGGGGAGGGAGAGGAGAAGGGGGAGAAAGAGAGGGAGAGACGGTGGAAAAGTGAGGAGGGTGCTTTGGCCATCTCGTCGGTTCTTCCGAAGGGCTCGTTGGCGGTGAGCTTCCTCGTCCATCGGGTCCGAATACCGGCGGAATGGAAAAATGAGGAGCTTGTTCGCACCGGTGGGTGGGAAGCGTCCAGAGTCTCGGCCTTCGTGGTCGGGCCGGAGGCGAGCGAGTCCTGCTGGGTGGACCTTGGCGAGGCAACCGTCCTTGAGAAAGCAACGAAGACCTTTCTCGACGAACTGGTGAAGAAAAGAGGCATCGTCCGGTCGCCCGAGAACGGGGAAGTTCAGTCGACGACGCCGGCAGGAGATCGTCTTCGGAAGCTTCTCTGGGATCCACTTCGTCAAGCGATCGGCGGCGCCGAACTTGTGATTCTCTCTCCCGATTCCTTTCTCGGCACTCTGCCTTTCGAAACGCTGCAGGAGCAGGACGGGAGTTTTCTGGTCGAGCATCGTTCCTTCGTGTACATGCAGGATTTGATGAGCCTCGTCGAGAAGAAACCCCGAGGGATGAAGTCTTCTCCTCGCCTTCTGGCCGCCGGAGCGATCGACTACCGACGGCGAGGCAAGTTGAGGGACGATATCGAAGACGTGGAGCTCATCGCCAGTCTGGAAACACGGGGGGGACTTCCCAAGGAGAGATGGCCCCGGCTCTCCATGACAGGACAGGAGGCGGACGCGATCACCGGCTTCTTCGAGGAGATGACGGAGGATCAGGGAGATTACACGCTCCTTGTCGGGAAGGACGCGACGGAAGAGATCGTCAAGACGGAGATGGAGCGGAACACCTTCATCCACCTTGCCACGCATGGGTATTTCCAGCCGGACAGTCTGCCTGCTGCATGGCGCAACGCCCAGAGGCAAGTGGAGGAAGATCAGGATCGCTTGATGTTGGAGGAGACCGAGCGGGTGATCACAGGCCTCATGCCCGGTCTTCTATCCGGTCTCGTTCTTGCAGGTGCGAATGCGGCGCCAGAGGAGGGTAGGGACAACGGTCTCCTCACGGCAGAGGAAGTGACTCATCTCGCTCTCTCGGACTGCGATCTCGTGGTGCTTTCGGCTTGCGAGACGGGTCTTGGTCGACCCGAGGGTGGCGAGGGGATGATTGGTCTGCGCCGAAGCTTCAGGATGGCGGGTGCGCGAACGGTGATCAGCTCCTTGTGGCAGGTACGGGACGACAGCACACAAGAGTTGATGGTGGCCTTCTACGAGAACCTCTGGTTGAAAGAGAATGGGGAAGCTTGAGGCGTTGCGAACAGCACAACTTGAGATGCTCAAGCAGAACCGCGCCGAGTTTGGGAGAGGGTTGCCTTCGACGTGGGGGGCGTTTGTGCTGGATGGCGATTGGCGTTGAGTTTGGAGGACGAGGGTTTGATGAAAAGGTGTCCTCAACGCAATGGGGTACCGATCGTGTCAAAAGGGCGAATTTTACTTACCTGAAGCGAAATGAAGATCAGGCAAAACTTGCGTCATTTCTGACGTTTTTCGATTTCCCGGCCGGGACGGATGCCAAGATCCGAGCGATGAAACGTCGGAGAGCTCCGAACCCGCCTCGTCGACTTGGCGCTCAAAGCGCTTCCGCGATACGAACCTCCGCGTCGCATCCGGAGCCCGGAATCCTTCCCGGATCCACGCAATCCGTCGCCGGGACGCATCGTTTCATCCAACCGAGCGAACCAGTCGCGACACCATTCCCCGTGATTACCGTGCATATCATGCATGCCGAAGGCGTTCGGACGGAACGTCCCGACCGGAGCGTCCGACTTGTAGCCATCCTCATAGTCCGCTCCCCCCGTCCAGAACGGGGGCACGTTCGCGGCTGTCTCATCCAGGACGTTTGCGAAACCTTCGAGGCTGCCTCCCGTGGACCCGGTGTGCCAAGGCGTGGACGTGCCGGCACGGCAGGCGTGCTCCCACTGGGCCTCGGTGGGGATCATGAAGCCGGCTCGCTTCATGACCTCTTGACATCGTGGCCAAGTAATCTCGCCCACAGGGTGCGACTCATCGACGGCGCCCGGCGTACCTTCGACTCGGAGTCCGGGTCGATAAAAGCTTGGGTAGTCACCATCCGTGAGGCGAGCCCACTGGCCTTGTGTGAGCTCGTACTTTGACAGGAAGTAGGGCTCGAGTGCGACTGTTGTCACACGATCATGAGCGGATTGCGCCTTGTGATCATAGTTGGGACGATTCTGGTTATCGCTCTGGGATCCGAGCACGGTCATTCCGCCGGGGATCAGTACGAAACGGATCCCCTCAAAAGATTGTGGAGGAGAGGTGATCGAGGGAACCGGGATTTCTCCGGGGTGCATCTCGGTCGCGGGAATCCATCCCGAACGCAGATCCAAGAACTCCCAGAGTTTTGTTTCCGGGTTCATGCCGAGGGGCACGAGGCCGACTTGGGGCTGGAGATCGATCGCGGGGGAGGCATAGAGCTCGCTCGCCACGGTCCCGTCTGCTTTTCGGATGGCAGCTCGTGCCTCTTCCCAAAGGGTACGATCGCGAGTTTCCATCAATTCTCCAAGACCCTCTGCAAACGGGATACTCCGTTCGACTTCGGCCACATGAGTGGAGCTGAAGTCATCGATTTCAGCCACCAGCTCGAGCAACGTCGAGTGAAGGAATCGGTCCGCATCGTCTTGGAAATGGAGGTTGCGACTGCGACCAATCCTGGATTCGATCTCTCGGATCTGTGCCATTTTTTTGCGGATGAGGCGGGGAGCGCTCACGATGGCACGCACGCAGGAGGCCCCGAGGAGGTTGAGCTTGGAAACCTGAACCTGTCGTTCTCGCCCCGAAGCATGAGTAATGGCTTCCTGACAGGCCTGAATCGACTCGAAATCTAGACCGACTGCGAATCGTGCGTCGGAGAGGGTGTCCAGGATACGAGCGCGGTCAAGGCCGGACGTTTTCTCCGCGGCGGCACGCTCAGCAAGCGCCAACCCTTCGAGCTCTCGTCCGAAGGTGTTCCGGCTCGGGTCGACCAGGGGCCGTGCGAGTTGCTGCAACTCCATGGCGTCGCTTGGAAGCCCGTTGACTTGAAGCTCGAATGGGGAGGGCGAGGCCCGACCCATCCGTACTTCGTAGGCACGTTGCAGAGCCTCCAGCTCGTGTCGAGCGTTGTCGAGCTCCGCCTGGAGAGGGTGCTCGTTCTCCATCTTTTTGTCGAGTGAATCCAAGGTGTGCGCGCGACCCTCAACAACCGTGAGAGTCGCTTGGAGCTCAGAAACTGTATCGAGAAGCGGCTGCGCTTCGTTCGCCCGCCAGGTTCTCATGTGAGGGGCCGTTTCAGGCCGAACGGGATAGAAATCCTGGACCTTCTCTTTGGCGTTCTCGAGTCGAACGACAAAGGACAGGCGATTGAAGTTCGCGAGGTTGGCTTCCGCGGCAAGCTGAGCGTCATGAGCTTTCTCCGCGGCCGCGAGTGCGAGTCCCTTGGCCTTGTTTTCGTTCTCGGTGGCTTCTTCGGCGCTCCGCCACAACCACAAGGAGACCGTAAGCCCGACAGCGATGACCGTGAGCAGCGCGATCCCGAGTTTCTGAGTGCGTCTGAGTGCGGCTGCGCGCACGGTCATGTCGTGGGCACGCTGATCGGCTTGGGCGAGATGCTGTTGAATGGCTACGGCCACGACTCCGGCGAAACCTGGCCGGTCGGCCGGGCTCGGCATCATGCACTGTCGGACCAGTGTGATGAGCTCCCGCTCAGCTCCACTTTGCTCGAGACGTTCATGAGCCGCCTCGAGTTTGCAATGGGCCGCCATCAAAAGCGGTTCATGTCCTTCGCCGACGTAGGGTGGTTGACCGGTCAAGATCTCACAGAGGATTGCTCCGAGAGAGAAGACATCCGACCGCTCGTCCATCCGGTCGACGTCGCCGCGAGCCTGCTCGGGTGGCATGTACGCCGGAGTTCCCATGGCCGAGCCGACGATCGACTCGGTTCCGTGCCCCTGGGAGCGCACGGTTTCGACGTCTTTCGTTTCGACGCCCTTGATCTCGACGTCCTTGGTTTCGACGGTCTGCCTTGTGTCGATGGAGGCTTCCCGAGCCAGGACTTTCCCCAGTCCCCAATCGACGACTTGAACCTCACCAAACGCGCCGACCATGATGTTCTGCGATTTGAGGTCGCGATGAACGACACCACGGGTGTGGGCATAAGCGACGGTCTGACAGATCTGTTCGAAGATGGAAAGAAAACGGCGAACATCGGACGAGGGCGACTCGCGCTTTTTGAGCTGTTGTGCGAAGCTTTCCCCTCGGACGAGTTTCATGGCAAAGAACGGCTTTCCGTCCGTCATGCCGAGATCGTAGACCGGAACGATCCCGGGATGCTGGAGCTGTCCTCCGATCTGGGCCTCTTCGACGAACCTCAGCAACACGTCGGGATGTTCGATGTACTTCTCATGCAGGAATTTGATAGCAACATCGCGCCCGAGTTCCCGGTCCCGACCGAGGTGAACGGCACCGACGCCGCCGCGCCCGAGTTCTTTCGTGACAGCGTACTTGGCGGAAACGGATAAAGTGTTGTCGTCTCTAGCCGAAGTCGAATCGTTCCTATCACCTCCATCTCGTAGTGCGATGCCAGGCTTGGTGCCGATTTTTTCGTGGAGGATGTCGAGAATGCTTTGGCCGGAATCGTGTTCCAAAGGTTTACCGTCCTTGGATTCTGTGTGGTCGCGTTTCTCCATCGGGACACCTTACCGTATGAAACGCTACAAGACGATGAGGATTCCCTCGCGGGAAGGGAGGATGGGGAAAATATCCAAGTGTTTGAACCCATGGGCGACGGGAAGAGCCCGTCGGAAACGGTGCTGCCGGTAGCTTTGGGTCGCAGGATGAGCAGGGATGTGCGGATCTGGGACTCTCGCACCCGGGTATTTACCCAGTCGCATACGGACCCGGGTATTGCGACGGATGGGAACCTCTCCGCGCACGAGTATGAGGAGGCGGTTCGAATGGCTCGCGCTGTGGTCACGACGAACCCGGAGAACGGCTACCTTCTCAATACGCTGGGAGCGTCCCCTGTCTTGCCTACCTGAATCAGGGGAATTGGCGTCAAGCGGGGGAGCATTGGGAGATGTTCCTGGCTGCTCAAGCATCGGACACGATCTGGGGATCGAGTGGGTCTACTGGAGTCTTGTTCTCAACATTCCGATGGATGACATCGGTGGAGACCAACAGCTTGCCGGCGTTTACGCGACGACGAGCCGGCGATCCATGACCGTTCTTCGTCCCGATGGGCGGGATGAGAAGTCGGGTGACTTCGTTCAGGTTGGAAGACAGGGGAACCCTCTCTTCTGCGAGGCGTTTGTTGCCCTTGCCGATAAGGATCGCTATAACCGCACAAGTCCGCTCAGAGATCGAGAGCTGTTCCGGCGCTATGCGGCGGCGCCCGAGCTTGCTCGTCTCCTTCAGGTGGATGCCACCGAGAGGATCGACCTCATGCGGGTCTTCATCCCCGATCTGATCAAGGTCGACCTCTCGACCGGTCCCGCCCGACTTGCCGGGGCGGGGCCTGGTGACCTTGCGAATCCCGACGAGGTCAATTTTTCTCGGCTCGGAGTCTTCGGGCCGGAGGGTCTTTCTTCGAGCGGTGATGTGTTGCAAAGCACCATCCTCGAGGGGTTCGGGAATGGAGTGGTGCCCGGTGGATGGCCGAACGGCCGTCGCTTCGGAGACGACGTGCTCGATATCGCGGTGAGCCTGGTCCTCAGCAATCTCCGAGATCTTCAGAACCCCACATTTGTTGCGGCCGACGGAGTTGACAACGTCAACAGCAACGACATAGCTTTCAATCGGGTGTTTCCTTACGCGGCAACGCCTCTCAACGGGCGAAACCACGGACACCATGGCGAGGCGAGCGGCGCCTCCAACTAAGCCCTCCGACGAGAAAGAGAACAAGGCACCGTCTCGGGTTTGCCGGAGTTCTTTCGGAACTCATGTCGGAAGGTGGGGGGGAGTCGTTCCGGCTTTTGCCGCTCTTGCTGTTCAACCTGGGAGTAGAGACGGGCCAGCTCATGGCAGTGCTGGTTGCTCTTCCAGTCCTCGGGCTGGTACGAAGGAAGCAAGACAGGGTTCTTCCTTTCGGTCGCATCGCGGTCGGAGCTGCGGGACTTTTCTTTCTTGCCCAGGTGCTGGGAGCGTGATCGGGGCAGAGTACGACGACCTGCTGGTGCTGGATGGCGACTTATGCTACAATCGGCGCAGGAAAAACTAGGGCCAGCTACAAGGATGAACGGTTGCTGCTCACGCTGCGACCGGATTACGATGTGACTTCCCACCTTTTTTTCCCCTTTTTCTGACTGATTTCACCGAAATTCTCGTCTTGTAGGCGGCCGCATCCCCAGGATCGAACGGATGATCTCTGGGAGATCGAGGAGACGGCTGCAAGGTGTTGTCGAGCTACTACCAGTAAGGAGTGTTTTTCATCATGTTCATCCCACGATCTCCAAAGTCTGGGTCATTACTAGCTCTTCTGGCGATTCCTGTTGTCTTTTTACTGCTCGCACCGAGTGCTGCTTTTGCGGCCACACAGACCGTTTCGAATCTGAACGACTCGGGAGCGGGCTCTCTGCGCCAGGCCATGATCGACGCCCAGGCCAACGGGGATACTGGTAATGTCATCAACTTCACTGTCAACGGGACGGTCAACTTGATGTCCCCGCTCCCGCTTATCACCAAGACACTCACCGTCCGGGGGACGGGAGCCGACGTGCTCACAGTTCGCCGTGCCGATGCCGCTCCGGATTTTCGGATCTTCGAGGCAGGGTTTGGAGTGTTTATCGTCGCGTTCCTTGATCTCACCATTTCGAATGGAGTCGCTGATTTCGGGGGAGGAATTTTCAGCGGAACAGATCTCGTCGTGACTCGATGTGTGCTTTCAGAGAATACGGCCGCGTTCAATGGGGGGGCCATCGACATGGGGCTTACGATTGCCTACGCCGCGATTCAAGATTGCGCCATTATCAACAACACGGCGGGAAGCCGGGGAGGTGGTATCCACTATGCTTGCGGTAGGCCTCCTGGGCCGGTGTGCTGTAACGGGTTTCTGTACAATACTACGATGAGTGGCAACTCAGCGCCCCTGGGTTCGGGTGTAACCATCACTGCCTTTTCGGGTTTCAACGTTGCCCTCGATATTGAAAGCTGCACCGTTGCTGAAAACACAAGCGGAGGTGCAGGCGTTCGCTCGGCAGTTGTTGACGGTACGGCAACGATCGGCCTTTTGAATACGATCGTGGCCAAGAACGATGGCGCCCAGCTCGAAAGCATTGGAGGCGGAATCCTCGAGAGTCACGGTCACAATCTTCTCGAGGATAATAGCGGGGTAGGAGGCTTCTTTCCGTCCGGGCTGCCAAATGGAAACGATGATTACGTCGGAACGCCCGCAAGTCTTCTTGATCCACTTCTAGGAGATCTTTCCAATAATGGTGGGCCGACTCCGAGTCATCCACTTCTGTATGATTCTCCTGCCATCGACGTCGGGAGCAGCACCCGGCCGACGGACCAACGGGGTCAACCCCGTGTCCTGGATGGTGAAGGGGATGGCATGGCAGTGTCCGACATCGGTGCTTTCGAGCTTCGACGGTATCCAGTGACGACTCTTGCCGACAGTGGCGTGGGGTCCCTTCGCCAGGCGATTCTGGATAACAACACCGTCGGGGCGGGGTTCATCGACATCGGAGTGCCCGGAACGATCAACCTTTTATCCGTTCTTCCAGAGCTGGATAGGAGCACGGCGATCGTTGGGCTGGGCGCGAATCGAACCGATGTTCATCGAGATGGCGGAGCTCCGAGTTTTCGGGTTTTTCGAGTGAAGGCTAACGCCTCGGTCATCGTTTCGAGCTTGACCGTTTCAAACGGAAAAACGCGTCCGCCGCTGAGTGCGGGTGGAGCCGGAATCCAGAGCTTTGGCGACCTCACCGTCAAGTTCTGTACGATTCGGGACAACGATGCTGACTTCGATCAAGTGGGAGGCGGTGTCTCATCCGAATCTGGGAACCTAACTCTGTTGGACTCATCGGTTATTGACAACAATGCGGCTGTCGGTAGCGGAATTTCCTTTGGAGGTCCCGGCCGGATGGTCAATTGCACGGTCAGTGGAAACGATAATGGACCCCAGGTGAATGGTGGGGCAGTCTCGGTCGGGGACAGCTGCGAGATCCTCAATTGCACGATCGCTGCAAACTACGCGGTGGGGATGTTTCCAGGAGGCCACGCGGGCCGGGTTATTGCGCTGGCGAACACCATCGTTGCTGGCAACACGGCGGGGGACATGAGCGCGTCCCTGGCAGGGACGCTAGTGACCCTCGGTGGCAACTTCATCGGGTGCAATGATGATGTCACCTCCGTTTTTCCCGCGGGGCTGCCGAATCTTGACTTCGACTTCGTAGGCACGAGCGGCTCGGAACTCGACCCGGGTCTTGGACCTCTTGCTCTCTATGGCGGACCAACACCCTGTCATGCGCTTTTGGCGGAGTCGATGGCTGTTGATCGGGGCAGAATTCCTCAGGGCCTATCTCTTCCATCCACGGATCAGAGAGGGCGCACAAGGACGGCGGACGGGAGATGTGACAACATCGTCAGGATTGACAGTGGGGCCTATGAGCTTGGACAGTGTCGTATCGGCAACGTCAACGGAAGTTCCGGCGTTTCCCAGGACGTCCTCCTCGTTAACGGTTCGGCCGGGGTTGGGCCCGATCGACGAGTCGTGTTGGGGGTAGGGCAGCAGATCGACATCGAGCTTCAAGCATCTCTGGCTGGCCCAGAAAATAATACTCGATACTTTATCTACGTCTGGCTGGGTGATACGGCGAGTCCCGCAAGTTTCAATGTGGGAGGAACGTACTTCGGCGTCCTCGTGAATCCGGGTCCGATTCAAGGAGGAACTCCCCAACCGTTTCGCTGTTTGCGAGGAACGGGCATTTCTTCAGCAATCTGTCGAAATGTTCAAGAACTGGCGGCTCCCGATCGAGCGCCGTTTGTTTTGACCGATGGAAATGGGGTCCAGAACCCGAACTTCAAGTTTACCCTGCAAGGAATGATCGAGGATCATGGTTCGGGATCTGCGGTGCCGTTCAGTGTAACGAACGCAGTGATCGTGCAGTTTTAATTCACCATGTAGGAGGTGATCTATGTGTATTCGACTGGGCGTTGTCTGTGTCCTTCTGGGGACCATCGCCATTTTGGGTAGCCCTCCCACGAGCGCCCAAGGGCCAAAGATTGGCGAGCCAGGAAGCGTTCTGATTTATCCGCTCTATGACTCGTCTCCCGGTATTTTTACTTACCTTTCGGTGACCAATACAAATGAAAGTGAATTCGCTTGCGGAAACGGATTTCGTGAGGGCGACGTACTCCTTCGATTCCTCTATTTCGATGGAGTCAGCTGCTCTAATTTCGCCCGATTCGAACTGATGAGCCCGGCAGACACCTTGACCGTGATCACTGCCCAGCACAATCCGGATGGTGCTCAGGGTTACCTCGTCATTCAGGCGCTGGATCCGGAAACGATGTTTCCCATGAGCTTTGACTACTTGCTCGGCCACGCCTCCATCCTCGATACGATGGATGATGTGCGATGGAGTTATCTTCCCTATTCTTTTGCAGGGCTTGGGAACGTCTTTCTTACCGAGTGTGCGCACCCCGTGATCAGTCCTGATTCGGTCGACGCTGGCACGCCGATTCTGTTTGATGGGGTCGATTACGCATTCTTTCCCGGTTTCTTGGCGCTGGATCACTTTGAAGGAGTCGGGACAGCATCGAGTACGTCGGTCGAGTTCGATCAGCACTTCTATTTCATGTCAGGCACTCGGCCGGCTTCGGCCGCCGACCTCAACTTGTCGTTCTCGGCCTATAACAACAACGAGGTAAGGTTTACCCGCAATCTTTCCCTTCCGGAGCGGTGCTGGTATTCCCGAGACATGCTTGACCTCTCCGCAGGCCTCAGCCAGCAGAACCTCGCGGTTGGAGGAAATGCGAGCGAGCTTTCCGGGGTGGCCTACGGGTGGATGGGGTTCGAGATATCGGATGCTCCTGGAGCAGCCATCCTCGGCGTCGTGGTGAGCACCGTTCAAGACAACGGCACAGTCTTTCGCAGCGGCCGCACTCTGACGCCAATCGGAAGCATACCAGCCATGATCGATCCGACGGTTCGATGAGCAGGAAACCCACAAGCAAACAACCCGATCATCGCCCACTCCAAAGCGGGCGATCTGGAGCCTATCCCATGAAAATACAAGCGAATGTACTTGCTTCGTTCAAGAACCTGGCCCTTTTTCTGGTCTGCTTCCTGTCTACGGGAGTCTTTGTTGGACCAAGCTTCGGGATCCCTGAAATCGGTGGGCGGGGAAGCGTCATCGTCTTTCCGCTGTTCGATTCGAGGCCTGGGGTCAGAACCTGTCTGACCATCACAAATACGAATCGCGATCATCGATCCTGTGGGAATGGGTTCCGTGTGGGAGACGTGGAGCTCCGATACGTCTATTTCGAGGCCGGTACTTGCGTTGTCCAGGACCGGACCGAGGTCATCTCCCCGGGAGACACTCTGACGGTCATTGCCGGTCTCCACAACCCGCTCGGGAGTGACACGGGCTTTTTGGTTGTCCAGGCCAAGGATCCGGAAACCTCCTTTCCCATTGACTTCGACTACCTCCTGGGAAGTGCCACGATCATGTCTTCAGTCGCTGACGGGGCAGCTGAGAATGGGAAGTGGACCTATCTTGCGTATGCCTTTGAGGGCGTCGGATCCATATTCTTTGACTCTTGTGCACGAGACGTCATTACCATGTCGAATGATATTCTCTTTGATGATGTCGATTATGAGTCCTTTCCCGATCGAATCATCCTTGATCACCTGGAAGGGTTTGGGTCACCCTTGACCCGGCCAGGGAACTACTCGGGAACTCTTTATGTCATGAATCCTGCCAACGTCATGGCTTCAGCGGATCTTTCCGGCTGGAACAACAACGAACAACGATTTACCACAGGGTTTCAGGTCGACCCTTGCTTGCAAGAGTTTGAGCTGTCAGATCTTTCGAGCTCTTTTTCTCAAGCAAACCTGGCAATGGACGGGAACCCCGACGAGCTTCTAGGGATTTCCACAGGATGGGCCCGGATCAACGCTTCCAATCCGAACCAAGCGTTCCTCGGAGTCTACCGGGAAAAGATTGCTGTCGGCCCAAAGCGATTCATCGGTGGCCGAGCCCTCTCCGTACAAGGAAGTCGACTCATAGTACTCTCTCTTCCGTAATCGGTTTTGATGTCGCGCCGTCCTTCTCGATGCCAACCTCTCTTCCTGCGAAGTGAAAGAAGGCAGCTACCCCTTTTTCACGCTCAGGGTGAGGATGACGAAATCATCCTTGACCTTGCCTTTTCCGATGTACCGATTGAGGCGGGTACGCAGGTCGGGGATAAAGGACTCCGGACTCTCGATGCACGTTCGTTCAAGCCCTTTCATCCACTTCTCCTGACCGAGTGGATCTCCCTTGGCATTCTCGAGCTGGGTCCCGGTACCGTTGTGGAGGACGATGCGATCTCCTTGCTCAAGATGCAGTTCTCGGGTTGTGAGCGAGTTGTCGAACCTGGAATTGGAATGCTCGCCGAGCGGCATACCGGAGGAGGGAAGCGATTCGATTTTTCCCGTCTTTGCTCGATAGATGTGGAACGGGAGATCACCAGCGCCGCAGAGGAAGAGTTTGTGGGTTTTGGGGTCGAACACCGCAATGAGAGCATTCACCACCATCCCCTTGCGGATGTCCCGAGTCAGGTCGACGTTGGCGGTTCTAAGGATCTCCGCGGGGTCGGACGTTCCGTGACTGTCCGCGTGAAAGAGCACCCCGGCCATGACAACATTCAGTGCCGCCGCGATTCCTGTCTCGGAAGCCTGAGTGATGACGAGTCCCCACCTTTTTTCCGGGAGTTCAAGGATGTCGTAGTAGGCGCCACCGAAGTTCGGGCTCAATCGATGCAAGACGTCGAGCTCGCAACCCGGAATGATGGGAATTTCCTCGGGAACGAGCTTTCGATGCACCTCGGTCACGATCTCCTCGTCGTGTCTGATCCGAGACTCGTTCATTCTTCTTACCATCGCCGTCATGGTTCGTGCGAGGAGTCCGATTTCGTCGTGAGTCTTGACATCACTCTTCGGGAGGGATGCGTCGGAGGATAGATCATCCGCTTCCGAGACGAGAGTCATGATCGGCGAAGTCATGCGGCTGGTGATGAAATGGGAGATTCCACCTCCGGCGAGAACGCAGAGGAAGGTGAGCAGAAGAATGCCCTGAACCTGCTGCCCGAGCCGCTCTTCGATGCGCTCCTTGGAGATGAAGACGTAGGAACGATGGGTCGTGTTTCCCTCTTCATCGACGATGGGATAGGAATACGAACGAGCCGAGCGTCCACCGGCAAAGTATCCGTCGTGAATGACCGCATCTGTTGGAAGGAATGTCCCGTCGGCATCCTTCACGCCGAATTTTCTAGGTTCCCCGACGGCCCGAAACACCTTCGCATTGACATTGGCTCGAATCACACTCTGATCCCGATCTTCGTAACGAATGAAGGCGTCCAGGACTTCTGAGGGAATGCTCTTTGCGGTTCCGCGATAGTGAAGTAGGGTCGAGAGCCTCGACTGGTTCTTTTCTTTCGCCTTCTCGTACTCTTCGATCACCTTTCGCTGCTGGTCCAAGAATTCTTGGGAGAGTCGAGGGAGCTCTTTGCCCTCTTTCTTCACCCGGTCACGGCTACCCTTCGACAAGTCAACTGGCTCAAAGAACCGGATGCCGTATTTTTTGTCCAGGAATTCAGCAAATAGCGGGGATGCCTGAACGACCCGCTCCGCCGCCTGGACGAGAGTACCGTTCGTTGAATCCCAGGTTTCAAGTTTGGGGGTAGCGAGAGCCTTCGCCAGATTCACACCGAACGCATCGATCTCTCGAAACAACCCGTCGCGGGTCGTCCGATGCATCGAGTAGGTGAGGAAACCCATCAAGAGGGCAAGGGTACCGGTGGTCACAAGACCGACCTTGAACGCCAGGCTGAACCCCAGAAATTTGTCGTGCTTGTGCAGTGGGGTCGTCCCGTCATCGTTTCCGTTCGTAGAATGAGGATGGTGGAGGCTTCCTGGGGAAGGAGAAGACTTCATGGAAGAACTTTGCATTGATCGACGGCTCCTTTGCTTCTGGAACGATGATCATTCGGCCCGAGGCTGAACGCACAAGGCCGAAATCTCCGGATATCCTAGCGACTCCCTCTCACTCAAGACTTGATCCTGGTCAAGAAGATAGCCGCTGAATTCGGGCAGGAGTTGCCTCCAGAAAACGTCAGTGACACGATTTCAGCTGACCTTCAACGCTCCAGACCAATCCGAGGTTCGTGGAATTCGCACCTTCAGCGTTGGAACCTGAGATTGTGCTTTCACCTTGATTCACGTCAAAGCAACGAGGCCATTGGGTCTGCATCATTAGATCGATGAAGTTCGTTGTTGGTCGATGGTTCCAAGACATGCTCAGGTGAGATAATGACCCCACTCTCAGCGACCCTGGACGGCAACGAAGCAGTTGCCAAGATCGCCTATCAGCTCAACGAAATCATCGCGATCTATCCCATCACTCCCGCCTCCCCGATGGGCGAGCTCTCTGACGCTTGGGCGGCTCGGGGGAAGAAGAACATCTTCGGAGTGGTACCCGAAGTTATCGAGATGCAGAGCGAGAGTGGGGCGGCAGGAACGCTCCACGGTGCCCTCCAAACGGGAGCCCTTGGTACCACCTTCACCGCATCCCAGGGGTTGCTCCTCATGATCCCCAACATGTTCAAGATCGCGGGGGAGCTGACTCCTTGCGTGATCCATGTTGCGGCGAGATCGGTGGCAACTCATGCTCTATCCATCTTCGGAGATCACAGTGATGTGATGGCGGCTCGCACGACCGGATTTGCCATGATGGCTTCGAGCTCCGTCCAGGAAGCTCATGATTTCGCTCTTCTCTCCCAGGCTGCGAGCTTGAACTCCCGTGTTCCGTTTCTTCACTTTTTTGATGGGTTCCGAACCTCCCACGAGATGAACAGAATTGATCTCATCGACGCGGACGATATCCGGGCCCTCATCGATGAAGACATGATCCGGCATCATCGAGAACGCGCCCTCAACCCCGAGCATCCGGTGCTTCGAGGATCGGCTCAAAACCCAGATGTTTTCTTTCAGGCTAGGGAGGCGGTGAATCCAATCTATGCCTTGCTCCCGGATGTGGTGCAGGAGTCGTTTGATCGCTTTGCTTCCCGGACGGGGCGTCATTACCACCTTTTTGACTATGTGGGACACCCGGAGGCGGATCGAGTCATCGTGATCATGGGCTCGGGAGTTGGGGCTGCCGAGGAGGCCGTTGATGCGTTGAGCCAGGAGGGCATCAAGGTTGGCTTGATCAAGGTCCGCTTGTTCCGTCCATTCTCGGTGAAGCATCTTCTCGCTGCTCTTCCAGCCTCGGTACAAAGGATCGCTGTTCTTGACCGCACCAAGGAGCCTGGTTCTCTCGGTGAGCCTCTCTATCAGGATATTCTGACCGCGCTTGCGCAAGGTGGAGAGCCGGCAGCAGGGGGGCGACTGCCTCTCGTCATCGGAGGACGCTACGGCCTCTCGTCCAAAGAGTTCACGCCGGCCATGGCGGCGGCCGTGTTCCAGGAGCTAGACAGAGAGAAACCCAGACAAGAATTCACGGTCGGCATCGTCGATGACGTCACCCACTTGAGCTTGAAAGAGGCGCCGGATTTCTGCACCGAATCCGAGAGTTCGGTGAGAGCTGTGCTCTACGGACTTGGGAGTGACGGGACGGTTGGCGCAAGCAAAAATGCGGTCAAGATCATCGGCGAAAACACGGACCTTCATGCTCAGGGGTATTTCGTCTATGACTCGAAGAAGGCCGGAGCCGTGACCGTCTCTCACTTGCGGTTTGATTCCCGGCCCATCCATTCGACGTATTTGATCCGGAAGGCAACGTTTGTTTCCTGCCACCAGTCGATGTTCCTGGAACGCATGGATGTATTGGGCGTTGCCGAGGCCGGGGCGACTTTCCTCCTGAACAGCCCTCATGCCGCGACTGAAGTCTGGGACAAGCTACCGGGAGAGGTACAGGAGCAGATTCTCGAAAAACGACTTCGCTTCTTTGTTGTCAATGCGATGGAGGTGGCCAAGAACGCGGGCCTTGGCTCGAGAATCAACACCGTGATGCAAACGTGTTTTCTCGCCCTCACCGACCTGATGCCCCGGGAAGATACGGTCCGGCAAATCAAGAAGTTCATCGATATCACCTATGGAAAGCGGGGCGAGAGTATTCTTCGCAAGAACCACGAGGCGGTTGATCAGGCCATGGATTTCCTGGAAGAGGTGACGATCCCCGGACGGATCACATCGAAGAAGAGCGCTTACAACCGGATTCCCGAATCTGCACCCGAATTCGTCAAGCGGGTCACGGCTCTCATGTTGGCCGGTAAGGGTGATCTTCTTCCGGTGAGCGCGATGCCGGTTGACGGGACTTTTCCTCTGGGGACCGCGCAGTTTGAGAAGCGATCGATCGCCCAGGAGATCCCGATCTGGGATCCGGATATTTGCATCGAGTGTGCGCTTTGCTCGTTCGTCTGCCCCCATGCGGCCATTCGCATGAAGGCTTTTGACGAGGATCAAATCAAGGGGGCTCCTGAGGCGTTCCCCTCGATGACCTACTCCGGCAAAGCCAGTTCCGGGTATGGCCAGAGGATGACGATTCAGGTCGCTCCAGACGATTGTACGGGTTGTGGGGTTTGCGTGGATGTGTGTCCGGCGCGGAGCAAGGAGGTTGCGCGTCACAAGGCCATCAACATGGAACCTCTTTCTGAACATGGGGAGCGGGAGCGGGAGAATTTCTCCTTCTTCCTGGGTGTGCCAGAATTCGACCGCTCCAAGGTTGACCCGGATGGTGTCAAGGGGAGCCAGCTTTTGGAGCCGCTGTTCGAGTTTTCAGGAGCCTGTGCGGGGTGTGGAGAAACCCCCTATCTCAAACTCCTCACCCAGCTCTTTGGGGATCGCTTGATTGTCGCAAATGCGACGGGATGCTCCTCGATTTATGGTGGCAACCTTCCAACGACTCCTTGGACCACGAACAAAGACGGACGGGGCCCCGCCTGGGCAAATTCACTGTTCGAAGACAACGCTGAATTTGGGCTCGGCATGAGGCTCTCTTGCGATCGTCTTCGAGCCTACGCCCTTGAGCTCTTGGGTCAATTGTCGGAAACCGTTGGGGAGGAGCTGATCGGTCAGATTGTGGCCGCTTCTCAGGAAACCGATGAGGAGCTTGAAGAGCAGCGAAAACGTATCGAAGTGCTCAAGGGGCGGCTTGCCGGCAGCGAGGTCCCGTCGGCAAAGATGCTCCTTTCGGTGGCAGATGCTCTTGTTCGGCGAAGTGTGTGGATCATCGGTGGCGACGGATGGGCCTATGATATTGGTTTTGGCGGGCTCGACCATGTTCTCGCTTCCGGACGCAACGTCAATATTCTTGTGCTGGATACAGAAGTTTATTCGAATACCGGAGGCCAGGCGTCCAAGGCGACGTTCAGAGGTGCCGTGGCCAAATATACTTCAGCCGGAAAGACGGTGGGAAAGAAGGACCTCGGTATGATTGCCGCCGCGTACGGCAACGTTTATGTGGCCCAGATCGCCTTGGGTGCACATCCAAACCAAACGATCCAGGCGTTCAGACAGGCGGAGTCCTACCCGGGTCCATCGCTCATCATCGCCTACAGTACTTGTATCGCCCATGGCATCGACATGTCCAGATCGATGAGTCATCAGAAGGATCTTGTCAAGAGCGGTTACTGGAGTCTCTATCGCTATGACCCAAGGCTCGAGCGAGACGGGAAGCATCCGTTCCATCTGGACAGTAGACGGCCGAGCATTGCCTTCAGCAAGATTGCCCAGAAGGAGGGCAGGTTTGCCATGCTCACTCGATCGGATCCAGAGACAGCCAAAAACCTGCATGGTCTGGCACAGAAGGATATCGATGAGCGATGGTCGTTCTATCAGCAAATGGCCGAGATCGAGCGATCCTGCCCGGATTCCGGCAGCAGTGTCGACAGCTCGCGCGGAAAGATCGAAGCCGATGAGGCCGATGAAGCCGAAGTAAAGTCGGAGAAGACGCCGTGAAAATTGATCTGAGTTCAAACTACATGGGACTTCCATTGAAGAACCCGCTCATCGCATCATCTTGCCCCATGACGGGAGACATCCAGATGCTCCGGTCGCTGGAGGCTGCGGGGGCGTCATGCGTGGTGTTGCCTTCTATCTTCGAGGAGCAAATCGGACAGGAGGAGCAGGAGATTGATCAGCTCTTCGAATTCGGATCCGAGTGCTTTTATGAAGCCCTGGACTATTTCCCCGATCTCGATGAATACAACACGGGCGTGGACTCTTACCTCAAGCTCATTCGGCAAGCCAAGAAGGAGCTCTCCATTCCGGTGATTGCTAGCTTGAACGGCAGCTCTCTGGGGGGCTGGCTTCGGTTCGCCCAGGCAATTGAAGAGGCGGGGAGCGATGCTCTTGAGCTCAACATCCATTTCGTCGCATCCGATCCTCAAACCACTGCCAGCGATGTGGAGGAGCGGTATCTGGAGCTGGTCCGAACCCTGCGAAAGGAAATCTCGATTCCGATCGCGGTCAAGGTCGGTCCCTACTTCAGTGCCTTTGCCAACATGGCGGGGCAACTGGTCAAAGCCGGGGCGGACGGAATCGTATTGTTTAACCGGTTTCCGCAGCCTGATATCGATCTCTCGTCTCTTCAGGTGAATCCGCAGCTCCAGCTCAGTACTTCGAGCGAAAATCGACTCCCACTGCGCTGGATCGCCTTGCTCGACGGGAAGATAAAGGCTTCTATCGCTGCGACGACCGGCATTCACACCTGGCAGGACCTGACCAAGATGCTACTTGCCGGAGCGGATGCGGCCATGATTGCGTCGGCCTTTATCAGTCGAGGGCCCGAGGTCTTTACAACCTTGTTGACCCAGCTTCACAAGTGGCTCGAAGAGAACGGATATCGTTCGGTGGAACAGATGAAGGGAAGTATGAGCCAGCGAAACTGCCCGGATCCGGCGAAGTTCGAGAGAGCCAACTACATGAAGGCGATTACTCACTACAGTCCCAGAATGTGAGGCCTAACTGTATGTGGGGGAGCTCCGCTCTGTTGGTTGCAGCCTGCCCGGCACGCACACGGAGCGGTCCTCCTCGATCAGCCTCCCACCCCCTGACTCTAGTGACTTCCGAAGAAGATCGTCAGGTTGCCGGGAAACAACTCGCTTGTGGCCACGTCAAGATCTCCGTCTCCGTCGAAGTCTTCCAGGATGGCTCGCTGGGCAAGAAGGAAGCCCTCTCCGAGGACTGGACCCTCTCGATAGACGAAAGGCCGGATTTGATAGAGGATCTTCAATCGGTTGAAGAAGCTCGCGAGGGCGATATCAAGGTCTCCGTCCCCGTCTACATCGTCAACTGCAAACCCGCTGAGACCCAACGTGGCGAGAAAGCTACCAATCGGAATGGGATCGGAGAACTCGCCCTGGTCGGTTTGGGGGAGGATTGCCAGGAGAAACTGACCGGGGAATGGACCCTCGATCAAAGTGAGCAAGTCCGGCCTTCCGTTCCCGTCGAAGTCGGCGACTTGGAGTTGTACAGGATCCAGGGGTGAGCTTGTTCCCTCGATGACTTGCCCAAGCTTAAAGAAACCGGGAGCCGTTTGGTGAAAGACGGTGATTTTTTTGTCCTGCTGGCCGGGAACAATAATGTCGAGAGCGCCGTCCCCATCCAGATCTTCTAAAGCAGTGTTGCGGAGAGCAGCGTTGGGGGTGTTCGGATCGACATCTCCAAGCTCCTGACTCCGTTCGAATTGGAGCGGCTCTTGATGACGAAATACCGTAACGATTGGATTAATGCTGGTACCCAGAGCGACGAGGTCGAGGTCTCCATCGCCTTCGAAATCTCCGAGTTTGATCGTGTTGACTCCCGGTGCTTTGACCGTAGGACCCGGCTCGAACACGCCGGGTGCGGTCTGAAGGATGAGCAAGACCGTGTCTTCCATGGCAGCGACCAGGTCCAGGTCGCCATCGTTGTCGAGATCCCCGCGAGCGAGGGTGAAGGACCTGACTGTTGGAACGGTAACACCGAGCTCGTAGTCTCCGGGGGTGGTTTGAAAAAAGACGGTAAGAGTCTCGGCGGTGACGTTTGCGGTCGCGAAATCCAGGTCGCCGTCGCCGTCCAGATCTCCGGTCACCGTTGAATCGAGTCCCTCGCTGTCATCTGCTCCGCCGAGGATGGGCCCTTCCGTGAACTCGCCCCGGATCCGGTTGTAGTACACGGTCACAACGTCCAGCTGATTGTCGGCGGAGAGGAGGTCAAGGGCTCCGTCGCCATTGAAGTCCGCCGAGGTAACAAAGGCTCCGTTCGAGCGATTCCCAAGAGAAGAATCGAGGACGAACTGCCGCGGTTGCGTCTGGCGGAAGACGGCTATGTGCGGGTCGGACGAGCTTCCGACGATCAGATCGGGGTTTCCATCCCCGTCGACATCTCCCGCATCGAGAGATGTCTTGGTCCCCGGACTTTGAATGACCTGTCCGGGTTCGAAGCTTCCGTCGCTGGCTTGAAACAGGAGAGTGACGGTGCCGTCTTCACCAAAACCTCCTCCTTCAGTGAATGCGATATCAAGGTGTCCATTGGCGTCAAGGTCAAACAGGGCGAGTCGGGATGCCGCATCGTCGTTTGACATGAAACTCGGTCCTTGCTCGAAGACGCCGGGTTGGGTTTGGTGGTAGGTGAGGACCATCCCTTGATTCAGGAAGGCAAGATCGACATCCCCGTCCGCGTCAAGGTCTCCGGTGGTCAATCGACTCCCATTCTCGGGAATGCTTGGGCCTTGGGTGAAGACTCCCGGCGACGTTTGGAAGAAAAGATCGATCTCCTCGGAGAACCTATTGGATGCGGCGATATCGATGTCGCCGTCCGAGTCGAGGTCGGCGGCAGCAACCTCACTCGCATTCGACGGGAGGATCATCCCGGAGTCAAATACTCCCGGACTTGTTTGAAAGAAGACGATCAGAGCCAGCGTCGAAAAGTCTCCGAAAGCGCCCAGGTACTGGCTGACGATATCGAGATCACCATCCTGGTCCAGGTCGGCGAGCTCCAGGTCTGAGGGTTGAAGGACGTTTGGATCTCCGATGACTTCCCCGGGGCTAAAGATTCCAGGTGCGGTTTGAAAAAAAAGAGCATAGCTGCCGTCGCGGAAGTTGGCCGACGCGACGTCCAGGTCTCCATCGCCGTCGAGATCTCCCGCTCGAGCGACCATGTTGTCGTTGAGAAGGGCGGTATCTCCCATGGCGACTGTTTGTCCGCCAAAGCGCGGAAAGACCAGTTTCGGTTCGTTGGTGCTGCTCCCCGTTCCGGCTTCACTGTCGTAGGGCGTCACGCGAAGAACCGCGTTGTCGTCATCCGTGTCATTGCTGTCCCAAAGATAGGAGTCCAGGGTCCCCTCAGGAGAGGCCCGGAATCGGTTTGAGGTCGACCCGACGATTCGCCAGGGACGGAGGGGTTTATTGGGAAGGAAGGGGGGATTGAAGGGAGCTGACACCTGGACCGTCTGGGTCGGGTGATCGTAGGCCGCGATGGTGCGGACCTGTTCGATGCCTCCTCCGATCGCGAGATCGTTCGATGTGGTCAAGGTGAGAACTCGCAGGTTTTCCGCGCCGGTGGCGAGGCTTCCGATGGAGCCGACGAGTTCGGGGGCTGTCTCGAATCCCTGTTGGATCTCGAAAACTGAGGAATCGGCTCCGCCTCCGTCTAGATCGGTCGGGTCTCGAAGATCGAGCGCTCGGAGCTCATGGTGTCCGTCTCCGGAATCGGCGTCGGTGACGACCAGCAGGCGGCCACCCGTGCGCTCAAGAGCTAGGCTTTGAGGAGATGGAAAGCCGGGGCCATTGGCCACCAGCGTGCTCTTCTTCAAGGTTGCGAGGTCAAGCACAAGGATGCGGTCGGCTCCGTTCTCGGCGATGTAAACTTGGTCGGGATTCAGGGAATCAAGGGCGATGCCCCACGGAGCTTGCAGGGGACCCGCATCAGCGGTGGGAGAAAAGAGTTCGGAAAGGGTTGCCGGCTCACCCGGAGAGTAACGAAGGCTAACGAGAGAGCTTCCCAGCGTAAGGAGCGATCCCGTATTGCCCCTGGCTGCGATCTCTCGGATCGGTGCGTTCTCGGTGGAGCCGTCGGCGGTAGCGAGCAACGTCACTCCTTGTGCACCGGCACGCTGAACTTGCCAGACTCCTGCGGTGACGGAAGCGATGATCACGCTGCCATTGCTTTCGAGCGCCATTGCGGTCGGTGTTCCCGCGGTTGGATCGGAGATGTTGAGTCCGACGACTTCTCCGGATCCAAGGTCAATCTCTTGAACCCGCCAGCCACCCCCCGAGGGCGAATCGAGGACGAAGGCGTTGAGGGTTCCGGGAATGGGGACTGCGGCGACGGGTTTTTCCAGCAATCCTGCCGGCAGTTCTTGGGCGCGCGGGACGATGCTTGCTCGGAAGATCTCGATCTCTCCCTGCAAGCTGATCTCTTGAGTCTTGGAGTCTTGTTGGGGAAGGGAGGCAGCCGAGGTTGCGAGCTCGGGAAGACGGACCGCGTTCTCGTTGTCGGGTTGTGTCGGCGCATGCGCGGCGAGCCCCCGAAAGATGCGAGGCAATTGGGTGGCGATTTGAAGCTCTTTGCGACGGTCTGGATCGGCCAGGATCGATTCGATTTCGGATGGGTCGGATGGAAGACTTGGAAACGTCCCGTCCTCGGTTCGCCACTGAAAGACGAGTTGCACCGGATCGGCCGGCTCGCCCGTGTCCGTGCTCCCATCAAAGATGGTAAACGGAAGAGGAATCCCGCCGGAGCGATCCGTGTTATTCAGAAAGTGAGCACTGTTCAGGATGGCGGTGGGCCGGGTGTTGTTGTCGATTCGCACGTTTACTTGTTGGGGTTGCCCGGGGAGGTCACCGTCATTTGGGGTGAGGCGAAGAATCACGTCGTTCTCGGTGAAGCCTTCATCGTTGATCACGTCCCATACAAAGGTAAAGGGAGCTCCGTTGGGCGTGACAAGAACGTCGGTCGGGGTTCCTCGGACGGCTGTTGCTGGTAGGAATCCGGTTTCATCACCTACCACATCGTATTCAAGTTGGACGGAGACAACGTCGGAAGAGGAGTCGCTGACGGTCATTTCTACGGCGGCGATTCCCACCACCTCGCCACCAGCGGCCAATACGTTCGTGATCTCGGGTGCATCGTTTCCGATGGGTGCGTTGATGTCTTCGGTGACGGGTTCCGGGAGGGAAGGTCTCTCCGACTCGCCGATGATCTCGACGGTTACCGTGACCTCGGATTGAAAGCCCGATCCGATCTGCGAGGCGAAATCCCACTTTCTTTCGTGGCGAACTCCGGTGCTTGAGCTCGTCAACCCATTGAGTTCTTCCTCTCCGTCCGCCAACGCGACAGGTTGACTGGGTGCACCATCGATGGCGTAAAAGAGCTGGACATCGACAAGGTCTCCTTCGCTGTCTGTTAACGAGAAGACAATTGTGGCGGGGGAAATGCGCGAGTTCTGCAGGGAGAGATCGGCGAGGCTGGGTGCCGCGTTGGTCGCGCCCCCTCCTCCGCTGCTCCCACTGCTCAAGCCCGCGACGCCCCCAGTGGCCCAGCCGCATCCCGCCAGAGGCAAGAGCGCGGGTACAAGGATCAAGAAGACGAAGAGGTGGTGTTTGCCCCACATTTCCGTTTTTCCTCCACTCGACAGGGATTGGCATTTGATGTGTCGGTCATCGACTCATAAATCGAATTGTTCGTCAACCCCAGGTGATTGGCTTCCTCCGCATATTGAGGTTCAGGGACGAAGGTTCGCGAACCCGCGAAAGAAGAGACGTGGATGACCCCGACTGGTGAGGAAATCGAGTTCTTTTCAGGTTTTTCTTTGTCGTCCCTCAGGTGAGACAAAGACCCCACTCTCAGCGACGCTGGACGGCAACGAAGCAGTTGCCAAGATTGCCTATCAGCTCAACGAAATCATCGCGATCTGTGAGGCCTATTGTGGCGCTGATGTGGTGCTTTGTTCGACAAGAAGATCCAAGGCACGACTTGTGACGATCTCTTCAGGATCGACGCCGGAGATGGCCTCAAGGACAGGAGCGTTGTCGCTTGGGGCGAAGGGTTCGAACTCCCTGCGGCACTGGAGATGGATCTCCCAATCGGCATCCGACGGATCATTCCCTTTTGCTTTTCTGGCTATGAGGCGCCGGTGTACCTCTTCCTCCGGGCAAGTGACATGGACGAAAATTGTGGGGATCTTGCATTCGGTGCCAAGCTCTCTGAGTTTGTTTCGCACGCTTTTCTTCGACAACGTGGCGTCAATGACCACGGACCGTCCGGCCTGCAGGATTTTCCGCGCCTTGTGAATGAGGGCGTTGTATGTCAGATCAATCATGTCGGATCGATACAGTCCGGTGCCAAAACCGCCAGACTCGGATTTCTCCCCGAGTTCTCGTGCGATCATCTTCCTCTGCACATCGGTCCTGAGCACGGTTGACTCGAACGGAAGAGCTAGTGCTTTGGCCAGGGTGGATTTACCCGTTCCGGGAAGACCACTCATCAGAATGAGGCACGTTGGTAGGGAGTAGGAAGCGGCAAGGTGAAAATAGCGACGAGCGCGTCGGACCGCTTTGATTCTCGTCTCCTCCGATACCGTTGGATCGGATGCGATCAGGCTCTCTACCTTGCCACGCACGATGGCGAAGTAGAGTTTGTAGTAGTCGAGGAGTTGAAGGACTTCGTTGTCCTGGGAGACTTCGGAATACTTTCTTGCGAGGTAGGACGAAAAACCTCGGTATCCCTGCCGATCAAGGTCCATGCAAAGGAAGCTGAGATCCAGAGCCACATCGCCGAAACGGTACCGGGGAGTAAACTCGACGCAGTCATAGATGACGATCTCGTCATCGAGAAAGCAGATGTTCCCTGCATGGAGATCACCATGCCCCTCGACGATCTTTGCGTCCCGAATCCTCTTTCGGAATAGGGCGCCGTGAGTCTCGAGGAACGAACAGGATCGACTCTCCAGATGGTCCAGCAGGAGAGGTGACAGGGTTACGACGTTCTTTGGGGAGGGGGGCTTCGCGTTTTCTTCGATGACTCCGGTGAAACGACGGATTTGCTGGAAGTTCTCTTCGGCGTTGCGCCGGAGTTCCTCTGGCTCGGCGTATTGGCTGAGGGAGGATGTTGCCTTCTTTGCGCGTTGGTGAAAACTGACCAGAGTCTGGACGAGCTTGTGGACGAGTTGGTTGTCGATTTCGCCATTGAGCAAGAGTTGGCTCATGAGGCGGCTTTCAGGGAGCCTGATCATTTCGACGGCGTGATCGACGATCGGTCCATTGCCTCCGATTCGGAGAGTTCCATCTTTCTTCTGAGTGATGGAAGCGACCCCGAGGTAGAGATCGGGAGCCAATCTACGATTGAGTCGCACCTCCTCGTGACAGAAGTGCCTCCTCTTTTCGAGGGTGCTGAAATCGAGGAAACCCAGGTTGGCCGGTTTTTTTACCTTGTAGACCTTGTTGTCGGCAAAGAAAAGCCAGGAAATGTGAGTTTCCAGAAAGTCGATCCGGTCAACCGGAAAGGGATAGGCCTTCGGGTTCCGGAGTTGTTCGACCAGATCTAGTGAGGGCATCGTCGGGTCCTCCTTGCTGTTTGAATCTCCCTCAAGTCTCGGACAGGATCTGAGCCCCGCATTGACCTGGATCAATGTCCTTGACGGTGGTGCGACCGCCCTGGCGCTTTGGATTTCATGACGATCGCTCCTGCCCACTGCAGTCGTAAAAGCAGGGGGCGTTCGTGTTGGTTCTGAAGCCACCAGCTTGTGTTTCCGGATTCCGGAAAATCCAGAACAATAATAAAATTTATCTGTGCCCGAAAAATGACATTCAAGACGAACTTTGTCGTTGTATGATGTTCGGTTTATGTTAGCATTTCTTGTGAGGGGGAAGCCGTTCGTTTGACCGCTTCCGGAGATGCAACATGATCACTCCCGTCAACATTGATATTTCGCGAAGTCTTCCAACGGGGCTAGAATCCAGAGCTGAAAGAGAGGAGGGGAAAAGCTCCGTTCATCGCGATCGTTCTGGCTCTGCAGTTCATACCGCGTCGCATGACCCTGAGATCGAGCTTGTCTCTGGTCTCGGTGCTTCCGAGATTGCGCAAAAGTTGCTTTTGTTCCATCGCCGTGCCGAGGTCAGCCAGCGTGCAGCGGCGTTCTATCTTCATGAGCTGGAAGCCAGTCGTGGATACCTCCTCCTCGGCTACGCCTCAACCATTCACTTTGCAATGAGGCGCATGGATCTCAAGAAAACCGCCGCCTACGAGCTATTGCGCGCTGGAAAGATCTTGAGTGAGTGCGAGGTCCTCGATCAGGCATTCCGCATGGGCCGTCTTTCCTGGTCCAAGGTCACTCTGTTGTGTCGGGTGGTGGAAGGTCAAACGCAAGAAGCTTGGGTTGAGCTGGCAAGATCCCTCACGGTGCAGGAGCTGGAGTTAGAAGTTCGATCATCCCAGCGGGGCGAGGTTCCGAGGAAGGACAGAAAGGGGCTTCCGGCGGTGAGGGTACGAATCACCGAAGAGGTCGATGTTTTGACCAGGGAGCTCTGGGATACGGCAAAACGAAAGTTCGAAGAAGAAACCGGCGAGTCCTCGACTTGTGGTGCATTGATTCGGTTCCTTGCCAACAGCTACTTGAAGCATGGGCTTGGAGAACCAGAGAAGGATGGAGGCAGCCGGAGGGGAAAACGATCGTTTCACCAGGTCGTGGTTCAACAATGCTCGGACTGCAAATCCGCCGAAGTTTTCACCGAGGATGGGCCTCTTCCTGTGAGCTCGGATCTTGTCGAGAGAGTGCTTCCCGAGGCCGAGATAGTGCACCTGAGAGATGTTCCTGTCTATGAGGTTCAGAAGCCAGAGGTTCAGAAGCCAGAGGCCAAGAAGCCAGAGGTTGAGAATCCAGAGGCCAAGAAGCCTGAGACCAAGAAGCCTGAGACACAGCAGATCGATCGGCCCACGCCGTCATGGATGCAGAAAATGGTGCTGTCTCGTGACGGGCACCGGTGCAGGAGTTGTCACGGCAAGTGGGAGCTGATGGTGCACCACGTGGAATGGCGATCTCATGGTGGGAGAACTCATCCGACCAATCTCCTGTCGCTTTGCGGTTCATGCCATGGACTTGTGCACGAAGGGTTGCTCTTTGTCGAGGGAAACCCGGAAGGCGAGGTCGTTTTCCGGAATGCTGAAGGGGGGAGGCTTGATGGATTCGATGCCGAGGTTGGACTTCAATTCCGGATCCGGAAAGTGGTGCGTGAAGGCTCGAATGAGCCAAGTTCTGGTGGCAGGGATTCATTTTCCGGACGTCCGGAAAGATCTTCGAGAGAAGATGTGAACTCCGAGAAGCCGCGTGCGTCAATGCCTCCTCGGTTCGAGGACATTCCCGATGTGATTTCTCTCGAATGGTGGCGCGAAAACAGGCAGTTCTTCACGCCGAACAAGGATGGAGGAGTTCCGAGGTATGAGCTGCAGAGGTTATGAGAAGATCTCGAGGCGAAGCTACTCTCAGTTTTCACCTGGCCGGTATCCAGGGCTATCTCTCGTCATTTTGTGATGCCATCCTGATGCGGCACCGAAGGCCGCACCAAAGACCGCACCAAGACATGGATGAGTAGTCGTTTACATCGATCTTCTTTGTCTCCTTGATTTTTATCAAGTTTTTATCAAGAGTGATGACCGAAATTGGTGCCTTTATTGTCTTGCTTTCTTTTCGAATGATATCTAGTTTCTAGGGGTCAGTGGTTTTCTGACGACGTCCGGTAAATACGTCGTCGGCCACGCCAACACGGGAGCACTCCGATCGAATCTAGGGGATGCTCCGTGATGACCCGACGGGATGAAAGGAGAATCTCATGCTAATCGGGACCAATCGCTCTCACCTTTTCACGTTCGTTCTTTTCGTAGTGTTGCCTTCGTGGCTCCTGGTGACCCCTTGCGTGGGGCAGGTCTCCGAGGCAGCCGCTCGGATTTCCGATACCCAGGCGGATATCATCGGCGACAATGCCCATAACGGGGAGCCGGATGCGGATCCGGATGACGGAGGCTGGGACTTCATCATCGACGGCACCGATGATAATGCGGTCCACACTGCCAGCGCCAGTCCGAACAATACGATCGGGGTGACTTCACTCGGTCCGCTTCTCGATTTCGCGAAGAACGGGAATGCTCGAAGCCTCGTGACCTGTCTCGACGGCTTTCAGTCCATGCTATTACTGCTCGGAGCTCCTGACAAAGGACCGGACTATGCTTTTGCCGAGCTTCTGTCCAAGATCACTGGTAGTGATTTCTATGCAGAAGCAGCCCGGGATCAATTCATCGCCAAGATGGCGTCTTTCGGAGGTGCCCGAGGCCTTGCCGAACTGATTCGAGACAGTCGGAATTCTCAGAACTTCGACGGTCTCATCCCCTGGGATATCAACTGGTATGTTCTCTCGGCGTTCAGGCTGGAAAAGAAGTTCGGCAACACTCCCTATGACTTCAGGGGAGACCTCCTCGAGTTTGCCAACGTGGTCGAGGAAGATCTCACCGCGACGCCTCCCTTCTTTGATTACACGGATCCCAGTGAGGAGGGTTACAACCTTGGGCTGGCGGGGGCGCTGATGACTCTCAAGATCTCGCGAACTGGCGATCGTTCGCTCCGCGACGATATTCGCGCACGACTCATAGCCCAGCAGAATCCCTCGGGAGCTTGGCCTTATAACTCCGCCTTCCCTGGCGATGAGGAGCAGACGACAGCCTATGCAGTCATCGCGCTCTCCATCTTCCAGGATGCGGAAGCTCAGGGCGCGGGTGCAGACGGCTCGGCGTTCCTGGTCTCCGTCCAGGCTTCTCACGGTGGCTGGGATCTTGGCGGATCAGGCACCGAGGTGACCGAGGTCGATTCGGAATGTGCCATGGCGATCGCAAGGATTGCGCCGTCTTCATTCCGAGCGCCTCCTCCGACGGACCAGATACAGATTCGCAATCCGCTGGGCCCGGTGAGCCCTCTGGATCTCTAAAGCGTGGGCGGTCGCCCTTTCTGGCTTCGGGAGTCGACCGTGATTTTTTCTGCCCCCATCACGAGGATGGGGGCAGAGTTTTTTATGGCGTGTTCGAGGCACGACTGGACGCTGTACTCGTCGTTTTTCTTCGAAACAGTGCGATCCGCGTGTTCGGGCAATCCTCAATCGATCTCCATACAGATCCACCGATCTTTGCTGCTTGCCTGAGCCTCTCGATCCGGTAGGATGTCCGGATCAGCCCGGAAGTTGCTTCGGAGGTACTGTCATGTCTCTTGCTCGCTTGGCGTGTCCTGATCTGTGTGCGTGGGGTGTTTTTCTACTTTTAGCTTTCGCCCCAGGCGCCGTCGCCGAGGATTGGATCACGGGAACCGGAGGAATCTCCGGTCGTTACTCCCGGACCACCGAGGTCGGTCCCGATGCGCCGACGCTCCTCTGGAGTGGCAGCCTTCCCGCGTTCGTGGCCCAGCAGGCCGTGATCGGTGAAGGACTCGTGATCATGCCGCGGATCGGGAATCCCAGCATTCCCACGGGAACCTGGATCGTCGCCCATGAGTTGAACACCGGGGCCATACGATGGCAGGTGCAGCTCCCGTTCCTGGCTCCAGACGAGTGGCGGAGCCGGGTCAGCGCGATCCGGGATGGCCAGGTCTACGCTACGCGGTCCTCAGGGTTGCTGAACCCCGGCCCGTTATACGCACTGAGCCCGGCGGACGGATCCATCATCTGGGAGTCGGATGCTCTGGTTGAAGAAAGCACCCCTGAGAGCCTCGCATTTGCCGCGAATGGAGATCCGATCGTGTCGCTGTTTCGGAGCGTCATCCGGATCGATCGCACCAACGGTGACACGATCTGGAGCCTATCTCGGACAACTCCGACCGGTGACGGGGCACTGGTGACTGTCTTTGAAAACCGGGGCTACATCTGGGAAACTTCCGGCAGCGGGCCGAAAATCACCGTCATCGATCTTGACACCGGTTCTCGGCTTTTTTCGAGCGACCCGGTTTCGATCGGCATCATCCAACAGGTTGCCCTGTTCGTCGGACCCGACGGCACAGTCTACGCCCCCCGGACGCAGAACAATCCGATCACAGATTTCTTGGTTGCCTACGACGACACGGGAACGGCCCTCGTGGAGCGATGGAGGATCCCCATGGGATACGTCCCCTTCGCGAGTCATGGCATCGGCCACGACGGAACGGTCTACGCATATCGCACCGTGACTAGCGGAAGCGAGGTTGACCTCAACCTCATCCGCATCGATCCTGAGACCGGCGCCATTCTCGACACATCTCCCACCATCCTCTCGGACCTGCCGGTGCAACCGCGACTTGCGATCGACGCAGCGGGAAAGGTCTTTCTCACCAACGGCGGATTCTCCAACGGGAAGATTGTCTGCTTCGACGCTGAGCTCTCGATCATCTGGTCGGAGGCGATCCCCAACGTCAACCTGGGAGGCCCTGCCATCGGCCCGGGAGGTGTGCTCGTGGTCTGCGGGGTGGGCACGGATGTGCGCGCCTATCGAACCAACAATGACCTCACGCTGAACGCTCCCGATCCCGGGATTGCTGGAGTGACCAACACAATCCTGTTCCGGGGTGCCACCCCGGGTGAGAGGGTACTCCTCACGTTCGGGACTGCGGCCGGTTCGACGTCCATCCCGCCCTGTTCAGGCCTTTCTCTCGCGATCGCCGATCCGAGACTTCGAGGCGCGTTTACCGCCGATGCCAGTGGGGAGATCTCGCTCATGGCCCCGGTGCCGGTTCGGTTTCGTGGTTTCACCCTGTACGTTCAGGCCCTGGAGCGAACGACGTGTAGGCTGAGTAATCCGGTGGTGGTGACTCTGCGCTGAGTCCGACTAGAAGAGAATTTGTTTTCTTATCAGACGCTTCTCATATCCACGAAAGGGGCTGGCAATGAAGACACCGCGAACGGCATGGATGATCTTCTTGATCTTCATCTTCAACCCCTTTTCTTTCTCGAGTGGCGCCACCGAGATCGAGTTGCAGGCGGTCCGTTGGTTTCCGCTCCAATTGACGGCAGTGGACTCCGTTGCCGGGGATTTCAACCACGACCGAAGGCAGGACTGTGCCGTGGTTTTCGAAGGACTCTCCGGAGTCCAGCTTCTCGCGGGTGATGGGGAAGGACATTTCACTCCCGGGCCGCTGGTTGGAGGGACGAGCGATCCCCAGGAGATGGGAGCCGGCGACTTGAATCAGGATTCTCACCTGGATCTTGTTGTTGTCGATGGCGCATCCAACTCCGTTGTCGTTTTTCTTGGTGATGGTCTCGGAAGCTTTCAGCTCTTGAACTCCTTTCCGGTTGGAGGAGTGCTGCCGGTTTCTCTTGTTCTCGAAGATTTCGATGAGGACGGTGTTCTCGATGCGAGTGTTGCTTGCCGCGACTCCTTCGATGTGATTGTTCTTCGAGGGGATGGAAGCGGCGCTCTTTCTGTTTCTAATGTGATTGACGCGGTCGGGTCCGGGCTCGTTGACATGGCGTCCGGAGATTTCGATCAGGATGGGCATATCGATCTTGCGGCAACGAACGATATTAACGACAAGGTCGCCACTCTGCGAGGAGATGGAAAGGGGGGATTTTCTCCGTTTGGTTTCTTTCCTGCCGGAAACAACCCGGGAAAAATAGCGGTGGGCGATCTCAACGGGGATGGCTTCGAGGACATAGCCGTCGCCATGGAGGATTACCGGAACGAACGAGTGATGCTCTTCTTTGGCGACGGTGCAGGATCCTTTCCCCTCTCGGACTCGGTCGATTCGTTCAACGATCCCGATAAGCTCGCGGTTGTAGACCTGAACGCGGATGGTTGCTCTGAAATCATTGCCGCAGATCGTTTAGACCAGGTGTTTGTTTTTCGTCGAAGCACCTCCGGAGGATTTGAATTCGTTCAATTCTTCCAGGGACGATCCGGCGGAAGAAATCTGTCAGTTGCTGATTTTGATCGGGATGGAAAGTTGGACGTTCTGTCGGGTGGAAACCGTTTGTCACTGGCACTGGGAGATTCTTCGGGAGGGTTCAGGGCCGCAACCAGAACCTTCAATAGCTATGGCTCTTTTCTTTCAGCGGGGGACGTGAACGAGGACGGCAACGTGGACCTGGCGTCGGGAGGCTTCGTCGATAGCGTGAAGATCCTCTTCGGCGATGGAGACGGCGGGTTTAGCGATGGATCAGGAAGCTACAACGTCGCCGACTGTTATCTTGTCGATCTCGATGGCGATGGGCATCTCGATCTGGTCGGAACGGATCGACTCAGTCAGAGATACGACACGCGAACCGCGATGTACCTGGGGGATGGGAAGGGAGGTTTCGAGTTGAGCTTTGAGCTGGACTTCTTCGGAGCAGGCCCTTCGGGGGTAGATTTTGGCGACCTGAATGAAGACGGCTTTCTCGACACCGTTGTCACGAATGCCGATGGCATGGCGATTTTTCTGGGTGACGGAACAGGTGGTGTTCTGGAGATGAGCCTGCTCCCGATGTCTTCTGGGGCTTTTTCCGGAGCAGTAGTGGACCTGAATCTGGATGGTCACCTCGACCTGATTACGGGCGGGGGGGAGATCGTGGCACGCCTCGGAAGTGGGGAGGGTTTTGGGCCTCGTTTTGTCGCCGCTTCCGGCAGTGCCTATAAGATTCACGTGGACGATCTGGATCGGGATGATATTCCCGATCTGGTGGGGGCGGAAGGACCGTATGGCTGTTCTCTTACGATATATACCGGTCTGGGAGACGGTCAATTCGCCTTTTCGCAGGAGTATCTATCTTTTCAGTGTCCGTCGAAGATCACAGTTGCCGACCTCAATGAAGACGGGTTTCTCGACATCATTGCTGCCGGGGGAGCGAGTCTGCCGGTTGATGATCCCGTGATCGTTCTTCCGGGAACCGAAAGTGGAGGGTTCGGTGATCCGATTCGATTCGTCGGGGGCGCGGCAAGGGACGTCATCGCGACGGATTCCGACAATGACGGCCACGTCGATTTGATCTGGCAGGACACCTCGGTGCTCGAGGTGATCCGCAATCGTTCGTTCGATCACGTGGACAGTCGCGGCGGAAACGTGAACGGGGCCCAGGGACCGGTCACCGATGTCCTTTTCGTGAACGACAGTCCCGGCGCGGGGAACGAACGGCTCTTGACCTTGGGTGCATCCGATCCTTTGCGAGTGAGCATCATTCAGCCACCGTCTCGAGAGATGGCGAGCGGCACGAACTACGCCATTTACGCCTTTGCCGGGCATCCTCGTCCAGCGACCGCTGAGGAAGTTCCTTTCTCCGTGGGAAGAACTTGCTTTTCCACTCCCTTGACCGGAGGTCAGCCTGCGGCGACGTGGAGTACGTTCGCCATGACGGGGATCTTTGGAGTGCCCACGTTTCCGTCAGGATTGGCCCCAGCGACCCTGGTCGACCGGCCCCAGGGAGCCGGAAGAAGAGTCAAGTTCACGGTGCAGGGCTTCGTGATCGATCCGGGTTCTCCCCAGGGAATCCTTGCGGTGACGAATGCGGTTGTGGCTACCGTCGATTGACCGACTGATCCTCGTCGGGTCTCGATCTCTTCCCAGTTGATCGGCGACGGACGAGGCTACGAGCGATTCCACGATGATGTTGAGTGGCGATAGGTGGAGTTGGTTTCGGGCAGATGGTCAGTCCCGTTTCTCCGCGAACACCAGGATTTTTCCCTTTTCGGCACACCGTCCCTTGGTCACGACAACGATTTCGTCGTGACCGTCGGCGTCCATGTCGGCCGCGGCGAGTCTCAATAGGCCCCAGTCAAACTGTGGGCTCGCCCAGAGCAGTTTCTCGGGTAGGGTTTTCGTTTGATCCACGGCTTTTGTGGTGACGAGGACATGGGCCGGTTTGGTGTCGGCGCACCCTTCTTGTCCGAGCTGTCCAAGCACCGTCTTGAGAAACAGTACTTGGCGTTCATGACCTCCATTTTTTGTTCGTAAGCAGACGCTTTTTTCTCGCTCTTTGTAGGGGGCTACGATTTCATGGGAAACGGTCTTCTCTTGCAGCTCAAAGCCATTGAGTGTCAAACGGAGCGTGTGCTCCGTGGGTGGGGGATCTGGCCATTCACCTGTATTCGTAACGTGGAGCCAATCGCCTTCATTGCTCTGATGGGCGGAGACAATCCTATTTCCGGTCATGGGCAAAATGCCACTTGTGAAGATGAGGCCCCAAAGTTCCCCGCTCACAATACGTTCATCGAAGACTTCGATTCCACCTTGGCTCAAGTTCCCTCCGCAGGCTGGGTGGAGTTGTTTGGAGGTCTGCCTGTATGGAACTCTCGTCAGTTTCTCCTCGGCATCTCTTACGAACCGTCTTGTTCGATCGGAGATCTGGACTCCAGCTTGAAATCCGATGAATAGATTCTCAGTGATGCTGGGTTCAGCATCGATCACCAAGATGCCTGCACCTTCGTGACCAATGAGTTTGTTCGATTCGATGATAGCGCGAGACCCATTCAGACAGAGGATGCTTGCACCTCTCATCGCCGGATTGTCGAAGGTGTTCTTTCGGATGACAGGGGAGCTTCCATCGCAGGTGATTCCCGGGCGTCCGTTTCTCAAGACGCAGTGCTCCACCTGGGCAGTTGCTTCTGCGCCCCGGAGTGTAATGCCGCTCCAGTAGTGGCCGTCGGTTTCGACTTCGAAGCGAATCGGTCTTTCTATTGTTCCGCGGGCGCGAACGCATCCCCATACGATCAGTTCAGCTCGATCGAATCCTTCGATGTTGACGATGGTTCCCGGTTCAATGGTAAGGGTTGTTCCTTTTGCAACGACGGTGCGTCCCGATATTTTGGCGCTGCCGGACCAGACCGTGTCTGTGGTGTACGTGATGTTCGCCCCTACCGCCCCGGAAGGCCCCAAAAACAGGAGCAATGCCAAGAGTGCTGCCCTCATGTTTGTTTGCACCTTCATAGCCTCACCCTCATTCAAGGATTATCCAGAGAGCTGACGATATCGATTTTCCTCTGTCAGATCAACCGTGCCTCAATTGTTGCCGGCGGTTCTTGTGGGAGGTAAGGATCCTGATCAGGGATTGCCGTAAAAGACGGCAAGGTTGTTCGAGCCTCCGTTGGAGGAAATCAGGTCGATCGTGCCGTCCCCGTCCACATCTTGGGCTACCAGGGATCGAGGGCCGGTGGCCCGATCATCCCGAAGAGATAGAGGAGCCGGCAGGAAGCTACCATTTCCAGATTGTCGGAAGAGAAAAAGGGCCGACGCGCGCTCATCGGCGACGACGAGATCGAGAAGGCCATCGTTGTCCACGTCCGTCGCGACCGATTGAATTGGACCGCGGAAACCGGAATGATCAAGAGTTTTCTTCATGAAGGAATCCTCCTGACTGAGCAGGAGAATGAGACCATTCGTGGTGTCGGTGATGACCAGGTCGGGCCTCAGATCGGAGTTCAGGTCGGCGGACAGGATTGCTTCAGGTTGCTCCAGGTCACGATTTCCAAGGAGCGATGTCATGAACTCAAAAGAACGAGAAGCGGTTTGCTGGATCAGATTGACATTGAAGTCGACGTCGCTCACTGTCGCAACATCGAGATGGCCATTCCCGTCCAGATCAAGAAGCGCAAACGCCGAGGGGGCGTGATCCGTCGGGAGCTCCACCGAGGACTCAAACTCACCATCTCCCTTTCCGAAGAAAACAAGGACCCTCGGATCTCCCGATCCACGGACTCGTGCGACCAGGTCGAGGCGTCCATCCGCATCAAGGTCATTGACGGTAAGAGATGTCGCAACGTTATCTTCCGAAAGAACAATGGGTGGAAGACCAGTCTCAAATCGCCCCGGCGACAGCTGGAGGAAGGTCAGGATGAGCGATTTCTGGTCCATCACGACGACGAGATCGAGGAGACCGTTTCCATCCAGGTCACCCGCATCAATTCCCACTGGATTCGCTCGATCATTTTCCTCGAGTTCGAGGATGTCTCGGAGGGACAGGATCAGTGTGTTGGTTTTCAGGAGTCCAGGGCCGTCTTGAAAGAAGATGGTGATATTGTCGGACGAGCTATTGGCCGAAGCAATGTCTTGATCTCCGTCTCCGTCCAGGTCAAAGGCAATAACGCTCTCGGGGCTCCGGGTGATGCGCTCGTCACCGATCAAGTCATCCTCGCTCAGAGGTTCTCCCTTGGGTTCCAAAGAGCCCCGTCCGGCCGGGCTGAATCGACCGGGTGCGGCCTGGAAATGCAGGGCGACATCACTTCCCGTGTTGTTCGTTGAGATGAGGTCGGGATTCCCGTCGCCGTCCAGATCGGCCACAGCGACGCCTAGAGGCCCGAGGAGGTTTGGCCTCTGGAGTTTCAGGAGGCGAGGAGCGAACGAGAATCCGGGTTCTCCGAAACCGATGAGGAGTCGTCCCAGCCCCCGGTCCTCGGCGGAGATTAGCGCATCGAGGAGTCCATCTTGATTGACATCTTCAAGGACCACTCTTCGGACCCGGTCAACTTCGGCGAGAAGAAACTCGGATTGCACGACGAAGTCAGCTTCCTCCGTCTGGCCCACCGTGACGAGGAAGCCGCCATCACCCCCGACGACGACATCGGCCCTTCCGTCTCCGCTCAGATCCCCGATGCTCAGGCTCGTCGGGTTACCGACCTTCTCGATATTGATCTGGGTGACGCCAAACTCGAAAGTTTGTTCCTGAAGGGCCAAAACCAATCGGGGGCCGGATTCCGAGAGGTATGCCCAGATGAAATCGAGTTGCCCGTCTCCGTCGATATCGGAAAGGTCGAGTGCTCTGGGGTTTTCCACCGGAAAGGGCGGAGGTTCGGCGACGAAGATGCCATCCATTTGTCTGAAGATGAGAATCGACTCGTCGCCTGCGCCAACAATGTCGGGTTGTCCATCGCAGTCCACATCACCGATCCGAACCCGCCGAGCCAGAGGGAGGCTCAAGCGCTGGTCCTGCTCCACGAAAGACCCGTCGATCTGGAGAAAAAGGATCAACTTTTGCCGCTGAAAGCTGGCGACTACCAGATCGACGTCATCATCTCCATCGAGGTCACCCAGAGCGTGATCGATGGAGGAAGTCCCGGACGGCCCGATTGATTCCCTCCGAAACTGCCCCGGCTCGGTTTGACGGAGAATCGACACGGGAGCTGAAGCTTGCGAGTCATTTGACACGACCAGGTCAATGTCGAGATCCTGGTCGAGATCCAGGGCGGTCACACTGATGGGCTTGGTCACCCCGTCAAGGAAGCAGGGCTCAACGTCGAAGCTCGAAGTCAAGAATCGGGAAACGGCCCGGCTCGGTTCAACGAGGGGATCGTTGTCGATGGCGACGACCCGGATCAAGACGAGACCACCTTGCGGGACATCGGCGGTATTCCAGACGAAGATATCTTTCGTTTCGCCCTGCCGACCGTCGGTTCCGACCCGGGACGCACGATCCTGGATCCTCCACGATCGCGTTCTTTCGAGCGAAGGCAGGAAGGGGCTGGTCACCGTGGCTGTTTGAGTTTGAGGTTCGAATGACTCGATGATCCGTGATTGCTCAACTCCTCCCGCAACGAGTAGGGAATCCAATCCCTCGATCACGGCAAATCGCAATCCGTCCGGCCCGCTCTCGAGATCGAGAGTGTTGACATCGCCAAGGTGAGACTCGATGAAGATTCCGGAGGATCTCCCCGGCCGAAAGCCGCAGAGCATTTTCTCCGACGTGCCACCGGTGGCGAGAAGACCGGAATCGGGGGGGGAGCACACGAAAAGAACGAGGCCCCGGAACCTGTCCAGGTCGAGCAGGGTGGGGCGGGAAAAGGTGCCTGAGGCTTCACCGTCCAGGAGAGTGTACTGCTCCAGTGTTTCCAGGTTCAATGCGAGAATTTGATGGTTGAATTCTTGGGCAATGAGGACGGTTCTTAAGTTCAGCATCACAAGACTTCGAGCGCCGTTCAGCGAAGAAAGGAGAGTTGTTACCCTTTCGTTCATCGAGGAACCGGTGTCAACGCGGATGAGTGAGGAGGCCGTGCTCAAGAGCAAAGCGTCGTCGCCGATGCTGGTGAGACTGTGAACTTCGCCCCCCTCGATGTCATCATCATTCATGCTCGAGGCGAGCCTCTCAACTGCCGGGGGGCCCTCCAGGGCGATCCGGACAAGAATCCATTCCGAGTCCACTCCGGTGGCCACCACGAGAAACTTGCCAGACGCTGAGAGGGTCATGGCAAAGGGGGATCCTTGGCCGTCGATGAGCATTTCAGGAGGATCCTGCTCACCGGGCTCTATCCGACTCAGAACCCAATTCTCGGCGATGGCAGAGAGAACCAGTAGATCACCGGTATCCGGATCGACAACCAGGTCTTCAATCCTTCCGAGCTGAGACAGTCCAACAGGGGTGAAGGTCTCGAACCGGGGTGGCCGAAGGATTTCGAGGGTTCGTCCCTCAATTCCACGTCGGGGTCCGCCGGCGGCCAGGATGGAAGCTCCCTCTTGAGCCACTTCTTGGAGCCGGATTTCTAGGGGAGAGTTCGGTTTGTCGAGGGAAGGTCGCACGGCACCCGTGAAAGATACGCTCGCTTCGGTGAAGATTCTCCGTTTCTTACGTTCCGCACGATTGCCGAGAAAAGAGCGGAGTTCGGTCGAGTTCAGGCCAAGGTCAGGGAAATCTTCCCCTTCGAACGTCCATTGAAAGATGACGTCAAGGGTGTCGCCTTCCGAGTCGCTGACGATGAACGGAACGGGAATTCCATCTCTGGAGATCTTTGAGAGGGCAAACTCCCTTTCTTCGATGACGGCGGTTGTCTCCGAGGGGAGGGTCGTTCCACCGCCGCTGCTTCCTCCGGAAATCGCGATACCGATCCCGGTCGAACCGGAAAAGCAACCGGTCGTCAGAAGCACAAGGCTTGCAATCATGACGTTGATCCAGGCTCTGGTCACTTGGCTGCTCTCCCGAAAGAACGGATCATTTCAACTACCGACGCCTCAGCGTGAACATCCCAAGAAGGCCAGCGAGGAGCAAGCCACCCCAAAGAGAGAGGGTAGGAATTCGTCGGTCGCAGCTGAGATTCAGCTCTCCATCGGTGAAGTGGTCCGGGAGCATCGCGTCGACCGGGTCACCGTTAAGATCGGTCATGCAAAGGCCAATGAACGGCATGATTACTCCTCGAGTCATGAGGTCAACCGCCACGACGGAATCCGGAGCACCGATCGTCTCCAGTGCCTGTTCGCAAGCCTCCGCATCTTCGAGGGGGAGGTCGAAAGAAAACACCCGTTCCTCGGCCACGGTAAGCGCGAACGGAGCCGGATCTCCGGGTGCACAGGGGCCTTCTGCCGGGTTGCAGGGGAGGGGGAACCCGAGAGCCTTGAGCACGTCGGACTTGACGCTGATTCCATTGAGGGGGAGCTCTCCGGTGTTCCGGACAAGGACGTGAATCGTGACGACGATGGGAAGGGCTCTTCCGGCGAGGGAAAAGTCTGGCTGGGGAGGGGTGGGGTCGAGGGCATCTTCGAAAATCGGGTCGTCGTCGAACAGGATCTCGCACTCGATTTCGGGAAGGACCACATCGATGATTGCTGACGACTCCACCGAAACACTCTCGTCGTCGCACATGGCGGAAATCGACATCGTGCTCTCGACGTCTTGGGTGACGGTGTGGACGAAGTAAGAAGTGCGACCGAATCCGGTCTGGATGCTTCCGGGCATGGAATCGTCAATTCCGAGCCCAGGGTTGAGGAGTCTGAATTGATTGCAGAGAACTGACACCTGACTCGCGTTTGAAATTTCGACCTCGGAAAACACGGCCGCGCCTGGGAGTGCTTGGATGAAATCCGAGTAGCTGTTGCCATCCTGGCGGCTCAGGCTACGTGCGTCATCCGTATCGAGGGTCGGGAGACCTCTCACATTAACACCACAGGCCACCCGATTCGTGAGGCCGAGCTCGAACGTGCCGAATTCTCCTCCTGCCATGGCGGTTCCGAATACGGTGGATTCGCGGGATAAGTCGACCATGCTCCCAGCCTCGACCTCGATGAAGACGTCATAGAGAAGGCTGGGGTCCCGGTCCGGAAGACCAACCGCGAAGCTGCCACCGGGTCCGGTGTCGACCTGATCCAGGTAAGCCTGGAGATATTTGAGCTGGAACTCCAGGTCTCCTCGGGGGCTGTCCCCGGGATTGCCCCGATCCATGTACGTGTAC
>JAJDCM010000157.1 GCA_029260825.1 Planctomycetota bacterium | reverse complement strand
TCGCCAGGGTCCCACCATGGCCGGCGTTGATCGCTCGTGCCAGAGCGAGTCCAACTCCGCGTCGACCTTCCTTGCTCCCCTCCGTGAAGAAGGGAAGAATCACCCGTCCCAGGTTTTCAGGGCGAATTCCGCGGCCATTGTCGATGAACCGAAGGATCTGGCAATTAGCCTGGGGCGTGACCTCTACGCGAAGGCGTCCGTCTGGAGCCGTGGTGGCAGCAACTGCGTTTCGGATGATCTCTTTGATGGTCCGGCCAATCTGTGCCATGTCCAGATCGACCGGCGGTAGGTCGTGAGGAACATCCAGATCGACCTGGAGGTGATGAAGGGATCCTTCCGCCTCCAATTCGGCGGCGGTGTCCTTGATCAGTTTGGCCAGGTGCGTGGGCTGCCGCTCCAGAGAAAACCGGGTGCCTACGAGCTGAAGATCCGAGACGACAGACGCGATTCGATCGCATTCCTTGCGCATGACCTCCAGAGCTTTTTTTTCTCGGGAGTCTTCCTCTGATTTCCGTAACAGCATTTGGATCCAGCCAGTTACGATTGTTAGAGGGTTGTTGATCTCGTGGGCGACTCCGCCTGCCAGCGCCTCAAGGTCGTCAAAGCTGCCCCGAGCCTCCTGCATCCGGTGAGAGTTGCGAATCAGAGACAGAAGCTCGGCGGGATAGAAGGGGCGAAGCAGGTAAGCGTGGGCTCCAAGCTCCAGCGCCCGGGCCGCTGTCTCCCGATGTTCGAGGGCAAGGGACAGGAAAACCGGAACCTCAGGGGCTAGACGTTGAAGGGTGGGAATGAGCTGGAGGTCCTCTTCCTCGAGCCCCGACAGTTCAAGGAGAATCCAGTCCGCACGCTCTTCCTCGAACGAGGCAAGAGCGGCATAGACGTCCTGTGACCGGCGAACTCTGAGCCCGCTGGTTTCAAGAATGGGAACAAGATCCTCGAGGTTCTTGTCTCCTCCCACGATAAGCAAGTTGCCTGAAATCTTGGTCGACATCCCCTGACCCGGTAAGTGTAGCTGCTCCTAAATACCGCTTTTCCGGGCAAAAAAGAGCCCCGAATCCGGTTTGCTGGCTCCCCTCCAGCGCTTCGTGCACAAGGACCGGTTTTCCCCCGTGGTGAGTTATCCCGACCACCAGGGAGAAAAGCCCAGATATTCTATCGCATCAAGGTGTTGTGTGCAACCTCAAATGCGGTAATGAGATACGGTTGAATCCCTTGCCTCGGTACCCGTCACGCCGTCCGGGGGGTACGAGATCAGGAATTGGACCCGGTTGACGGCGCTGACTCAAGCTAGAGGGCTTCTGGGGACGAAAATTCCTCCAAATCGGCGCTAGTTGACACGGTTGGGATGGCCACTAGAATCTCAGAGTTCTTGGCAGTCATTCAATCCCGCGCTTGTGGGCACCCGAATCGGTTGGGCGCCTGAAGACATCTCAATGATCCAGTTCCCGAAAATCGGGGACACTGTTCGGGGGATTTCTCTGTGGATGGGGCTAGTTTCCCGGCCGAAGAGGTGGAACCACCGAAGCTTTCGGTTGTCGTCCCGCTCTTCAATGAAGAGGATAACATCGATCCTCTGCATCTCTCGATCAGTACGGTCATGCATCGGCTGGAAGAGTCCTACGAGATCATCTATGTGGACGATGGCTCTTCGGATGACACCGTCCCGAGATTGCAGAAAGTGCTGGATCGGGAACCGTTCTGTCGGATCGTCAAGTTGCGGCGCAATTTCGGGCAAACCGCAGCCATGGCCGCTGGTTTTGAGGCGGCAAGGGGTCAGATCATCGTGACTCTCGACGGCGATTTGCAAAACGACCCGGAAGATATCCCCATGATGCTCGAGAAGATGAAGGAAGGTTACAGCTTGGTTTGTGGCTGGAGAAAGAACCGCAAAGACAAGCTGGTTTCGCGAAAGATCCCTTCGAAGATCGCGAATCACTTGATTGGAGCGATTACGGGGGTCAGGATTCATGACTACGGTTGCACCCTGAAGGCCATGAGGGCCTCGGTGATGAAGGGGATGCACCTCTATTCCGATATGCATCGGTTTCTTCCTGCGATCTCCCGTCTTTCGGGAGGGAGAGTTGCCGAGGTTGTTGTTCGCCATCATCCCCGCCGGTTCGGGGTTTCGAAGTACGGAATTACCCGGACAGCGAAGGTGATTCTTGATCTCATGGTCATCAAGATGATCGTTTCCTTCATGTCCAGACCCGCCCACTGGTTCGGCGTCTTGAGCCTACCCTTCTTTGTCTTGAGCTTTGGCGTCCTTGCTTTTGGTGTCATCGCGAGCGGGGGCCAGGGGCCGGAAGAGGTTGCGGGAAACACGGTCATCTATTCATCCATTAGCTTTTTGCTCTTCTTTGTGTTTATTCACTTTCTTGCCGCCGGGTTGCTCGCGGAGTTGATTCTCCGCACGGGTGATTATCACCCCAATGAGCTTCTCAAAGGCCACGGATAACGGAGCATCATGACAGCGCCCTCCTGCGATTCGAGCCCAGATCGGGTTGATGTCTCGGTAGTCGTACCGATTTCCGGTACCGAAGATGTTGATCTGGCGGCCATTCAAACCGCGTTTTCCCACGAGCTCAAACAGCTCGGGAAGACGCTGGAATTCATTTTTGTTGATGACGGAGTGGGCCCGGCGATCGACCCAAAACTCAAGGAACTCGACGAGAGCGGGCCCAAGATCAAGGTCATCCGTTTTCATCAACGATTCGGTGAGGCGGTGGCTTTGACCGCCGGGTTTGAGAGATCTTGCGGTGACGTGATCCTGACCACTGCTCCCTATCTGCAGGTGGATCCAAGTGCGATCCCGGCGGTTCTGGAGCAGGTTGATCAGGGTTATGACTATGTTTCTGGCTGGCGTTCAAAGCGAGTCGATCCATTCCTCAATCGCTTTCAGTCCCAGGCCTTTAATTTCATGGTGCGGATGGTCACTCGAGTGAAGCTGCACGATCTCAATTGCGCCATGCGAGCCATGCGACGGGTCGTCCTGGAGGAGGTTGCGATCTACGGTGACCTGTATCGGTTTCTTCCCATCATCGCCGAGAGGCATGGGTTCAAGGTCACCGAGGTTCCGGTCATCCATCGAGAGGAGAAAGGTAAAACGGGTTTCTTCGGCATCGGTGTGTATGTGCGACGTTTTCTCGACATGCTGACGATGTTGTTTCTCACGAAGTTTACGAAGAGGCCCTTGCGATTTTTCGGTCTCCTGGGATCATTCTTTTTCTTTCTCGGGGTGGGAATTAGCCTGTACCTCACGGGCCTGAAGATCTTCACCGGAGATTCGCTGGCGGATCGACCGTTGCTGGTCCTTGGTGTTCTTTTGATGGTGATGGGAATTCAGATGATTTCGATCGGTCTCCTCGGGGAGATCATCATCTTTACTCACGCCCGAGGCATCAAGGAGCATCGAGTCGAGGATGTCATGGAAAGTAAGGTTGAAGGTCACGGGGAAAGTGATGAGGAGACGGGCGAGGAAAGTGGCGGAAAACCACCCCCTCCTGACGGTAAAGGTCCCGAAAAGCGGGGACTGGGCCCGGTGACGAGCCCGGAGCATTCGCGAAGCGACCGAGTTGGTAAGATCTGAGTGAATGACCCGGAGCCGGGTGGAAAACGTCGGGCGGGATCGTTTGGCATCATGCGGTTTGTGGTCATTGGGATGAGGTGTGGGTAGCTCGATGAGACAGGAGCGTCGAGCAGGAACGTCGGGCAAAGGTCAAGAACCCATGATGAAGAAGCTGATGGGTGCACGAGGGAAAGCCTTCCTGCCGCTTTGCCTTCTTCTTCTTGTTGCCGCAGGGCTGCGATTGCTCGGAGTCGACCACGGCCTTCCCCATGGCTACTATCCGGACGAGACTCACTTTCTCAAACGCTCTCTGGCATTTGGAAGCTTTGACTTCAATCCTCACTGGTTCCACAAGCCAGCCTTCTTCATGTACATCCTGTTTTTTGAATTCGGGATCTACTTCGTGATCGGGAAATTGGTGGGGGCCTTTTCGAGCTCACAGGAGTTTGCGGCCGAATTTCTGACCAATCCGACCACGTTCTACCTCATCGGTAGGATCACGAATGTGGTCTTTGGAGTGTTGAGCATCCTGGTCGCGAGTCGGATGGCGAGGAAGATGGGGGGGCACGTAGCCGGACTTGTGGCCGCGCTTTTCCTTGCGGCGACGGTGGCGCAGGCCTCATCCTGTCAGAGTGTCAAGGCAGACGTACCAAGCTCTCTACTCACCCTGATCAGCCTGTTTTTCCTTTCCCGTGCCGCCGAGCGAAACCATGTTCGAGACTATCTTCTCTGCGGTTTGATTGCCGGGCTCTCCATGGCGACGAAGTACTATGCGATTTTCCTTCTCGTCCCATTGTGGGTGGTGGGGTTCGTCGTTTGTGTGCGGGGTCCTCGGGTAGGATCTCTTGGTTATTCGGCGTTCGTCACCCGTTCTGCAATTCATACGTACTGCGTGCTCATGCTGGCATCGGGTTTGTTCGTACTGGGCTTTTTTCTCGCGTCTCCCTATAACTTTCTCGACCCCCTTTGGTATGAAGTCAATTTGCGCCCCATCATCAAGGCGCGAACGGAACATTTCAAACCCATCTTGAGGATGTGCGATTTGTACCTGGGGGCCCGGTTCAGCCGGACGAATATTTCACTTTTCTTGCTGGTGACCGGGCTCGGATACGGAGCGTTTGCGGGACTTCGCGGTCTGTTGCTGTCTCTTAGTAACTCCCCACGCTCCCGGAACACCATTCGGTCCCTGGCGCTTGTGATTCTCCTTAGCGCGTTGTTTGTTCCCATGCTCATTTGGGATCGTTACTTCGGATCCGCAGTCGCCCTGGTAACCGTTCTGCTTTCGAAGGAGGGCATGGGCCCGATCCTGGGAAGCTGGGGTCTTCTTTCCGTTTTCATGCTTATTCTGCGCAGAGACCGGTTCTCTTTGCTCATCATCACTGCGCTCGTTTCGTTTGTCGTCATGGCAAATGTTTACATGCCGAACTTCGCCGAGCCGAGGCATTTGAATAATCTCTATCCACTGCTTGCGATCGCCGGGGCGCTTTTCTTCTCGGACCTCCTGACCCGCTTTTCCGTTTCGGGGAAGGTGGCCATCGTTGTCGCGGGAGCGCTCGCCGCACCGGGTGTTTGGACGATTCTTCAGAATGACCTGGTTCTCCTGCGGAAAGACACCAGATCGGAAGCGTTGGAATGGGTGGAGGCCAACATCCCATCAGGAACCAGAATTCTCAATGATAAGGATTGGGTGAAGACGTTCCCCAGCGCAGAGCGGGTCAGAGATATCAAGCGCTCCGTGGTGAAGTACTCGGAATCGACGGGTTTCATGACCCACCGCTCGACCTATCTCGACCTCCTTGAGTTCTCCGCTCCTCGTTATGACGGACCCACGTACTATTCCCTGACTCTGGATCCACCCTGGTGGGCGGATAGGGAACGGGACACGGGATACGGCTCGACGACCGCCGACCTCGACATGGGAAACCCGATGGCTCATCGGATTCCCTATTCGCTTCCGGAATATAGCCGTCGCGGCTATGAGTATGTGATTACCACATCGAAAACATTCCGCCAGTACACCCGGGAGCCCTGGCGGAGCAACTGGCCGTCGCTTGCTTCGTTCTATGACGAGCTCTTGAAACTCGAGCCGATCTACACCCTGAGAGCTGAGCCGAGCCGTCGGTCAGGTCCGGAAGTTCGAGTCTATGCCTTGAGGAAGGGAGGGAGCCTTTAGATGGCCTCTCGACCTCTTCCAGGTGAAGCGACCTACGAACCCGGTCCGGCGCCGGGACGTGAAGTCTCCGTGAGGACACTTGCGACCTCCGATGAGGACGGGTGGGAGCGCTTTGTCACTCAACTGGACGGAGGAACCTTTTTTCACACTCTGGGGTGGAAGCGGGCTATCGAGGCATGCTTCCCGTTCCGATCCAAATACCTTGTTGCCAGGAAGGGCGATGAAATTCAGGGAATTCTTCCTCTCTTCGCGGTCAAGAACCCCTTTATTCGAGGAACACTGGTTTCGGTACCGTTTGGCGTCTATGGCGGAATCGTGAGCCGAACCGAAGAGACCTCCAACGGATTATCGGAGGCGGCGATTCGAACCGCATCCGAGGAATCAAGTAGCTACTGCGAGCTTCGTCAAATGGATGGGCCTGGAGCGCCTCGGTTTGACCGAAAAAATGGCTATGCCACCTTTCTTCGAGACCTACCGGATGATCCGGAGAAATGCCTGGGAATGCTGCCAAGGAAAGCCAGGGCAGCCGCGCGGCAGGCGATCAAAAGGCATGGCCTTGAAACGAGTTTCGGGGGTGAACAGCTCGAAGAGTTCTACCGTCTTTTCGTGATGAACAAGCGTCATCTTGGATCACCTGTCCTGCCGCTGCGGTTTTTCAAGGCCCTTCTTGACGAGTTCGGTGATCGCGCGGAAATCATGATGGTTCGTTATGATCAGCAACCGGTTGCGGGGGTGATGACCTTCTACCACAAGGGCTGTGTCATGCCCTATTATTCAGGTGCCCTCCAGGAATACGAGAAGCTCCAGATTAATAATTATATGTATCTTCGGCTGATGGAACACGGAGCCAGGGGGGGATTCTCGTCCTTTGATTTTGGCCGCAGCCGGGTGGACTCGGGCTCCTATCGTTTCAAGCGTCATCAGGGGTTCGAGCCAAAGGAGCTGTACTATCAATACTTCCTCCACAAGGCGACCGAGCTGCCAGATCTCACTCCTTCGAATCCGCGGTTTCGAATCGCAGAAGAAGTCTGGAAGAGGCTTCCGGCGCCGATTGTCCGTACTCTAGGACCTTTCCTGATTCGCTATTTCGTCTAGCCCGGATGATTCATGAGTCTTGACGAGAATCGCCCCAGGTCGCACTAAACAGTTGTCAGGATCCAGTCGACGGCACGCTCCAGGGTTTTGAAGGCCAGGCACCCCGGGGGGAGATTCTTGAGGTCGATGGGCTTTCCTGTTTCCACAAGCCCGGTTCTTCCGGCGAATAGAGTCAGAGGCAAGATGTCGCGCACTCGGTCACCGATGGCAATGGAGCGACCAAGGTCGATGGACAGCTCTTTTGCGGCCTGTTCGAAGAGGCCGGACCGGGGCTTTCGACAGTTGCAGTCGACCCGATCTTTCCCCCCCTCACGGGGATGATGGGGGCAGCAATAGATTCCATTGAGGGAGATGGATTCATTTTCCAGTAACTCGGAGAATCGACGATTGACCGCGTCTAATTGTTCCCGGGTAAAGAGTCCGCGAGCGATACCACTCTGATTGGAAATGACCACGAGAGAATAGCCAGCCATGCCCAGACGCCGAAGAGCCCGGATCACTCCCGGGAGCAGGCGGATTTGCTCCGGATCCGAAAGATAATGTGCATCTTCGATCAGGGTGCCGTCACGATCGAGAAAAACGGCGCTCTTCCCCTCTTCCGTGGAATCGGTTGCCAAGAGACCCTACACGCCTGGGGAGCCAAAAAGCTCCTGCTCTACAAGCTCACAGATGATGTGGGCAATGGTGATGTGCCCCTCCTGGATGCGAGGAGTGCTGGAGGATGGAACGGTCAGACAAAGATCCACGAGGGAGCTGAAATCGCCACCCGTTCCTCCGGTGAGACCGATGGTGCGGCATCCGATGGTTCGTGCGGCTTTCAGTCCTTCCAGGACGTTCTTTGAGGTGCCGCTGGTCGAGATACCGATCACCACGTCTTCGGGTTTGGCGAGGGCCTCAACCTGTCGGGAAAAGACCTCCTCGTAGGAGACGTCGTTGGCGATTGCGGTGAGGAGAGCAGGTCCTCCCACGAGGGCGAGACATCCGAGGGGACGTCGGTCCATGAGGAAGCGGTTTCCGAGCTCTCCTTGAATATGGAGGGCGTCCGAGGCGCTCCCACCATTTCCAAAGACGAGTACCTTTCCGTTTGCCTGGTAGGCTTCAACCAGGAAAGAGGCTGCGTGAGCAATCTCCTCCGTGCACTGATCTGATAACCGCGTGAGTACCGAGGAGGTCTCCTCGAGTATCTCTCGAGCCCGATTCGCTGCCCGCACTTGCGCCATATTGTCCTCCGAATATCTTGGCCCAACTGTCATCCGGGCTAGCATGGGCCTTCTACCTTGTCAACATACGTTGACCGTGTACGCTGACACTGCTACCCTTCGACGGATGGTAGCGGGCCACAACCTCTGCCTTCATCTTTGTCGGGAGAAGACTCTCCCAGGAACTTCTGAGCCTGGCGCCGGAATCATCCGGGGCCGGAACCCCGGGGCGAATGAACCACATGGATATTCTCGTCGCTGATGACGAAGAACTCATCGTTGTCCCTCTCAAGGACGACCTGGAAGCTGCCGGGCATCGGGTTCGAACAGCGTCCGACGGGCGCCAGGCACTCGAACTTTGCAAGGAAGTCGGGTTCGATTGCCTGATTACCGATATCAACATGCCCGGGATGAACGGCATGGATCTTCTCAAGGCAGTCAAGGAGATCGACTCTGAAACCCAGGTCGTCATCATCACCGGCTACGGCACCGTCGAGTCGGCGGTCGAGGCGATGAAGGTCGGGGCATACGACTACATCCTCAAACCGTTCTACAACGATGAAGTTCTCTTGATCCTCGAAAAGATCGAGAAGTACAAGAAACTCGTTACCGAGAACCAGGCGCTCCGACAGGAGCTGATCAGCATCCACGGTTTTCCGAACATTATCGGAAAGAGTCGCAAGATGCAGGAGGTCTTTAAGCTCGTCAAGACCGTCGCCAGATCCGACTCGGGAATCTTGATCGTGGGAGAGAGCGGAACAGGAAAAGAGCGGATCGCCCAGGCCGTTCACTACAGCAGTCCGCGAACCGATCGGCCTTTTGTGGCCATTTCGTGCGCCGCTCTTCCCGAGACGTTACTGGAAGATGAGCTATTTGGGCACGAGAAGGGTGCCTTCACCGATGCGCGCAAACGGAAAACTGGCCGCTTTGAACGGGCGCATCGGGGCACGATCTTTTTTGACGATATTGACGACATGAGCCTGGCCATGCAGGTGAAGCTCTTGCGTGTGCTCCAGGAACGGACGTTTGAGCGTCTGGGGGGAGAGGAGACGGTGCACGTCGATGTCCGCGTCGTCGCCGCAACCAAGATCGATCTGGAAAAGGCCGTTCGGGAAGGAAACTTCCGGGAGGATCTTTTCTATCGGCTCAATGTTGTCCCGATCATCCTGCCGGCTCTTCGAGACAGGGAGGGAGACGTCCCTCTCCTGGCTTCCCACTTCGTTCGCCTTTATGGGAAGGAAAGGGAGTTTGAGATCAAGCCGGAAATCCTCGAGGCGATGAGTCGCTACGCCTGGCCGGGAAATGTCCGTGAGCTCGAGAACTCGATCGAGCGCGCGATTGCTCTGGCTGGTAATTCAACGTATCTGAAGAAAGAGCACCTCATCAAGCACATGGGAGACGTTCGAACTTCGGTGACGCCGTCGGAGAAGTTGTGCACGCTCCGGGAAGCGGTCATCGAATCCGAGAAGATTCACATCGGACGGATTCTCCGAGCGGTGAAAGGACACAAGGCTCACGCCGCAAGGATTCTGGGCATCAGTCGTAAGAATCTCTGGGAGAAGATCCGGGACTACCTCATTGATGAGGGTTCGTGAGAACCGTGAGAACCCTGCGCCTGGAGAAAAAGGATCCCATCGCATTTGCTTCGGACTTTCATCTGAGGGCCGAAGACCCCGGCTTGATCCGGAGCGCGATCTCTTTTTTCAAGTCGATCGAGGGGCGATATCAGGCTCTTTTTTTGCTGGGCGACATTTTTGATATCTGGATCGGGCCCAAGAGTGCCAGGGCCTCTTTTGCCAGGCTGGTCTTCATGTCCCTGGCGAAGCTTTCCCGTTCCGGAACCCGGGTTTTTTTCATCGCTGGCAACCGAGATTTTCTCCTCTCGGAGGATACGGCAGCTCCTCATGGAGTCGAGGTCCTCGGAGAGAGTGTCATTCTCGAGGCTCAGGAAAGGCGACTCCTACTCATTCACGGCGATCAGCTTTGCGTCCGGGACGAGAGCTACCGACGAGCGACTCGAATCCTCCGGAGTGCCCCGATTCGAACCCTGGTCAGTCGTCTTCCGGCGGTCGTGAGCAACATGCTGGCCAACGGTTATCGGGATCACAGTCGCCGCATCACCCGGGTCAAGTCCGAAAAAACCATGGGGCTCTGTTTTGATGTGGTGGATCGCCAGTTCGACCTGGGTGTGGATGGCCTCGTGTGTGGGCATGTTCATCGGGCCCAACGGTTTGTGTCAGTTAATGGGCGTGATAAAAAAGATGTTGTGGTACTCTCCACGTGGAATCCCCTGGGTACTTTTGCGACCCTGACAGACGGAGAGCTTCTGCTCCAACCGTTTGCTCTCCCCGACAATGAAATCGGGGAGCAGGAAGGCGCGGGAAGCGCCAACCGGGGAGATCTTGGAGATCAAGGTAATCCTGAAGGTCGTGCGGGGGGGGCTGAGAAACCGAATTGAGCATTTTTCAACAAGATCTGATCGTCACCATCGATGGTCCGGCGGGGGTGGGCAAGAGTACGGTCTCCCGCTTTGTCGCTGCGGAGCTCGGGTATGCCGTTCTTGATAGTGGCTCCCTCTATCGTGCGATTACCTATGCTGCGCTGCAGCGTTCGGTGGATCTCTCCGATGAGACGTCCCTTCTCGATCTCATCGAGGGCCTTGATCTTCAGCTCGATGAGAACGGGGTTTCCGTGGGGGGCCAGAGCGTTGGGCGGGAAATCCGGTCACGGGAAGTGACGGCAAACGTCAGTCAGGTTTCCTCCCATCCCTGCCTTCGGTCGGCTTTGATAGCCCTCCAACGACATGTGGGGAAGAGGAAGCGACTGGTGGCCGAGGGGCGGGATATGGGAACGGTCATTTTCCCCGAGGCGGACTACAAGTTCTTCTTACAGGCCTCTCTCGAAGAAAGGGCCCGTCGACGGCATGGAGAGCTTGCCGCTCACCAGGCAACCTCGACCTATGACCGTATTCTTCGAGATGTTCGAGATCGAGACCAGAAA
>JAJDCM010000156.1 GCA_029260825.1 Planctomycetota bacterium | reverse complement strand
CACGCCCCCGCCACCCCCGCCCACCCGCCGCCCCCCGCCCCCCACGGCGCCGGGCGGCCGGCCAAGGTGTCGCTTCTTCCATCGTCCCGGATCTTCCGCTGCAGCGTGCGGACGCTGATGCCGAGGAGTTTGCTGGCCTGGGTCCTGTTTCCCTCGGTTCGGCGGAGAGCTTCTTGAATCGCGTTTGCTTCCAGGCGATCCAGAGTGAGCTCGTCGGGGTCAAGGTGGGACGCATCTTGTGACGTCGGAGAGGATTTCTTCTGGAGCGACAAAGGAAGATCCGCGACCTCGATGACATCTTTTGGATTGGTGACGATGACGCTTTCGAGAATATTCCTCAGCTGACGGACGTTTCCCGGCCAGTCGTATGCCTTCAGACGATCCAGAGCATCGGGCGAGATCTCGCGGGTGGGGCGGTGATTCTCTTTTGCGATCTGGTCCATGAACGCGCGGGTGAGGAGAGGAATGTCTTCCGTCCGATCACGAAGAGGAGGAAGGGGGAGTCGAATCACGGCAAGCCGATAGAAAAGGTCCTCCCGAAAGAGCCCCTCTTTGATTCTCTCCTCGAGGTTGCGGTTTGTTGCGGCAACGATCCGTGTGTCGATTTCGATTTCTTTGTTGTCTCCCACCTTGGTGATGGAGCGGGACTCAAGAGCCCGAAGGAGTTTGCTTTGCAGTTCGATCGGCATCTCTCCGATCTCGTCGATGAAGAGGGTTCCTTCGTGTGCCGCTTCGAATTTTCCGATCCGGTGATCAAGAGCTCCGGTGAAGGCTCCCTTTTTGTGGCCGAAGAGTTCGCTTTCCACCAGAGCCTCCGGAAGAGCGGCGCAGTTGACGGCAACGAATGGTCTCTTTCTCCTTGGACTCAGGTCGTGGAGGGCCCGGGCAAAAAGCTCTTTTCCTGTTCCACTTTCTCCTTCGAGCAGGACGGTACTGCGGGTGTCTGCCACCATCCGGAGCGTTTCAAAGATTTTCCGCATGGGTTCGCTGCTGCCGATGATGCGGCACAGCCCGTTCTGGCTGGCGATCTGCTGGTGGAGTTTTGCGATCTCGCCGGCCATCCGGTATTTTTCCAGAGCTTGTCGTACAAGATTGCTGAGGTCCTCCGGGTTGGCCGGTTTCGTGAGATAGTGAAACGCTCCCGAGGTCAGGGCGGAGACCGCGGCATCCTCACTTCCCTGGCCGGTGAGCAGGATGACCGGTGCGTGGGGGATCTGTTTTCTGGCCGTGGATAAGAGGTCTAATCCGGAAACTCCCGGCATCACCAGGTCGGTAAGGACGACGGCGATTCCGTCGGTGAGTCGGGTTCGTGCTTCTTCTCCCGAAGAGGCGGTGACCACGTGGAACCCGGCATCCTCAAGGAACTCCCGGGTTGCCTCCCGGCTGCTCCGGTCATCGTCCACGACCAACACGCTTTCCATGAAGATATCCTTCATTACTATAAAACCTCAAGTTGTCGATGTGGGTTCTTTGGACAGGGGAAGCTCCACCGAGAAGGTGGTTCCGGTTGGCTCCCGCGTGGAAATCGTGAGGGTTCCGTTGGCGGCCTCGATCATTTGTCTGGCGGAGGCAAGTCCGAGGCCGTTTCCATCGTCCTTGGTGGAGAAGAAGGGCTCGAAGATCCGGGGGAGAATGTTCTCGGGAATTCCGGCTCCGGTGTCTCGTACGGATATGCGAAGCATCTTGGCGGTTGTTCGCTCCAGTAAGAAATACAAGTCTCCACCATCCGGCATGGCTTGCTGGGCATTTCGGGTGAGATTGAGGAGTACCTGCTTCAGCTTTCCTCGGTCGACCGTGACCCGGGCTGAGTCCGCCTCCGGGTCGCAAGAGAGATGAAGATTGATTCCTTGTTTCTCAAGCTCCGGCCTGATGAATTCAACATGCTCCGAAACTGCCTGAGCAGGAGAGATCGTTTCCATGTGATCTCTTGGGGGGCGACCAAAGGCAAGGAAATCCGTGGCGAGGTCCTGAAGGCGCAGGACTTCTCCCTCCAGGCGATCGAGCTGGGAGGCAGCCACGGAAGAGGATGAGGGGGTTTTCGGGACAGGGCGATTCGATTCGAATTTGCTCCTGAGCACGGCAATTTGCATGCGCATGGCGTTCAAGGGATTTCGAATCTCGTGGACGAGACCTCCGGCGAGCTTGCCAACTTCGGCAAGGTGGTCCTTTCGGATCGCCAGCACGTCGCGCATGCGGGCCTTGTGCTCAAAGGCCCAGACGGCTCCGGCAACACCGAGAATATTGATGATGCTCAGGAGTCCGACGATCCAAAGAGCGCGTTTCAGCCACGAGCGCTCTTTCTCCAGGTGTTGCTCCATCTTGGGTTCGGAAACCCCGATATGAAGGGCCAGCTGGGAGGAGTCAATCGAAATAGGCATGCCATAGTCGACGAGCGGTCCAAGGCCTTCGTGGGAGTGATGGTGGCGGCGATTTTGCTTCCCCACCCGAGGGAGTTCGGTGATGAACTCTCGGGGGGTGATGTTGGTCGTCGTGCTCATGGAAAAGGCGATGACCTGTCCCGAAGGTCCGGATAGGGCCACGTACTCGATATAGGTTTCTTCCCGGGTCAGCAGGGAGAGGGTGGGCTCCAGCCAGGAGCTTTCCGAGAGGATCTTTTCGCATTCGAGCGGGGGAAGTTGCTGCTGCCTGAGTTTTCTGGAAAGGGCCTCACTTGTTCCGTGGGCATTTTTTTCGATCTGGCTTTCCAGGGTGGACTTCATCTGTCTTTGCATGAACATGGACCCGATGAAGAGGACGGCCATCAGGACTGCGGTGCTCAGGATCAGAACGAGACCGAGAGGAGGTGGGAGGAGCTTTCTTTTCATGGCTTTCCTCCGTGGATTCGCCGGGAGTCGAGGAGGCGTTTGGCGTGGCCGAGAAGTTCGAGGGGGGAGACAGGTTTGGCGAGAAAGAGAGACGCCACCGATTCGCAGCGACTTCTGGTTTCCTCGCTATCATCTCCCGAGATCATGATGATGGGAATCTGGACGGTCTTTTTCCGGACCTGTTGGACGACCTGAATTCCGTCCATGTCGGGCAAGTTGAAGTCCAGAATCATGAGATCGGGACGGTATCTGTCTGCTTCTTCCAGGGATCCGTGCCCGGTGTACGCAGCCTTTCCCATCAGCCCATGATCCTCGAGAAAGATCAAAAGGGCCTCGACGAACGACTGATCATCATCCACGATCAGTATTTTCGTTCCCGGCATCTGTTTCATTCCGACGAATCCTCGTTTTCCGTCCTCCGAAGTGTGGCCTGCAACTTCGAGCTTATGCATGGATCGTGCCAGGATGAGACTTCGGGGTCAAAGGGCCGGGGAGCATTCCCATCCGGACAGATTGTCCGAAGAATCGACCTAGAGTACGACATTCTGTCGCGATCTTGCCAGGATGTGCCGCGATCTCACCAGCCAGGGGCATTTTGGCGAGGGAAGATCTGGGCCCCCGGATGGATATTTGTGGGTCCAGGTTGATTTTTTTGATTGAAAGAACTCTTTGCCATCACTATGCTTAAGGAGAATATGCAGGGTAACCTGCAGGAGAAAATAGAAGGGGGGCAGCCAATGAATTCGGTTTTGCTCCAACATTAGATTGCGGGGATACTATGTCATTTGTGCTCCCAAAGCAGGGGAGACCGGTGGCCAGGATGATCATCCTGGGGCTGTCGGTCACTCTGTGCCTCATTTCTGGAATCGACCCGGTGTTTGGACAGGGAATCCTCGTTCAGACCACGTTCCATGAGCTAGGGATCAATCCAGTTTCGATGGACTTTGCCGATCTCGATGGTGATGGTCTTGACGACGGGGTGGTTGCCAACCGGGTATCCGGGGATGTGACGGTCCTTTTTGGCCAGAACCAGCCCCCTTACTTTTCTCCACCCATTTCGGTTCCTACGGGTGGCCTTCCCATGGATGTTCTCCTTCAAGACGTCAAGGGCGACAGCCGACCGGAAATCCTCACGTTGAATACCGGGACCGAAACCCTGAGCATTCATGAGGTGGCTCTCGATCGAACGATCATCGGTGTCGGTGAGTTTTCTTCCGGCTCCCAACCGAGCAGGCTCTTTGTCGCCGATCTGGACGACCGAAACATCCTCGATGTAGCCATTCTTTCCAAGACAAACGGAACTCTGACCATCCTCCGAGGACTGGGAGAGGCTTCCTTCGGAGCTCCTGTTACGGTCGATGTCGGACCCAACGCGACGAAGGCTGAGTTCGGAGACTTCGATGGCGATGGGCTCCTCGACCTGGCGGTAACCCTTCAGCTCGAGGAATTCTTGAATGTCTTTCGTTCCCAGGGAGATGTCGTTTTTGACCCTCCCGTTCCCTACTCCGTTCCGGGCGGCTCCCTGGAGATGCTGGCCCGGGATGTGACGGGAAACGGCATCATCGATCTGACAGTGATGAGCCGAGGATCAGGAAAGGTGACTGTTCTCCGAGGTCTGGGCGACGGCACATTTGATGCCCTTGAGCCGGTCTATGCGGGAGACACTCTCCGGGACATGGTCGTTCGTGATGTCACTCTCGACGGCATCCCAGAGGTCATCGTTGCTGCTTCCAACGGGAACGCCCTCGTCGTCCTGGAGGGGCAAGGAGAAGGTCAACTTGGTCCTCCTCTTTCTCTTCCTGCCGGAACCTATCCATTTGAGGTCGCTGTTGCCGATCTGAGTTTCGACGAGATCCCAGATTTGATCTGCGCGAATCTTCTCAGCAACAATGTCACGATCTATGAGGGATTGGGGGGCATGAGTTTTGCTGAGCCTCCAACGACTCTTGCGATCGGTCGAAGGCCCGTTCTGATGACCTCCCAGGACCTCAACGGGGATGGTCCCCCGGAGCTGATCGTGGCCCATTATGCCAGCGACGATCTTGGCCTTCTTGTCAACGAGAAGCGTTTGCGTCAGGTCATGGCCGGAAATGTCAACGCTGGCGCCGGTGGGGTCAGCGACGTCCTCTTCGTGAACGATGAGGTCGGGGATAGCCGGCGGGAAGTGCATGTTGAGCTCAATGAATCGGTGACCATTCGCATGGATTCATCCCCGGCGGGACCCTCGATGGGGGCTTTTGTTCTCTATGTTCTGGCTTCCGAGCCCGGGGTCAATGGAGTTACGACCCAGCCGGGTGGTGTCGGGGAATTTGCGTTCTCGACTCCCCTCACCGGTGGTGGCAATCGGCTGATTGTTCTCGTCAACAATCTGGGTCATATCCCACTTCTGGGGGAGCAGACGGTCTCTCGGGAAGTTCCCCCGGCTCCAACGGTGGTTGTCAGGCGGCTCCAGGGCTTTAGCCGGTCCTCGATCGTGACCCTCCAGGGCTTCATTGCGGACTTCGGCGCCGGAGGAAGCCAGCCCATCTCGGTCACCAATGCGGTGACCCTTTTTCTGGGGAAGTGACTCTCCTTCCAAAAAGGTGTTGATCACCCGGTGCGGCTGAGGACACTATCCCTATTATGTGGTTGTCTTTGTCCCGATGTACGCCCTCGGGACGGGTTTGAGGCTCCTCTCTCATGGGGGAGGAGCAAAAAACCGGCGCTCTTCGCACTTGTTTGCTATGCTTTTGGCCATCATGGGGAGTGCTCTGTCTCCAAGGAGCAGAGCCCGGCTTTTTGCCGGCCACAGGGCGGTTTGTGGGGCTCCAGCGGCCAGAATCTATGGCGGCTAGCGGTCCAGAAGTTCGAACTTCAAAGGAGACGAGGCTGATGAAGGTTCTTTTCGTCATGAACTCGACGGACAAGTATTTCTATGCAGGTATCGCATCGCTCTCAGCAATGCTCAAAAAGCATGGTCATCAGACGAAGCTCCTGAATTACGACAGTCGCTTCACTCCCGAGCTCTTCATCGAAGAGGTCAAGGCTTATGATCCCGGTCTGGTTGGTTTCACCATCCTTTCCTATCAGTGGCCGATGATTCAGGACCTCCTGCGGCTCGTGAAAGAGAAGACCGATTACCCCACGGTTTGCGGGGGCTACCACGTCTCCTTTGCCGAGGAAACGGTGATTCTCAATCCTCATGTGGACTACATCTGCAAGGGGGAGGGCGACCATGCTCTCGTTGATCTCGTTACCGCCATGGAGGCAGGGACCGACGACACCAAGATTCCGAACATCTGGAAGAAGGTTCAGGGCCCGGACGGAAAGCCGATCATCCATCGCAATGAGATGCGGCCTCTGCCGCTCTCCATGGATGACCTTCCGGACTGGGACCGAGACATTTTCCCCCTCGATACCCTCCTCCAGACGGAGGTTCTTCTTTCTTATATCCACGCCAAGCGGACGATGCCTGTTTCGGCAGGGCGAGGTTGTCCCTACACCTGCAGTTATTGCGCCAACTCGGCTCTTCTTAAGATGTACAAGGGGAAGGGCAAGTTTGTCCGGCGCCGCACGGTTCCCCGGCTCATGGAAGAGCTGGAATATCTCCATGATCGGTATGAGATCGATCAGTTCGAATTCTGGGATGAAGACTTCTTTGCGATCAGCTCTTCCTGGTTGAAGGAGTTCTTCACCGAATACGAGAAGCGTATTCCTGTTCAGTACATGATTGGTGCTCGAGCTGACAACGCAAGCGACGAGAACATCAAAATGGCGGCCGACTCCGGTTGCTATCTCCTGTGCATGGGAATCGAGCATGGCAACGAAGACTTCCGCGCCAAGGTGCTCGACCGCCGCATGAAGAACAGCCGGGTTGAACGCGCCTTCGAGACGGCTCGGAATGTGGGGCTTCAGAGGGCGGCACTCAACATCATCGGTTTCCCGGGTGAAACTCCCGAAATGGTGATGGAGACCCTCGAGCTCAACAAGCGCATTGATCCTGACTACTTCCATCACTTCATCTACCAGCCATTCCTTGGCTGTGATCTCTATGAAGTGAGCAAAGAGCTCGGCTATCTTCCCAACCTTCGGTATGCGGTCTATCAGCAGCCAGAGGGTGCACTCGTGCAGCCCACTCTGACCATTGATCAAATCCGGGAGTGCTGGGGTGAGTTCACCGCGTTCCGAAAGGTCGTGGATGAGCGTCGCTCCAAGCGCTTTGTGAAGGAGGGAGAGCGGGACACGATGCGTGCCGTTTCTCTCTAGGAATGTGAGTTCGAAGCGGTGACAGTAGAGCCTTGGGATCAAGGTGAGCCATCGGCGGTCCCCGAACTGGCAACCGAGCCACCAGCGGGGAAGCGAGTCCTGATCGTCGCCGCCCACGCGGATGATGAAACCTTTGGGTGTGGAGGGCTTCTTGCTCAACATGCCCAGAGGGGCGACGACCTTCTCCTGGCGGTCCTCACCAAAGGGGATCTGGGCGACCCGGAGGGGCTCTACAAGCAAACCGACTATGTCGAGCTCCGCCGAGAAGAGGCACGTCAGGCCGGCAAGGCCTTGGGAGTCCAGGAATTCCGCTTCTTTGACTATCCTGACCAGATGGGACGAAATGCCCGTCATCTCTACTCTGAGCTACGAGATGACGTCCAGAAGTTGCTGGATGAGTTTCAGCCGGATTTGGTGTATCATCCCTGGCTTGGCGAGGCTCATCCGGACCACTGGTTCCTTGCCCTCGCTGTTCTTGACGTAGCAAAGGGAGCAGGCGAGCACGTGACGTTCATGGGTTACGAGATCTGGTCCGTTTGTATTCCCGACCTCGTGGTGGATGTGGGACTGGTTTACGATGTGAAGGAAGCGGCCATGGCAAAATACGTGAGCCAGCTTCGGTATTACGACTACATTCCCATATGCCATGCGCTCGATACTTACAGAACCCTGTACTACCCCTCCGCTCGGTACTGCGAGGCCTTTGTGCGTTGCCGCGGCGGAAAGGGAATGGAGGCCGAATCGGCCGCCGAATCCCAGGAGTTAACCTCAAAGCGCGGAAAGCTTTCGGGGTGGCTGCGTCGGTTCGATCCTCGGTCCAAGCCGTAGGCCCTAAGAAGAAGATTCAAAGCGGAGCCCCCTTGCATGGCGACACCTCTAGTCAGTGTGATCCTCCGGACGAGAAATCGTCCCGACTTCCTCCGGGAATCCCTCAATAGCGCTATCGAACAGACCATGACGGAGCGGGAAGTTCTGGTCATCAACGATGGCGGCGAGGATGTTTCCGAGATCATCCGACATCTCGATATCGATGGCATCGTGCGCTATTTCCCCAACGAGAAATCGATCGGCCGGTGCGCCGCGGCAAACCTTGGTCTCAAGGAAGCTCGCGGCAAGTACATTTCTTATCTGGATGATGACGACCTTTACTACCCCGACCACCTGGAAAAGCTGGTTCAAGCCCTCGAAGGGAGTGACTACAGGGTGGCCTATTCCGATGCCTACTGTGGATCACAGAGGCTGAATGAAAAGACCGGCAAGTATGAAGTCTATGATCGAAGGGTCTTGCTTTCCTACGACTTCGATCCCATCAGACTCTTCTCTGAGTGTTTCATTCACCTCTGCACGATCATGCACGAGAAGGCATGCACGGATCGCCTGGGAGGGTTCGATGAGTCTCTTCCCGTTCTCGAGGATCTCGACCTTTTCTTCCGTCTTTCCCAGGACTACAGTTTCTTTCACCTCAAGGACGTGACGGCGGAGTACCGTCTGCGGCCGGGAGCTCCTGGCCTTGCCGATGAGTCGGAAGCAACCGGGACCATGGAAGCGGAGCTTCGAAACCGAACCGGGGGGGAAGCCAAGACGACCGGCGGAAGCAAGAAGGTGGACGACGAGTCAAAAAATGCCATCGCTCTTTACCGGGAGGAGTTTGCCCAAACTCGGGAGGTTCTTTTTGCCAAGTACCAGCACACGGTTCTTCCGGCCCTCGTGCAGCGCCTCCGGGAGGAGAGCGAGAAGGTGCAGCAACTGACCGGGAAGTGTGAGGCCTTGGAGCGACGTGTGGATGACCTCGAGTCCCGTAAGAAGCGTCGTTTATTCGGATGACCGCCAAAAAGAGTCAACAAGCGTCCCGACCTGACCCGCAACCCGGTCCCTCGAGCGGAGTGACCCTGAGTGCGGTCATCAGTTCGTGGAACAAGCGGGACGACCTGAAAGCCAACCTCGAGGGGATCAAGAAACAAACCCGTCCCTTCGACCAGGTCGTGGTCGTGGATAACCGAAGCTCGGATGGCTCCATTGAGATGGTTCGAAAGGATTTTCCCTTTGCCAATCTCGTCGTGATGCCCCACTCGAACTACGGTGCTTGCGAAACCTTCAACATCGGATTTGCCTGCGCATCCGGAGACCTCGTCGCGATCCTCGATGATGACGTCGTGCTTCCTCCCAACTGGGCGGAAGTCATGGAAAAAAGATTTGCCGGGGAGGAAGAGACAACGGCGATCCTCTCCTCCAAGGTGGTTGAGCCGGGCATGCCGGAGGAATTCAAGAACCATCCGGAGGTGAACCGGGAACGGTTCATGGCAACGTTTCGAGGATGTGCTTCCATGGCCCGGCGAGACATCCTGGAAAAGGCCGGCTACTACGACGAGAGATTCTTCATCTATGGCAACGAAAGAGATCTTTCGGCTCGAGTCATGAACCTTGGTTGTCGGATCAAGCAGATCCCCGAGCTCGAGGTGCTTCATTCGACGCCCTTTGGCATGAAGATGGGGAAGAGGTCCCTCTACTTCCACGTACGAAATCTGTGGTGGTATCTCTTCAAGCATTGTTCGATCGGAGCGATTTTCACCTTCTTTGTTCGTCAGTTTACCTCTCCTTTTCGCAAGAAAACCGAACCGATTGCGGATTCGGTCGGATCGATCGGCGGCATCAAGAACATCACCCAGACTCGGTTTGGATTGTGGATTGCCGTCAAGGCAACACTGGCGGCATTCTGGGGATTGCCCTATTGCCTCAAGCAAAGAAAAGTCTGCAAGGCGCCCGACTTCCGCCTCCCGGGAGAGTGACATGGATGCGCCGAGGATCTCGGTCGCCGTCACGAACTTCAACGGGGAAGCCTACCTTGAAGAGTGTCTGACTGCGATCAAGGCTCAGACCGTATCGGCTTGCGAGATCTTCGTTGTCGACAACGCTTCGACCGACCGGAGCCTTGAGATCCTTTCACAGACTCATCCGGATGTTCGAGTGGTAAAGCTTTCTACTAATATGGGGCCGGGGGCGGCGCGAAACGAGGCTCTTCGTTCTGCCCGTCATCGTCTTCTCCTTTCCGTCGATAACGACGCGATGCTTGAGGAAACCTGTCTAGCCCGGCTTCTGGAGGCTTACCTTCATGAGCCGGACGCGGCCATCGTGGAACCCCGAGCCGTCTACTATTCGGATCGCACTCGCATTCATTACGATGGAGGTTATCTGAACTATCTTGGCATCGTGTCTCTTCGTAATCATGGGGAGCGGATCGGCGGGGAGCGGATCGGCGATGGAGAGTCGTCGGCGCCGGTTCCTGTCGATGCGGCGATGGCTGTAGCGCTTCTCATCGATCGGGAGAAGGTCGGTGAGGATGACCTGTATGACGAGGGGTTCCATTTTTATTTCGAGGATATCGATTTTAGCTACCGACTTCGGCTCCGGGGTCATCGGGTGCTGGCTCTGCCTTCCGCGCTCGTTCGCCATCGTGAAGGAACGGTGGGCATGTCCTATCGGAAGGAACGAGGGTATCCCAAGCGACGAGCCTTTTACTTTACCCGGAATCGATGGCGTTTTGCTCTGAAGGTCCTGGGGTTTCGCTCCCTGTGTCTTGGGTTGCCGGCGGCCATGGTTTATGAGTCGGCCTACGTGTTGCTCTTGATCTTCAAGGGACACCTTTGGAGCTATCTCAAGGCTATTTTTACCGTGTTTCGGGAGCTGCCCGAAGTCCTGTCCTTGCGAGCTCAAGTTCAAAACCTTCGATCCGTTCCGGATCGGGAGTTGCTCTGTGGCCGTCGATTGACCTTCGTGTCGACCGATGATACTCGCCCCGTCTTCCGGGTGGCGGATAAGTTTCTGAATGGTTTTGTATCGTTCTGGTGGCGCCTGATACGTCCGATGATTTAGCAGCCCGTGGATCATGCAGTCCGTTGATCGTGATGAGGGGCAAGTACACAGAAAGTGCATGGAAGGCGAAACACCAAAAGTTTCGATCGTTGTTCTCAACTACAACGGCGGCGCGGATGTTCTTTGCTGTCTTCGTTCCATCGAGGACAGTGAGGGAGCCACCGGGCATATCATTCTCGTTGACAACGGGTCCAGCGACGGATCCGTCGGCTCCATCGAGAAGCAATTCCCCGGGGTCGAAGTGCTTCTGAATAGGGATAATCTTGGCTATTGCGAAGGGAACAATGTTGGGCTGCGTCATGGTCTCTCCCGGGATAGCGGCTATTTTCTCCTTCTCAACGATGACGCAACACTGGAGACGGATGCTCTCTTGAGAATGCTAGAGGCGTTTGAGTCGGATCCCGGTCTGGGAGTGGTTGGGCCGAAGATTCTTCTCGAAGAGGAGCCTGGCCGGCTGTGGGCGGCGGGAGGGGAATTCACGTTTCGCCCCAATGTTCTCAGCCTGATCGGAACAGGGGAAATCGACGATGGTCGGTTCGATCAGCCTCGGAAAGTGGATTTTGTTCCAGGGTGTGCCCTCCTCGTTCGCCGGGAAGTTCTTGAGAAGGACGG
>JAJDCM010000155.1 GCA_029260825.1 Planctomycetota bacterium | reverse complement strand
CTGGGCCGGCTCCGCCGCGAAGAGAAGAAGCATGAGTGCGCCGAGTGCGCCGCCAAGAATACTCGTAAATCTTTTTACCATCAGTGTTTCCTGCGTCCGAGAGATTGAAGCAATCACATTTGGACCGGGGATCCAGCTCCGGGTTCCGGCTAACCCAACATCCATGTACATCGAACCGGGAAGCCACTTCTCCTCAAGCCCCTTCCGGATTGCTCGGAATCGGTTTTGGAGGGGCGGACCCGGGTCTTTCGTGAAACTGCGAAGGATCCCAAATCCGAGGCGAGAGATAAATGAGGTTGTTCGACTTCTTTGGTCAGTCAGCCTTCCCGACCCGGGGTTCAATCTTGTTCCTGAGGTCAACAATGTTCAGATCGTCCGGTTGGGGAGTATCCGAGAAGTAGAAGGCATCGTCCCAGGTGTGCATCCCGACCAGGGGAGTTCGCGAAAAGAGACTTTTCTCTCGAACCGAGCCCTTGAGGTCGTAGCCATGATGGGAGAGGACCAGCAAATCCGGGCCTTCCTTGGCCATCGGGCCTGAATAGACATCTTCAACCGGGAAGACCTTGCGGATGACCGGATCTCCGTTGAAGCTGAGGGTCTCAAGCTTGCTTCCGATCTCTCTTTTCAGGCTCTCGACTTCCTCGTCCGGGACGGAGCCCCGAGGGAATCGACTCGCTCGGTTGATGTAGATTCGCCCGGGATCGAGGGTAAACGCCCGGGTGGAGTTCGAGATATCCGCGATGTCTTCGGGATCGTCCTTTCCATAAGAAAGGTAGCCGTTTTCCTGGAGCCAGGCATTGAGCTGGACTTCTTTTTTGATTCCGGTGAAGCCGTGGTCGGAAAGCATGAAGAAGCCGCTCATCGGATCTTCGCGTCCGCAGTCCCGCTCGAAGAGGTCGTAGAGTTTCCCCACGAAAGTATCCACTTTGCGGTAATAGGACCGGAACGCGTGGTGGTAGGGATGAGTCGCGTCGTCAAGAGCGTCCCAGAGGAAATGATGGAGTCGGTCCGTACCGGTAACCACGATCTGGAAGTAGTCCCAGTCTTCCTTCTTCCAGAGGTAGTCGACGGCTTTTTCTCGCCGATCGAGCATCAAGTCGAGCTCTTTGACGAGATAGGCGTGGTCGGATCGGGCTTTGTACGTGTCGATATCGATCCGGTAGTCGATCTTTTCCATGGGGGCAACAAGGCCGGGGGGAAAGATCGAACGCTCGAGGTCAAGAGCCACGAATCCGGAGATCATCGCTCCTTTGAGAGGACGAGCTTTGTAGGTCGAAGGCTGGTTGACGATGACCGACCGAAGATTCCGCTCTCCCAGGCTGTCCCAGATCGGCTGAGCTTGACAGTCTTTGTACTGGGGAAGCCGAATGTTGTAGCTCCGGGGTTTCAGATCGACGAAACCAAAGAGCCCGTGGGTTCCGGGGTTGACTCCTGTCATGAAGCTTGGCCAGGAGACCGCGGATATCTCGGGGAGGCTCACCGTCATGGAGGCAAGGTGCCCCTGAGGTAGAAGCTTCGCGATCCGGGGCATCGTGCCGTCGTCGGCGAGTCTTTTCAGAAGAGAGCAGGGGACTCCATCGAGACCAACGACGAGGACGCGGTTTGTGCGCTTGGTGCCAAAAAGACCCATCAAAAATGATCCTTGGATGAGGGGTGAGTTTCAATCAGGCCACGGACGCCAGAGGCAGCAAAACCCGAGCGCGAGTTGGGTTCACATCGCGCTCGGGCCATGAACGGAGGCGAGCCATGAAGACTCGATCCGGTTCACTTGTTGACTAGATGTATCCCAGGTCTTTCAGTCGAGCCTTGATCTGCTCTTCTTCATCCTGGCTGTAGCCGGTGTCATCTTCGCTTCCCTTGATGTAGCCCATGAGCTCAAGGGTGCGGATGATCTTGTCGGCGCTTTGCTCGATGGTCTCGGTCGACGAATCGATGACGACCTCAGCCTTTTCGGGCTCCTCGTACGGATCGGAGACACCGGTGAAGTTCTTGATTTCGCCGGCCATGGCCTTCTTGTAGAGGCCTTTCACATCACGTTCGGCGAGAACCTCGAGGGGGCACTTGCAGTAGACCTCAACGAAGTCGCCGATCATTTCCCGGCACTCGTCGCGGATTTCCCGGTAGGGAGAGATCGCCGCGGTGATGGCGACAGCGCCATTGCGGGAGAGAAGATGGCAGACGAAACCGATCCGACGAATGTTGGTGTCTCGATCTTCCTTGGAGAACCCAAGGCCCTTGGAGAGGTTGGTTCGAACGATATCGCCGTCGAGAATCTCGACGTTGCGGCCGCGCTCAAGCAGGATTGGCTTGATCTTTTCGGCGAGGGTCGACTTTCCAGAACCGGAGAGGCCGGTGAACCACAGGGTGAATCCCTTCATCGATAGAACTCCTTATTTAGCGGCCGCTTTTTCGGCGGTGTTTTGTGAAGTGTAATGCTTGATCAAGACCTCTGCGACCTCGGGGCGAGTGAACTCGGCCGGAGGAACATCGCCAGCGGCAAACATCTCTCGAGCTTTGGTGCCCGAGATGAAGATGTGATCGTCGCTGGTGTGGCTGCAAGTCTTGGATGACGCCATGTTGCCGCACTTCTTGCAGAAGAAGGCATGGTCAAAGAACATCGGGGTGATGTCGATCTCTTCTCGATCGAATTCATTGAAGATGTAGTGGGCGTCGTAGGTGCCGTAGTACTTGCCGAATCCCGCGTGATCACGGCCCACGATGAAGTGTGTGCAGCCATAGTTCTTTCGAAGGATGGCATGGAAGACCGCTTCTCTTGGGCCCGCGTAGCGCATGGCTGCCGGAAAGACCGACAAAGCAGTACGGGTGGACGGGAAGTAGTTCTCGAGGATTGACTCATAGCACTCGAGTCGCACGTCGGCTGGAATGTCATCGGACTTGGTCTCACCCATCAGGGGATGGAGCAAGAGGGCGTCGACGGTTTCAAGAGCACATTTCTGGATGTACTCGTGGGCACGGTGGATGGGGTTTCTGGTCTGGAATGCGGTGATCTTTTCCCAACCCTTGTGCTTGAAGAGGAAGCGGGTTTCCTTGGGGTCGAGTCGGTAGTTGTTGAACTTACCGAACTTGACTCGGTTGACCACGCTGACTTCACCGCCCAGGTAATGGTCGCCGATCGACTTCAGATACTGAACGCCGGGGTGGACGTCATCGTTCGTGCGAAGAACGTGAGCGGCCTCGTTGTCTTTATCGGCCTTGAACTTTTCTTCCAGGTGAAGGATGGCGAGGAAGTTGTCATCGGTGTCGTAAAGAGCGATGTCTTGTCCCGGAAGATAGATTTCGTGGGAGGTGCCGATCTTGGTGGCGAGAACCACGGGAATGGTCCACGGAAGACCCTTGGCGAGTCTCTTCAGGTCGACGACGCTCTTGTAATCTTCCGAACCCATGAAGCCTGAAAGAGGGCTCATGGCGCCACAGGCGATCATGTCGAGGTCGGAGACTTCGCGAGCATTGAGGGTGAGCTTCGGGAGGCTCGGGGCAAGTGCGGTGAGCCGCTCCCGTTCCTTTTCATCAACGACTCGATTCACGAGTCTTCCACCATGAGGACTAATCATCACATTCACTCCATACTAGACGTACCGGTCGGGACGTCGGGTCAACAGCAGGCACCCGTTGCGCCTGAAACGAATCCATGAAAAGCTCAGAGATAGCCAAGGTTCTTGAGCTTCTTCTTCACTTCTTTGATTTCCTCGGAGGAGAAGTCGCCGTCCGACGTTTCCGTTCGTCCCACCAGATCTCGCAGCACAAAGACGATGAAGTCCGTCGCCGAGTTAAAGCCCGAATCCCCGATGAGTACCTGGATCTTGCGGTACAGGGGGCGCGGGATCTTGACCGTGACCTTGGATTCCTTCATGGCGTCTTTCTGAAACGAGTTCGGCTGATCGAGAGGCGGCCCAATGAGCCGTCTGCGGAGGAGGCTTCGGTAAATCTCCACGAAAACCTGAGCCTCAATATTGGAGGGAACACTCAAATGACACTCTGATGACACTCGTATAGGACCCAGAGGGCACTCCAATAGCACTCCAATAGGGGTGTGATTGTAGCGTGGATAACTTTCTGGTCAAGGGAGAGTGAAAAAAAAGTGGAAGAGGGTCCGATTTCGGAATCCGGGCTCGTGGAGGCCCGAAATCAAAGATGATCTCGCCTCGCTACGCAAGATTCGGAGGTGAAGCCGACTGTGGTATTCTCGGCGTACATGTGACCTCATCATGGATCTCTCACAGGGCGGGTGAGTAGAACATGCTTTTCAATACGGTTCAGTTCGCAGCCTTTTTTGTCGGGCTTCTGGTTGTGTATTGGTCGCTCCCTCAGCGATTTCGGACTCCCCTCCTTCTTCTTGGCAGCTACTTCTTCTATGGTTGCTGGGACCCCCGATTTCTCGGATTGATTGCGCTTTCCACGATCGTGGATTATGTCGCTGGCCTCAGGATTGCCGGGTCGTCGTCCGGGACAGGGCGAGCCTGGCTCTTTCTCAGTGTCGTGACCAACCTCGGCCTCCTTGGGTTCTTCAAGTACTTCAACTTCTTTGCCGCGAATCTGCAGGAGTTGTTGGGAGCTGTCGGCCTATCGGTCTCGATGGGAACCCTTGATGTCATTCTTCCGGTGGGAATCAGTTTCTATACATTCCAGACCTTGAGCTACACGATCGACGTGTACCGGAAACAGCTTTCCCCGACTCGAAACTTTGTCGATTTTGCCGTCTTCGTCAGCTTTTTCCCCCAGCTTGTGGCCGGCCCGATTGAGCGCGCCAAGGCCCTTCTCCCTCAGGTTTCCCGAAAGAAAGTTTTCTCGTGGAAGGATCTCGAAAGCGGGTTCGAGTTGATGGCCTGGGGGCTCTTCAAAAAGATGGTTGTTGCCGACAATCTCGCGGGAATTGTGGATCACGTCTATGGAGGGGCAGTTGCGGATCAGACCGGGCTGCAGGTCTTGCTTGCGACGTATGCATTTGCTCTCCAGATCTACTGTGATTTTTCCGGCTATACAGATGTCGCTCGCGGTGCTGCCCGTTGCCTTGGGTTTGAGCTTCGCTTGAACTTCTTTCTCCCCTACTTCGCCACGAACCCCCCGGATTTCTGGAGGCGTTGGCACATTAGCCTTTCGAGTTGGCTGCGAGACTACCTCTACATTCCCCTCGGAGGGAACCGAGGAGGTTCTTTTCGAATGTACCGGAACCTCTGTCTGACCATGCTCCTTGGCGGACTCTGGCATGGTGCGGCATGGACTTTCATTCTCTGGGGCGCGTTTCATGGGGCGATCCTCGTGATTCACCGCCTCTTTCTCTCCGTGTTTTCAGGTCAACCCTCAGGCAGCGTTGCAGGTGTAGAGAAGACATCGGGGCCGTTCAAACAGATCTGGTGGTTGTTGCGGGTTGCCTTTTTCTTTCATGTGACCTGTCTGGGGTGGATGATCTTTCGGGCCGAGAGTGTAGGACAAGTCGGTGAGATGCTCCTTTTGATCGGGTCCGACTGGAGCCTTTGCAGCGCTGAATGGTACTCCATCAAGGCGCTTGTGTTTTATGGCTGGTTCCTGGTCTTGATCGAAATGATCGCCTATTCGAGGAGCACGGTCGGAGAGTTTGATGGCGAGGTGCCGGCTCTCTTTCGAGCTCCCCTGAGTCGGGGTGCTGTCATGGGTTTTGTGATCATTTCGATCCTGCTGTTTGGAGCGTTTCATGCGCAAAAGTTCATCTACTTCCAGTTCTGATCGGGATGAAGGAACTCAGCAGTCATCGAAAATAAATCGGTGGCAGGTCGGGCGCATCTTTCTTTTTGGAGCGTCTTTGCTACTCGTGGGGGAAGCGTACGCTCGGTTGGCCTCCTGGTACTGGGACGATCCTCGATACGTCCATCAACCGCTCACGTTCCACCGGATTCATCAGAGTAAAGAGGAATACTCAGGGATCAAGGAAGCAATTGACGTTCGTATCGATCACATGGGTTTGAGGAGCACTGATCATTCGACAGGAAGAGACGTGGAGGTCCTTACTCTTGGCAGCAGTACGGTGTTCTGTGGCCGTCTTGATCAAGACGACACATTTTCCGAACAGATTGCCGCTCAACTTCGGCGAAAGATCTCGCGGAATATCGTGACCGGTTCAGCGGCAGCCCCAGGTCTCCTCGCCTGGCACCATGCTCGTCACGCCAAGCAGCTTCTTCCTCGGCTCAAGTCTGTTCGCTGCGTGGTGGCGATGCCGGGGGTTGCTGACATGAATCGATGGCTGCGTGGAAGCGGCACCGAGGTGACGGAGAGTATGAAGCGTCATCTCTACTGGGGAAGGCTTTGGCCTGGAGATCCGGGTCCCGGAACCTCTCTGCGTGCAACCAGGCGAATTCGAGATCTTGTGCGACAAGAAGGAGGGTCGTTGCTCGTTTCTCTGGGGGTACGAAAAGAGCAGGTTTCGAACGGAAGTCCTGGACAACGGGATCGATTGCGCGGGTTTCGTCAGGCGGCGCCTCCTGTGCCGCTTCCCGAAGATCGCAGAGATGCTCTTCCGGAGGCTCTTCAGTTCTATCAGGATTGCCTGCGGTCGCTCTGCGAGGCCTGTCTGGGGCAAGATGTGGAGCTTGTGCTGGTGACTCAGCCCATCCTTTATGGTCCTCATTTGACCGAGGCCGGCCGCAGTCTCTGGTGGAGCGGCAACCTGGGGGAAAAGTCCGCAACCACCCGGTACGTCGATGAGCCGACGTATGCCTGGTGTCTTGAACAGTTCAATCGAATTACGGAGGAGGTGAGTCGGGAGTTTCGGCTTCCGCTGGTTGATCTGGCCCGGACGATGCAGGATGAAGAGGGAAAGTTTTTTCACGATACGGTTCACTTCAACGAGAGGGGGGCGGAGCTTGCGGGAGAGGTGGTAGGGGATGAGGTCGCCGCAAGCGTTTGTTTTGATCCCTTGCTCTCTGACCTTTTCGCCGAGCCGATTCTCTACCGGAGTTCGATCGACCCAGAGCTCGGTCAGCTCAGCGCCAAGGTCTACTATCGGCGGAGCTTTCAGGGTCAGCCAAAACCCATTCTCGTTTGCCTTCATGGATTTTCTGGGAATGCTGCTGATGTCTCCGATATTGCGCGTGCCGCCAGAGCTGACGGATACTTTGTTGTCGTTCCCGATTTACGGGGCCGGGGAGAAAGTGATGGCTCACCTGACTATGGCGGCATAGAAACTCAAGACATTCGGGATGCAGTGACGGCAGTCGTGGAAGGCTACGGGGATCTTGTTCGTTCCGATCGTGTCGTTATTGAGGGATTCAGCGGTGGTGGTGGGAATGTGCTTTCCGCCCTGACGAAGTTTCCCGATAGCTGGTCTGCCGGATTGAGCTTCTTTGGAATCAGCGACTACGGCTTCCATCAGGATTGGGGATGGTATCAAGCTTCGGCGGGACATCGTCGTCAGGCGTTGCTAAGTGTAATCGGAGACCCAAGGACGGAGGAAGGGCGAGAGGCCTATGGCAGCCGAGCCAGCGTCCTTGGCGCCGGAAACAACCACCGGGCGAGAATTCACCTGTTCACGGATGTGGGTGACACGGTGTGTTTGAGTGAACAGAGTGAGAGGTTCGCCTGGGCGGCGCGCGATGCCGGTCTCAACAACGTTTTTCTTCATAAGAGTACAGATGGTCGCTGGGGACATCGCATTCCTCGCTGGCATGAGCTTTTTGCGGCCCATCGCCTGGCCGGGCTCGAATCTTTACCATCTCCGACCCCGAGCGCTGCGGGTTCCCGGACCTATACTGTCGTCGGATTCTGCGAGACGGATGGGTTTCGGTGCTGGCTTGGAAGTGGCGCGGATGCAAGGGCAACCCTGTCACATGTGCAAGGCGAAGATGGCCACGACTTCGATCTGCGGTTTCTCTCCCGGGAGACGAAGGTCCGTCTGAGTGTAGTTGTTTCCGAGGAAGACGTGAGCTACCAGGTGAAGATCAACGGCAAGCTCGAGAACCCGGTGCACCCGATTGACGGCAGGGTACATCTCCCGATCTTTCAGGGAAGCGCCAGGATCGAGATTCGATCGGGCTAGTGGGTTTTTTCGCCGAGCAAGGGGTGCCGGAAGCAATAAACAAATCCGATCATGCCAAGATAGACCATGGTTCCGGGAGCTAGAGCCGGCGTCGCGCCGGTGATGGCCTCCACGAAGAGGTCGACGCCCTTTTGGGAGGGAGTCATTTCGAGCTCGAACTCGACGTTGCCTCGGTAGTGAAGAAAGATGCCAACGAGTCCGCTCAAGATGAAGATGACCATGAGCCCCTGAAGCATTCTCAGGGTCGCCCGGCTCGGTTTCAGGAAGCGCAGGGCGAGAGAAGCGATGCCGAGGCCAAGCAGGATCAACGGAACCTTTTGCCAGTAGGCCTCGGTATGCTCCAGGAGAAACAGCTCGGTCAGTGTTCCTGTGATTCCGAGGATGAGGGTGATCAGAAGGAACTTCCGAAGGGTTTGAATCGTTCTTGAAGCTTCGGGGCCACCGGAACTCGGTGACCCCCCGTTGTGCATTTTCAAAGCGATTTCGTGTCGACGAACACGTAGCGTTCAAGCCGAGCGACCTCGTCTTTACTCACGTATTTCCCCATCTCTCGGCGGAACTGGGCCATGGCTTTGTAAGGCCGGTATTCCATGAATTCGTGAAGCATCTTTTTGCCGACTCCGGGGATGGTGGCAAAATCTTCGGGTTTTGCCTTGTTCAGATCGAGCGGAACGAAGACGTACTGTTCGAATTTCGCCACGGTTTCCTTGTCGACATACTTTCCCATCTCTCGGCGGAACTGAGCCATTGCTTTGTAGGGCCGGTACTCTTCAAACTCGTGGATCATCCGTTTGCCGATTCCGGGGATGAGACCGATCACTTCCTTTTTTTCCGTGTTGAGGTTGATCGGGACGAAGAGCTTCAGATAGATCTTCTTCATCTGTTCGGACGACAGAGAGCCGGAGAGGAGAGCGTGGAGCTTGTCCATTCCCAGGAAGGGGCGCCCATCGATGATTTTCTTGGCGAGGTCGGGGCTGATTTCGGGGAGAGCGGAGAGATCGTCCTGGGTGGCGAGATTCGGATTCAGCAGATGCTGATTTTTTCCGACCTGAGCGTTCACGGTACTGGCAACGAACAGGCAGAGCGTCGCCGCCAGGAGAGATCTAGAGAGCGTCATGGGTTGGCTTCCTTCCTCGTTCATTCTACGTTCTACAGACTTTGTCAGGGTGATCGCCCCATATAGCGAGGTGATCGTCCCACTAGAGAAAGGACTGAGCAACTTTCTTGCAAGAGAAAAAGGGGAAGGGATCGAATTCCCATCCCATCATGTCTTGGGGGGGCTAATCTTTTGACAGTACATGATTGCGAAGTTCTTCGGCGATGATACGGGCCTTGATTCGATTTCCAGGGGCCTCCAGGTGAACCATGTCTTTGAAGTGCTGAGAGAGTTCCTCTCCACCTTCCTCGAACAGGTTGGCGAGATCGATGAGGAAATAACCTTCCGTCTTACAGAGCTCGCGGATGATCTGATTGTGCTCCAGAATGCCGTTCTTGTAGACCTTGTGGTGATCAGCTCTTTCTTTTGAAAAGGGCATGGTTGTGAGCACGGGAATTCCCCCGCGAAGCCGGACGAAATCACTGATGCTCCTGAGGTTTCGACGGAATCCGAATGTCGTGTCTGGCTCCACCGTGACAAATCCTGTTTCTGGTAAGGTCTTGTTTGACTGGTAGCGCACATCCGTGAAGCGATTCCGGCGGAAATGGATGAAAGAATAGAGCGCGCTCGCTCGCGTCAGAGTCCGGTGAAGCAGGCTGAATTTGAGCTCGCGCCAGGGAGTCCGGTAGTGAGAGAAATCGGATCGATAATCGGGCCACATACGAGGATTCACGTCATTGACGGAATGATGAAGAATCACCACGTCCGGCTCATAGTCCTGGACGTTAAGAAAGAAGTTGATCATCGTTTCAGCAGTGGTCCAGCCCGCCATTCCCCAGTTCATGACGTCCGTTGCAGGATCGAACTCCTCTCGAAGAATTCCCTGCAGAAAACTGGGGTAGGAAGAGTCCAGGTTGAGGTTGGTTTCGCCCTCGGTGGTCGATGCTCCCAGGCAAACGATGCGTGTGGCTCCTTCCTTTCGTTCCACGTTCCATTTGCGGTCGAGGAATCCGTGGGTGTTCGTCGATCCCCTCTTTTGGTGACGCACGTAGGACAGAAAGGGGTGTCCCTGAAAAAAAGGCGACTCCTCTTTCCAGATCATCCGGCGGAAGCGATTGAAGCGCATGGCTTCAAAAGGGGTGAATTCGTGAAAGAGGCGGAAACCAACCTCGAATAGAAAAAGGGAAATCAGGGTCGTGCAGAGGGAGAAAACGAGTTTGCGTTTGAATGGAATCCCAGGGCGCTCTACAGATGATTCAGGCGAAATGGAAACTTCTCCTGCCAAGAGTTTCATCGACGTGGGTGGAGGATTTCTCAACAATCCAGGCTGCCACATTATCTCGAAGGCACTGACCATGAAACTTATCCACACAACTTTTGATACACGCCACGAGTGAGATGGTTCGTCTCTCTTCGTAACATATTGTGCAAATGGAGGTAATGGTGATGTGGTTCCGGGGCTGGGGTGAAAAGTTCTTCGGGTGCTCAATTGTTTCGCAAGAAAGAGCGGTTGGGGATCATCTAGTAGGCGACGGTTTGGTTACCCTGACAAAATCACAGGTTCATCCGAGGTTGCGGCCGGACGAAGTTCAAAGGCAGGGAGCGACATGACGGCAATTCGAAGTGGTTCTGGTCTGACCTCTTTCGTCGGATTTTTCGTTCTTATCGGAGTGCTCCTCCTCCCATGTGGGGCGGCGACGCCCGCTGGTGAGTCTGGTCCGATTGCTCTTACGGGGGCGCTGATTCACACCCTCACGGAGGAGGGTACTTTTGTCGGCAACCTGGTGGTCAGGGACGGCAAGATTGAGGCGATCGGCGCTGACCTCCCGATCCCCGATGGCATCGAAGTGATTGATCTCACCGGGTACACGATCGTTCCCGGTCTCATTGATTGTCGGAGCGTTCTTTGGTTGACCAAGGCCGCAATTCGTGAGTCGAGCAGTCGGGGCGCTCTTTCCATCCTGGACGGTGTTGATCCGTGGCTTTCCGATTGGCGTGAGGTTTCACGGCAGGGAGTGACCGCAGTTTCGGTCCAGCCGAACGATCGAGGGAGTCTTGGCGGTCATGGTTCGGTGTTGCGGGTTGCTCCGGCACGGAGTGTCAGCGATCTCGTCATCCTGGATGAGGCGTCGGTCCAATCTTCCCTTGGAATTGTCGGGAGATCGTCGCGGGATCGTTTTTCCCAATTCGAGCGCTTGCGCAAGGCTCTTGAGGCTGTGATTGACGGGAGAGATCCCGGGAGCCTTGGAGGCAGCGCGCCCACCACCGGGACGAATCGATCTCCCCGAGGTGGACCCCCTCAGCGTGGTGATTTCCGACGGGGTGGTCGTCGCCCACAAAGGAGTTCCGCTCCGTCCCAGCCCGATCGCACAAAGGAGCTGCTTCAAGAAGTGGTCGACGGCGATCAGCCTCTCCGACTCGAAGTCCATCATCCGGATGCGCTTGGATGGGCAATATCTCTGGCAACGGAACTGGACATCGATCTCGTGCTCGAGGGGATCAGCGATCCGGGCCGGGCGCTCTCCCGTCTTGCCAGTTCGGGAATCCCGGTCGTGGTGGGCCCCATCTGGGAATTGGGTGCGATTCCCGACCATCGAAAGAAACGGAAGGATGGTTGGTTTACAAGGGTAACTTCATCGGGGAGTCGGTGGGCACTCGGCACGTTTGGTTCAGAGGGTCGATCTTCCCGTTTTCTTCGAGTCCAGGCTGCGGCGGCCGTCGCCGAAGGAGCAAAGCCGGAGGATGTGCTTTGCGCCCTGACCAAAAGCGCGGCCGAAATCCTTGGGGTTGGAGATCTCCTCGGAACCCTGGCGGAGGGAAAGCAGGCAGATCTTGCAGTATTCGCCGGGAACCCTCTCGATCCGGCAACATCGACCCGTCTCGTCATGTCCCGTGGGCAGATCGTCCATGAGAGTGAATCGACCCCAGGTCCAGCGACTCCTCCCACCCCGGTTGATTTTCCGTCGGATCTTCCGACCGCGTACGGGATTCATTCGGAGCGGGTGCTGATCGAGGGCAATTTTCGTCCAGCCACCATGATGGTCCGGGAGGGGCGAATCACCTCTCTCGGGGCAAGTCCTGGTGAGAACGAAATTCGCATCATTGATGTCGGCTCTGCACCGGTGGTTCCCGGGTTGGTCGCAGCCCATTCTTATCTGGGTCAACTGGAGTCGGTAACAGACGATACTGAATCCGATGCGAGCCAGTTTCGATCGATCGATGTTGCGGACCTTACCACACCGGAAACGAAGGGCATGGTAAGGGGGGGATTCCTGCATATCGGATTTGCTCCTTCTTCCGGGAACACCTCGGCGGGAGTGATGTCTACGCTTCACCTTGAGGCTACCGATCCTGTTGGAAACGCAACAAGTTGTGGCAAGTTTGTCCTGACGGACAGCGCTCGAAGCAGAGATCGTTATCCCTCCTCACTGGGGGGGCAGATCAATCTACTCGAGGAGATCTTTTCGGGCAGGACATCGGAAACGAGGCTGCACCTTCCGATGAACGCGGCTGCTCTCCTCGTTGCGGATAGAAAGAAAAACGTCGGCGCTGTTTTGTCCGGAGATCGGCCAGCCGTGTTCGCCGCAGAAAGCCGAGCAGAAATCGGCGCGGCGCTTGACTTGATCGAGAGGTTCAAGCTTCGAGGCGCTCTTCTTGGGCCCGTGAAGGTGATCGATTTTCTCGATCGGATCCGATCTCTTGATGTCGCCATCATTGCGAGGCCTGTTGCACCCGAAGATTACGATTCCTACCCAGCAAACCTGGCAAAGGCCGCAGCCCGAGGGATCCGAGTGGTCTTCGCCGGAGATTCTCCGGCCAAGATTCGCACGACTGCCGCCCTGGCGGTGGAGGCAGGGATGACGGAGGAGAAGGCATTGCTGGGCTTGACGGGAACAGCTGCAGATGTCCTGGGGATGGCTGCTGGTACCGCTCGACTTCAGGTTGGAGGGCCGGCAAGCTTTGTAATCTGGACCGATTCGCCTCTCAATCTGGGGGCAAGGCCCACCAGCATTGTTGTCGAAGGTGTGATCGTTGACGAAAAGAAGATGAAGCCATGAAATTAGCGTTCTCGATATTTTGGGGAGCTTTGTTCGCCGTTCTTGCGTTCTTCTGGACGGACTCGAGTCAGGCCCGAAGTATCCTCTACAAAGCGGCGATCGTTCACACCATGACCGGGAACCCTCTCCAACCAGGGGAGGTTTTTGTCCAGGACGGAAAGATTGTTGCGGTGGGGAAATCCGTGGTCGTTCCCAGCGATACAAAGGTCGTTGATCTGGGCGACGTCACTCTTCTTCCCGGATTCATTGATGCCTACAGTCAGGTAGGCCTCGCCGGAGGAAGTGACGAAAGTACTCGAGAGGTCACCCCCGGTTTTTCCACGGCAAACGTGATCGACTGGAAGGACGTCAACTTCCGGGAGGCTCTTGCCGAGGGAACCACAACACTGGCAGCTTCCCCTGGCACACAAAACGTGATTGCCGGGATTTCGTGCGTGATCAAGACGGCTGGCACGGCCAGCATGCGCATGATTCAATCAGATGGCGCGCTTCTCCTCAGTCTCTGCTCGGACCCGGCTCAGGGGAATCGATCCCGCTCTCGCCCCGATAGCATTTATATCCGCCAGCCAACGAATCGAATGGGTGTTGTCTGGATCCTCCGGAGCGCTTTTGATCACGCAAGTCGCAATCTTCCCTTCGAGTCTGGAGCCATGATCCGGGAATCGCTGCAGGGGAAGCGTCCTGTTTTTTCCGTCAGTCGAACGACTTACGATTTGAACTCTCTGCTAGCGCTGGGAGAAGAATTCAGTTTTTCTCCTGTGGCCGTTGGTGGTCACGAGGCCTACAAGATGGCCCCCCGACTTTCAAAGGCAAAGGTCCCGGTCATTCTCGGCCCTCTCAGCACGGGAGGAGGCCAAGGCCCCGAGGAAACCGAGCCCATCTGGAATCAGGCAGGGATTCTCTCTCGCGCGGGAGTTGAGCTTGCTCTCGCCGGCGGGAACCTCCTGACTCAAGCGCGGTTTGCTCACCGATTCGGTCTGACCAGAGAGCTGGCATTGAAGGCGGTGACCCGTCAGCCTGCAGAGCTCTTGCGGGTGGCCGATCGCATCGGATCCCTTGCTCCCGGTCTGGATGCGGACCTCGTTGCGTTTGACGGCGACCCTCTGGAATTTACCACGGCGATTCGCTGGGTAATGGTAGATGGAATTATCTATGAGCAACAAGAAGAAGGTGGCAGCAATGAAGAAAACGACCTTTAGGCTGATGTTGCGGGGGGCCTGTTTCCTGCTGTGGGTCGGTTCTTCGCTTGGTGCACAAGAGCTGGCCATCAAGGGGGGGCGAATTCTTACGATGGCAGGAGAGCCCATCGACGGAGGCACTGTTCTCATCCGCGATGGAAAGATCACCGCCGTTGGCGAGAAGCTCGATATTCCCATCGATGCCATGGTGATCGACGCGACGGGAAAAACGATCATGCCAGGATTTGTTGAGTCTCACAGCTCGGCCGCGATGAGCCAGTCGAATGAGACCAACCCCAACGTTCCCTACCTGACGGTCATGGATTCAATTGATCCCATGCGGGCGTATTTTCACGATGCTCGAAGCAACGGAGTTACCACCGTGGCGGTCGTTCCCGGGAACGCCACCATGATCGGTGGACAGGGCGCCGTCATCAAGACCGGCGGGACCTTCGTGGAAGACATGGTTTTGATGCGGAACGCGGGAGTGAAGATCTCGCTGAAGCCTCTCAATGAAGCGAGCCGTATGGGGCATCTGGCAGCTCTTCGGCTCGAGCTCGATCAGGCGAAAAAGCTTCTTGATGACGAAGATGATGGCCCGCCCGATCCGAAGAAAGAGGCTCTCGTGAGCATGGTAGGGGGGAAGATCCCCGCATTCATTTATTGTGAAAGCGCCATGGATGTTGCCCCGGCACTCCAGCTTGCTGCCGACTATGACCTGAAATCGATTCTTGTCCTGGGGCGTAAGTGCTATCTCGCTGCGAGCGAGATTGCGGAGTCAGGACAACCGGTGATTCTTGACTCGACTCTTGTCTTCTGGGAAACGGATCCGCGGACCGGGAGTGACAAGAAGATCGTCTTGACGAAGATTTTCCAGGAGGCCGGTGTTCCTTTTACCTTTCAAGTGGCGGCGTCGACAACTTCGACCCTCGGAAACAACTTTCTGTGGTATCAGGCTGCTTGCGCGGTGAAGTATGGAATGCCCGTTCAAAAGGCGCTCGAGGCGATCACCCTCCTTCCCGCTCGGATTCTTGGCGTGGATAAGTTTGTCGGATCACTCGAGCCTGGCAAAGACGCAGATATCGTCATCTTGACCGGGGACCCACTTCTCCTCGATACCTGGGTCGAGACCACGATTGTTGGGGGCAAGGTTGTCTATGAGCGTGGGAAAGACCGCAAGTTGAAACGACTTCTCAATGGGGTCAATCAGTAGGGATCGGAACTTCGCCCGGCGTCTAACGGTGCTGGCGCTTATCAAAGGATGAGTAGTCATGTGTGCAGTTTCCTGGCCTCGACGTCTTGGTCTTGCCATTTCGCTTCTCGTATTCTTGATTCCTGCCGCGGCTGGAGTCGAATCGGATGCCTTTTTTGCCCGGCGAATCTGGACAGGGCAGGGCCAACCGATCGAGAACGGGGTCCTTGTTATTGTCGACGGGCGAGTTTCGGCGGTTGGTCCGGTTGCATCGACGTTGATTCCGAAGGCGGCGACGCGCCACGAACTCGGTAGCCGTGTCATCATTCCCGGCCTGGTCGTTGCCCAAACAAATCTGGCCGATGGAAAAGCGGATGGTGAGCGGACGCTGACCCCTTACAACTCGGCTCTTTCCGGGTTTGATTTCTTCGGTGACTGGACGGGGGCCCTCGAAGGTGGCGTGACAACGGTGCAGCTTTCCCCGGGGAACAAGCGTCTCATGCCAGGGACTGGAGCAGTGGTCAAGCTTGCTGGTCCCGGAGTGGAAGCCCGGGTGCTTCGTTCAGTGGAGAGTTTGCGGATTGTCCTGAGTGATGAGTCCCGAGATCCTCCAAGGATCTACGAGCCCCCGGTTGGTGCCGCATCGGTGGATCGCCCGCTGTTGCCGACTCGCCCTCAGGTTGGCAATTCCCTCGGGAGTGCGGCCGCGGGCCTTCGGGCGATTTTTCGGGCAGCGAAGATAAGAACCGAGAGTGGATATCTTCCTGAAGACCCTGTCATGGACGCGGTTTCAAGTCATCTGAGTCGAGGCGGCAAGGTTCGAATTACGGCGAAGACCGAGGCGGAGATGGGTCTTGCGTTCAACCTTGCCCGGGAGTTCAGTCTTGATGTTGTTCTTGTCGATCCAACGAAGCTGGAAGCGCTTTCGGTTCTAGCTTCGGGGGCAAAGCTAGATGGAGTCATTCTTCGGGGTCTTACGCCGGGCCAGTTTTCCAATGTGACCCCGGAGGAGGCGGACAGCCAGTCCCAACCCTGGGAAGGTGTCCGAGGTCTGATTGATGCGGGAGCGCTGGTGGCGATTCGGCCGGCGGAGGACAAGGATCTCGTCGATTTCCTTTTCGTTTCCGGCCAGTTCCTTCAGGGCGGCCTTTCGGAGGAGGAGGCTCTTCAAGCCATTACTCGCTGGCCCGCTGAGCTCCTGGGTGTTGATGACAGGGTTGGAAGTCTGACAGTGGGGAAGGAAGCTGATTTTGTTGTTCTCAACAACGATCCGTTTGCTCTCACTTCCCATGTGCTTTCTACCTATGTGGACGGTATCCCTGCCTACGAACGAAGCAAGCCGGAAGATCCGGTGACGGTCATCCAGGCCGGTGCAGTCTATGCGAGCGCCGGGAGGATTCTCGAGAATGGGTCCGTGGTCGTCAAGGGAAGGACGGTGCGAGGGATCGGCGATGTGTCGGCGCCATTGGATGCAGTTGTTCGTAGTTTTCCCGGCGGCGTGATCGTTCCGGGTTATATCGATCTGGGGAGTGGTCTTGGTGCGGGCGGATCTCTCGGTAGTAGCATCTCGCTTGAGACCAAACTGGGAGATGAGATCTATGAAGATGATCCCGCCATTGCCGTTGCTCGAAAGGGGGGAGTGACCACGGTTCTTCTCGGGGCTTCCGGAAGTGCTCCAACTCCGCTTGTTGCCTTCAAGCTGGGTGATGAAGCCCGGGTTGTCGCGGATCCTGTGGCGATTCGATTTCGTCTCACGGAGAATCTTCCGACGACGGTTCCGACTTTGAAGATGTCTCTTACACAAGGCCGAGCGTACCACGAAGAGTGGAAGAAGTACGATACGGAATTTGCCGCCTACAAGGCGCGAAGAGCGGCCAGGGAAGCGGCCCGGATCAAGGATCGTCCGGAAGGAGGCTCTTCCGGGAGGGAAGAAGACGAAGGCGAGGATGAGGGAGAAGAAGGAGGCGAGGACGAAGATAACGGTGGCGAACTCGAAGAAGAGGACGAAGAGCCAGAGGAGCCCCGATTTCAGGAGAGTATGGAGCCTTACGATCTTCTCTTCAAGAAGAAGATTCCGGCGTTTGTCGAGGCAAGGCGTTCTGATGCGATCCATGCCGCGCTCAAGCTTTTTTGCGATGAGTTCAAGCTTCGGGTCATTCTTGTCGGGGTGGACGATTTTGCCAGGCTCCCTCAGCTTCTCAAGGGGTACGACGTAACCGTTTGTGCCGGCCCGTCTCTGATCGTGAGGAATGATCAGAAGCGCTCGAACGTTCCTCAGCTTCTTTCGAACGAACGCATCTCCTTTGGCTTCCAATCCCGATCTACCACGGGAGTGCGGGATCTTTCTTCTGTTGTTCAGTACGCCGTGAGCCAGGGTCTTGGGCCATCGGACGCTCTGCGGGGATTGACCGAGAGTCCGGCCAGGATGCTCTCTCTGGAGAGTTCGATCGGAACTCTCGAAGTTGGCCGGGATGCGGACCTGGTTGTTCTTAGTGGTCCGCCGTTCGAGTTCTCAACCCAGGTGTTGGCGGTGATGATCGACGGGAACTGGGCGTATGAAAAGGAGAAGGCCGATGACTAGGCGCTCAACGCTTGGAATAAGAAATCTAACGATTGCAGCGTTTTTCGGTTGTCTCGTTGCGGTGCAAGCGGCAGCAGCTCCGCCGAAGGATGATCGACCTCCGCTTGCAATTCTTGTGGGGAAGATTCTCACCTGCGCTGGTGAGCCAGTCACGAACGGGACCATTCTGATCAAGGCTGGCAAGATCGAAGCACTGGGACTTCGCTCGGAGATCACCATTCCACCGGAGTACCAGGTCATCGATCAGTCGAGCCGGTTTGCCATGCCCGGACTGATCGAAGCTCACAGTCATGTCGGAGGATCGGGTGATCTCAACGAGATGGTCTATCAGACCAACCCGGAGCTGAGGAACTGGGATCAGGTGATTCCACACAACGAGCGACTCAAAGTGGCTTTGGCTGGAGGGGTGACCACGATTTGTTTCATTCCAGGAAGTGGAACGAACATGGGCGGCTTTGGCGCATTGATGAAAACCGGGCCCGGGGCTCCTGAAGACGTGATTCTCCGGGCGCCGGGAGTTCTGAAGATTGCACAGGCAGGGAATCCGGAACGTCGGGGCGGTGAGACCGGATCGGGTCGCATGGGAATGAACTACGTGGTTCGCCAGCAACTTGCCGAGGGCCGGGAGTATGTTGAGAAGTGGGATGCATTCGAAGACGGGAGTGGCCCCGAGCCGGATCTTGATCTTCGGCTCGAAAACTTCAAGCCTTTATTTCGCCGTGAGATTCCGGTCGTTGTCCACACGCAGCAGTATCAGGTCATACAATCTACGATTCGCATGCTTCATGACGAGATGAAGCTAAAAGTCGTGATCGATCACGGCACCTTTGACTCCTACAAGCTTACCGATGAGCTGGTGCGCCGTAACATCCCTGTGATGGCCGGGCCTCGGGGCTTTCTCCGGGATCGAGACACAGGACTCTTGATGGGAATCGTCAGCGAGTATGATCGCCGCGGGATTTCGATTCTGGGCGTAAACACCGATGCTCCGGTGATCCCCCAGGAGGAGCTCTTCTTTCAGGCGTCCATGGCCGTACGGTATGGATGGAGCGAAGAAAGAGCGATTCTCGGTTTGACGATTCAGGTCGCGAAGGCCCTGATGATTGAGGATCGGGTTGGCTCTCTTGAAGTGGGAAAGGATGCGGATATTTTGATTACGACCGGTTCAATTCTTGATCCACGTCACTACGTGACTCAGGTTTTTGTTGACGGACGTAGCGTGTACGATGTGAAGAAGGATCGGCGTCGCTTCTAGCCCATGCATCATGCGGGCCAAGAGCGATGATGAGGAATGCGCGGGGAAAGACCATGGTTTTCTGTCAACGATTATTGATTCTGATTTCATTGGGTCTTGTCGGATCTCTTCTTGTGGTTGCGGATGACGCCGCTGCCAAGGGGAAGGTTGCCTACAAGGGGGCAACTCTTGAGACTCTGGGGCCGGACGGGCGACTTGAGAATGCAACTCTTGTTGTTCGCGCAGATAAGATCGTGGCCGTCGGCGTGGACGTAGATATTCCTTCCGACGCTCGAGTTGTTTCGATGGTTGGGAAGACAATCCTTCCTGGAATCATCGACCCCTATTTTGTGATCGGCCCCAAACGAGAGCAGCCGGCGCCTGGTAATGCTGTCCGAAGAGGCGGAGGTGGGCGGCGTCAAGCTCCGACCCGGCGGAGAACTGAGGGGCCGTTTACTCGGGTGGGGGATTACTTCTATCCCTTTGAGACAGACTTCAAGCCAGCCGTCCGAAGCGGAATCACGACGGCCAACTTTGTTCTCTCCGGAAGTGGGCAGTCTGCATTCGCGTACCTTGATCCATCCACGAACCATCGGATGATCTTTGAGTCAGACGGCTTGCTCTTTGCGGCAGTGACGAACGAAACGGCAGCCCTGGATAGAATCCGGAGTGGGCTTGATCCTTCGAGCGTGACTCCTCGTCCCGATTCCGGTGGTCGAGGTTCTGGAGGACGTCGAGGGGGATCCGGAGGGCGAAGAGGTGGGCGTGGTGGCCCGGGCCGGGGAGGAATCGGATCGACTCGTGCGCCGCAGATGACCGAAGAAACCCGGGAAGCCTGGAGGTCGGTGCGAGAGGGAGAGCAGCCTCTGATTCTCAACGTGAACAATGCCGCGACGATTTTGCATGTTCTTCGGCTCGTCAAGCCCTACGAAGATCTGAGGCTTGGGTTGGTTTCGACCGGGGCAAACTTGTTCGAGGTGCTGGATGCGATCAAGGATCGAAATGTCACCTTGATTCTTCGTCCGGGCCTTGATCAGGTGCCCTATACGACGGATCGGATGAACGTTCCAGCAATGATCCATGAGCTGGGAATTCCCATGGCCTTTTCCCTGTCAGTGAATCAAAGGCAAATGGCGGCATCCCAAGATGATCCCCTCTTTGCGGTTGCCGCTCTGGTGAAGACTGGCTTGTCGCGGGAGGCGGCACTTTCCGCGCTGACCGTGGAGCCCGCTAGATTGTTAGGGCTGGATGACACGGACGGCACCCTGGAAGAAGGAAAGCTCGCGAATCTATTGATCTTCGACGGTGATCCCCTGGAGACGGGGAGCCACTTGACCCAGGTGATCATTGAAGGAGACTTGATCGATGCAAACTAGAACTGCGGGAATCTCTCGAGTCTTGGGCTGGCTGCTTGTCGTCGTTTTTTTGCACGCACCGGGAGCTGTACTTGCTCAGGAAAAGGCTTCGGAAGACACGCCCGCGGATGTTGCCAGGGTTTCCGTCACGGCGATCGTTGGCGGCGACATTCACACGGTTTCTGGTGGAGTGATCCGGGGCGGAACCGTGCTTGTTTCCGAGGGGAAGATCCTCGAGGTGGGCCAGAATGTGGTGGTGCCGGAGGGAGCTCGAGTTCTTGACGCCTACGGAAGGGTGGTGACTCCCGGGTTTGTTGCTATCAGCATGACCGGGGTTGGAGCCAGGGCTACCCAGGCCGGCTCACCGGGGGAGGGGGGCGGCGGAGATGGAGGCGCGGCGACCGCTGCCACGAACAAGGTGGCGGATATTCTTGATCCGTTTGATCGAAACATCAAATACTCCTTGAGTGTAGGAATTACTACCGGATGCGTTCAGCTTTCAGCGAGCAATCGTCGTGGTCGGCGGGGCCGAGATGGTGCTCCTGCGGAGTTTTTCCTTGGTGTGGACCAGGATCCGGATGGAGTGGAGGCTCCGGAAGAGGAGGAGCACAGACCCGGGGAGGAGTTTCTTGACGACGAGGATTCGACCTGTGGTTGTTGTGGTTTGACCGTTCTACCGACCGAGCCGATTGTTCCGGCACGGCCTGCACCCAGTACGCCACGTCGCCACGCGGTGTTGAAGATGAGCTACGGCCAGCTGGATTCCATGCTGGTGAAGGAGCATGCGTTTTATGATCTTGCGCCGGGAGCGCTTGCTTCCTCCGAGAGCAGGTATCAGTGGCGAGCGGACATCAAACGAGTCCGAAAGTCGATGGCCATGTCGCAAGAGCAGCCTGGGCGAGAAAGGGAGTCCGGGGAACGTTCACGATCCAGTGACGGATCGCGGCGCCCAGGGACGGGGGGAGGAAGAGGGCGAAGTAGTGGTGGAGGTTCGGATGCGGATTTGCTGCGGCTGATCAAGAAAGAAGTTTCGCTTCGAACACAGGCCAACACCGTCGATGAGATCCGGGACATGATCGATCTGGCCACCGAGCTTGATTACGATCTGGTGCTTGAAAGTGTGATTGAAGGCTGGATCGTCGCCTCCGAGCTGGGACAGTCGAAGGTTCCGGTCATCTTGACTCCTCGTTCCCGGCGACAGCCGCGAACCGGCCTCGAAGATCGTTCGGGTAGCTCCATCGAGTCTTCCGGTATCTTTGAGAAGGCTGGAGTTTCATTTGCGCTTGCGGCTCTTTCGAGTTCGGTCAACCTGAATGGGATCGCCGGGAGAGACCTGCTGAGCTTGCCCCTTGAAGCGGCCTTTGCGGTTCGGGGCGGAGCCTCTGAAGAAGCGGCTCTTTCATCCCTCACCATGGTGCCGGCACGAATGCTGCATCTGGAGGATCGCATTGGCAGCATTGAAGTGGGGAAGGACGCGGATCTTCTCATCCTCACCGGACCACCCCTTGATTATCGAACCTATGTTGAAACTGCGATGGTGGGCGGAAGGGTGAGTTATGAGCGTGAGAAGGACGGGATTTATCCACCACGTGGGGGTTCCTCCCGGTAATGTTCTTCTGGGTCTTCTGAAGATATCGAGAACTACTCGATCCGGAGGGTCAAGGGTTTTTCCGATGTCATGATGCTCCATTCTTGCATCAAGATTCCTTCATGGGTCAGAATCTGGACGAGGTAGGCTCCTGGAGCGACCTGGATGCGAGATGGAGAAGGGGAGTAGAAGCGACTCGGGGAGGGCTTGATGCCCTGTTCAGTGCTCACCGTGTATTGTAGCTCCTTCCATCGATCAAGGGGCGGAATCACAACGATCGAGTGAGTTGGATAGACGGTCAAGGTCACATGTTGTAGTGAGCCTCCCGAAGTATCGACGATTGTTCGGGGCGACATCCATCCGTCTCCTTGATCTCCGACCCAGATCGCCCACTTTCCCCGGGCCATTCCCTCGATGGTAAACGAGCCGTCATCTCCGAACTGGGTCGTTCGATGCATGGTTGGGTTGATCTTCCCGGTATCCGGGTCAATCATCGAAGACTGAAGTTCCGTGTGCAGGGGACTCTTTCCTTTCTTTGTCACATGACCGCTAACCGTGACTTCTTTCTCCAGTGTGATGGTCGCTGGCTGAGTCACGCGTGCCGGTTGCACCTGGAGAGGGGTGACAAAAAGCGCATAGCCGTCAAGCTCGGCACAGAGGGAATAGTTCCCGGGGGGAATCGAGTCAAAATAGACCTGGCCATCTGTGTTTGAAAACCGGGCTGAGCCGCCTCTTGGCCCTCCCTGCAGCCAGACTTGCACATCGGGAAGGAGCCTGTCAGATTCAAGATCGACGAATTCTGCGCGAATCTGACCGAGCTGAGCAATCAAGTCTTCTGGTCGTAAAACGAAGGTGATTTCAGTTGTTCCCGCCTCGACGAGGCGCGTCTCGATGACGTATTGAAAGTTCAACAGGCTGAGAAACAATGGCGGTTGTTCCTGAAGAAAAATGGATCCGAGATACTCGGGTGATCTTTTCTGGTGAACGTGCCCGTCTTTCCAGAACTGTCCCGCGCCGAAGGGGCTGCTCTCGTTTCCGCGGACTCCGTCAATGAACTCACCGGGGGCGTTTTTTGTTGCCACTGGACGGAGAGAGAGGCCATGTCGAAGGGGTGCGCCTTGCTCTTCCAGACTTTCTTGAAAGGGCCGTCCGTCGGGGGTGATGAGCTTGATGTCAACGAAGAGAGACCGGGTCAAGTGAAAGTCTCTTCGAATGAGACGCTTGTCGGCGCTGAATGGAAGAACGTCTACTTCTCTTTCATAGCCGACCCCCTCGGCAAAGATCCACCAGTCGCCGGGACTGAGCCCAGGTTTGGAATAGCGGCCTTCCGAGTCTGCCTTCGTCTGATATTGATTTCCTTCCCGGTCGGTCAGGCGAACGGTAAAGCCGTGGTTTGGAATCGGATCGTCCGGATCGATCGTGATTCGCCCGTAGGCAAAGCATTTGACCGGATCTTCTCCTTCCGGGAGCGGAGCAGGCGCATCGGCTGCCTCAATCGGGGAAGAATGATGAGTGCGCCTGGCTTCTCTGTCTGAACCACGAAGCTGTTGTGACCGTTCATCCGGAGAAATCTCCGTGTTATTGGAGGTATCCCGACTGCTTCGTGAATTGACCTGAGCGAAGGTCGGCCCGTTTTCGACCTCCCGGAATTGACGCACCATGATCCCCAGAAAGGTCAGTGCAAGAATGACGGTCATGATTGTTGTGTTTCGACGCTTCATCTTCAATCCCTGCGCAAGTTCGAGGTTCGTGCTCGGGATAGTCTAGCGCAAATGTCTTCTTCGTGACCCTGCGATGCTTGTTCAGAGGCCAGGCCTGGTTGTTCTTCTGGTGATCTTGGACTCTCAAGAGCTGCGCCCCCCAGCAACGAAGCCCACGGCGTTACGAAGGCTCCAAATATGCCGATTCGGGAGTGCCCCCCTTTGCCCCGATGCTTCGATGAGTGGCTCTCGATGGGGGAGAGGCCGTGAGGTTCGGCGTGAATCGTCGCCGCACTTAGATTGCCCGAAGATGGAGGATGTGTCAACGACGAGACCGTTACGTTGTTGCCCCGACACGGCCTCGTCTTCGAATGGAGCGCTTTTTCAGGTGTCAAGATTGGCTTGAAAGTTCCTCTTTGATCGCCGCCTCTAGCAGCCCGTTGACAAAGTCAGATTCCGTCGAGGACAGCCCTTTCGGCCCAACTCTGCGTCGCCGAAAAGCACAAGAATCAACAAATTCGAGTCCATTCCGGCTCCTTGATCTGAACCGAAATGACTTGCCCTCGGCGA